>CAYSAG010000332.1:0-5523 GCA_964428935.1 uncultured Planctomycetaceae bacterium | reverse complement strand
CCCGCTCCAGCTTCTCGAACAGACGGGCCACTTCCTTTCGCAAGGCGGCGTTCTCGAGACGCAACCGGGCTCCCGCTGCCGGAGCTGCTCTCGAAGCCGAGCGTTCTCCGCTTCCAGCCGCCGGCACCGCGCAACCAAGCGCTCACACCGCTGCTCCACGGCTTGACAGCGGTTCTCGAGCCCTTGCAACCGCCCGAGCAGGGCCGTGTTGGTTTGCTCCAACTGCGAGTTCCTTCGCTCGAGCCGGTGCAGGCGTTGGACCAGCACCGCGTTGGCCGGCTCCAGCTGGTGCAGCCGCTCCAGCAGAGCCCCCCCGCGACGGCTCACCACCGACTCCCGTTACGCACTCGGCTGTGTTTTCTGGCGAAGCTGGCTGAGCAACGCTCTCGTCGACCGGCGAACCCAGAGCGCGTCCGGACGCCGCGACCCGCTTGCCGACTCGGCCTTCGTCCAGCTCAACCCGCCTTGTCCGTTCGACGTCCGTGTCCATGACGGGCGAAATCGACTCACTTCCCCCCGATCACCCACATCAGTTCGCCTCACGGAGGCAAACAACTACCTGTGACAAAGCGACGAATCGCAGTGGGAGACGGGGTGCCGTGGGTCGGCACTCGACGCCGAATCCGTCCGTCGGGCGAGTCGGTCGGCGCTGCGCTCAGTCCGCTCGCCTCTCCACGCTGCCAGCCGCCGGGGCCGGGCTCTACAGCCCCGGACCGGCATGTCGCACCGCGCGCAACGTGTTGGCCTGCTGGCGGTGCCGACCTTGCGGGCGACCGAGTGCCGGACTAGCCGTAGTGAATCCACCCCGCGCTTTCCAGAATGCGGAACAGCCACGGCTGCTGCCACGGGTTGCTCAACGGGTAAAACGCCGAGAACACCGACACCGCCAGCAACACTAGGGCTAGCATCCGAAACCGAGGTTGGTCGGACCAGCGGTTGAGCGCGGGCATGGTCGAGACGAGCAGCAGGGGAATGACCCAAAAGCTCCACCGCAGGCCAGATGTGTTTCCGCCGTAGTTGTAGTTGGCCGTTCGAGTCAGGTAGAAGCCCAGCACCCACGCGGTCATGGCCGCTCCCAGCCAGACGAAGGTCCGAAGCGGCCAACCTTGTGTGTGTTTCGGCTGGAACCAGACAGCCAAGGCCAGCAAGAAGACCGGCGTCAGCGAGAAAATGCCATGGTGTCCGAACGTGCAGTGGAAGAAGTACACGGGCGGTGAGTCACCGCCTTTGTCAATGCCTTTGGGGTGAGCCCAGTAGCTTCCCGGGTAGAGGTACTTCTCGGTGCCGTAGTACATGTAGAACGGCTTCCAGCCACCCGTGGCCAAGTAGTTGGTGTAGAAAAAGCCGAGCAACGGCACCAGCGCGGCGGGCACGAACCAGAGCAAGGTCTGCCGCCGAGACGCTCGAAACAACAGAACAAACATGGCCACGCCGAAGACGGCCGCCGGCAGTTCGTTGCAACACACAAAGGCGCTCCAGAAGCCCGCGTGAGCGAAGTACAGGGCTCGCCGTTCCCCCTCGACCAGAATTCGAACGGCGGCGTACAGAGCGAACACCAGCGAAGTAGCCGCGACGGTGTGATTGTTGAGCGTCACCAGGAAGGGGGTCAGCATGGTTCCGAACGACGCGGCCGTCACGAAGTACAGCCGCCCCCAGTCGTTCGTCACGTACCGTTCGGCCAGTCGCACCAGCAGCAGCAAGGCCACCAGCATGGGCAGTCCGTTGACGAGCACCAGAATGATTCGAGTGACGGCTGCGGTGTTTTTCAGCAGCGTCAGGCCCGTCGTCTGCTTGACCAGCCAGTAGAGACCGGCAATCAGCGTGGGCAGCAGCGGTGGTTTGCTGGAGTAGAAATGGCCTTCGTGTCGAACCTTGTCGATCGTCGACCACTTTTTCACTCGGTCGATTTCGTCGATTCGGTACGTACCCCGTTCCACCAAGGACCAGACGGTGCACCAGCGGGAACGGTCGTTGGCGCTGAGCAGCGGGCGGGCGTTGCAAATGGAACCAAGAATGACGGCTCCGTAAAGCACCAGCAACAAGAGGGTGACGCTGCGTCGCCACTGAGCAGAGAGTTTGTCCAGGGCACCGTTCGTTAAACTCGGGTTGTCGCTCATGGTCCTCTCGCGTTGTTGCCTGAGTCTTTGACGCAGCGACCGGCGGCGGACGAACGGTGGCCGCTGCCGGAGCGGTCACAGCAGGTCGCGCAGGTAGAAGCGGTGTCGGCCCAGGCGGCCGTCGTAGTTGCCGGCCGTGATTCGGACGACTCCCGGACACCGGGCGGCGGCGTGCAGGCCGGCCCGCAGGGCCTTGGCGACGGCCTCGGCGTCCAAACCGTCGACGACAATTTCGTACACCGCGCCGACGTCGGGTGGCAAGGCGGAGTCGGTGACAGCCCGCAGGGTCGGGCAAAAGGCGTCGTTGGTCGAGGCTTTCAGCTTGGCGTAGCGTCGGGACCCGACCTTGCTCCCACTGCGGACCACACCGCCGGGAAAAGGCGTGACCACGTTCGGCAAAGGTTCGATTGCCGAAACGGCCGCCTCGGCTGCGGTCAACGCCGCCTGCTGGTCGACGCCGCAAATCAGCAAGTTTCCGCCGGCCACGCCGCGGACCGTCCCGAAACGCTCCTCGCACACAAACTCGCCGTCCATGACCGGAATGTGCCACAGCCGCCGGCCGTTCTCTTCGGCGACCCGCTGGAACCCGTCGCCGAAAAAACGCAGCCAGCCCCCGACGTCGATTGACGCGTCCGGGGCGGCGGGCAGAGCGTTGTAGCACGCGGTCGTCGGGCAGGTCAACACGCACTGTCCGACGCGGTTGCGGACGGCTGCTTGCAAGGCGTCGCGGTGGAAGGCGAAGAACAACACGCTGACGCCGGGACGCCCGTCCGGCGTCTCCAACGCCGACCACTCCCGCTCCACCCCCGCCTCGGCGTCACAGCCAATGACGCTCGTTCCGTAGCCGGTCGCCTCGACGGCAGCCGTGCGAGCCCAACGGGCCGTGGCCGCGGTGACCAGCACGCGAGTGGCCCACGCCGAAAACGCCTCGGCGTGCGTGTCCTCGACCTCGACTTGGCCGAACTTCAAATTTTCCCGGAGTTCGCTCACAATGGCTTGTCTCGCACAGACGCTCGACAGTCGAACCGACCAAACCGGTAGACGGCGCACCGCGGCCGGGCCCCAGTTTACCCAAACCAGCGGCGTTGAAAACCGAACCGGCCCGCGGCCGCTCACGCGTCCCGTCGGGGCGAGAAGTCGAACCGTGTTTTGTCGAAGACGCACTACCGGACATGAACCAACCCAGCGAACTGGACGCTCAGGCCGAACAAGTTGCCCGGTGGCTGGCCGAAGCGGACTGCGCGGTGGCCTTCACCGGAGCGGGCATTAGCACCGAGAGTGGCATTCCCGACTTCCGCTCGCCGGGCGGCGTCTGGTCGAAGTACCGGACCGTTTACTTCGACGAGTTTCTGCGCAGCCCCGCGGCTCGCCGCGAGTACTGGCGTCAGAAGGCCGAAGCCCACGACGGCATGGTTCGAGCTCAGCCCAACGTGGCTCACCGCACATTGGCCCGTTGGGAAGAAATTGGAAAACTGCGCGGAGTCATTACTCAGAACATCGACGGGCTGCACCAGTTAGCCGGCAGCCGACGCGTGTTGGAGCTTCACGGCACGGCGCGCGAAGTGGCGTGCCTGGACTGCGGCTGGCGAACCGACGCCGACCCGCTGGTCCGACAGTTTCTGCAAACCGGCCAGGTGCCCGACTGCCCTCAGTGTGGCGGCCGGCTGAAACACGCCACCGTGTCCTTTGGCCAGGCGTTGCCCGAGCCGGTCTTGCGCGAGGCGGTTCAGTGGGCTCGGGACTGTGACCTGTTCCTGGCCATGGGGTCGTCGTTGGTCGTCGAGCCGGCCGCCAGCCTGCCGGCCATTGCCAAGCAGTCGGGAGCGAAACTGGTCATCATCAACCGCGACCCCACGCCTCGCGACGCGCTGGCCGACCTGGTCATTCGCGCCCAATTGGGTCGGACCCTGGCCGCCGTGGACGAACGGTTTCGCCGACTGCACGGGCCGGCCGACGAAGCGTGAACGGCCCGACCGACGATCGAACGTTTCGCAAACCCGCCCGCAGAACTTGCTCAGACGAGGCCAGCAAGGAGCTGACACAGCCGTGACTACGACACCACAAATTCGCGACGTCGGACTGTCCAACTCGTTCGTGTGGGAGCCTCAGCCTTGTCCGCGCATCGAGACGGCTCACCGACGAATCGTCACCGACCTGCCGGCTCCGCAGACGTTGCCCCAACTGCGGGCCTTGGCCCGGGTGTTTCCGCAGGTCAATTGCTACCAGCCGCCGGTTCTTTGGGAGCGGGCCGAGGGCTACCAGGTGTGGGACGCAGCCGGAAACTGCTGGATTGATTTCAGCTCGGGAGCCGTCTTCGCCAACTCCGGACACGCTCACCCGCTGGTGCGGCAGGCCGTGCAGGAGCACGTGGCCGGGGGCGGGTTATTGGGTCAGTTCAATTTCGCGTCGGAAATTCGGCTGCGTCTGGCCGAACGGCTGCTGGAGCTGACGCCGGCTCGTTTCGAGAAGGCCTACTTTTGGACGGTCGGCTCAGAGTCGATTGAGTGTGCGTTGCGTCTGTCGCGTCTGTGGGGAATCCGGGACCACGCGGACCGCTGGCACGTGGTCGCCCACGCGCGCGGCTTTCACGGCTGGACGCTGGGAGCTCACCAGCTGTCCGGGGAGTCGGCGGCCAAGCCGTGGCTGCCCAAACCGGACGCTGGAATTCACCACGTGCCGCTGCCGTGGGACGTGCTGGCCGGCCGCCGGAGCGACGACGAGCCCGCGCCGCCGACGCCCGAAGCGCAACAGCGGGCCGAGCGAATGAGCGAGTCGGAGTGGGACGAGTTCGTGCGGGAGCAGTTTGAGCGGCTGCCGGTGCCGCCGGAGACCGTGGCCGCGGTCTTCATGGAAACCGCTCAGGGCTGGGGCGCCTTGCCCCTGCCGACCGGCTACGTCCGAGCCCTCCGCCGCTGGGCCGACCGCACCGGCACGTTGCTCGTCTTCGACGAAATGCAGACCGGCTTCGGCCGGACGGGCCGGTGGTGGGGGTTCGAGCACTACGGCGTGGAGCCGGACCTGGTGTGTGCGGGCAAGGGCCTGACGTCCGGACTGCCCCTGGCCGTTCTTCTGGGACCCGCCGAAGTGCTCGACCTGCTGCCGCCCGGCGAAATCACCACGACTCACGCCGCTCATCCCGTCTCCTGCGCGGCCGCCTTGGCCAACATTCAGGCACTGGTGGAAAACTCGTTGCCGGAGCAAGCCGCCAGAAAGGGAGACGTGGCTACCGAGGAGCTGCGGAAGCTACAAGAGCAATTTCCCGAGCACGTGGCCGCCGTGACGGGGTGGGGACTGCACCGAGCGATTCACGTGCGCGACCCCAAAACGGGCCAGCCGGACCGCCGCTTGGCACGCGACTGGACCTGGGCGGCCGTCCGCCGTGGCGTGCTGCTGTTCTTCCTGAACT
>CAYSAG010000331.1:0-5525 GCA_964428935.1 uncultured Planctomycetaceae bacterium | reverse complement strand
GGGGGGGGGGTGGGGCGAGTTGGTGGGATTCGTGGGCGGGGGGCCAGCGTTTGGGGGGTCGACGCGGTCGACGGCGTCATTAACATTGTCGCCAGGAAGGCTAGCCAGCCGCAGGGCGCGTTGGTCAGCGCGCTGGGCGGCACGGTGGACGAGGCGGTTACGTCGGTGCGGTATGGCGGTCAACTGGGCGAGCGGGTCTACTACCGCGTCTACGCGAAGCACCGGGAAATCGACGAAGGCTTTCCGGAGGCGGCCGCGTCGGACGACTGGCGGCAGGGACGCTTCGGTTTCCGTGTGGACTGGCAGTCGGAGGACTGCACCGACCCCGCCGACGAATTCACCCTCCAAGGCGACTACTACCTGGGCCAGTCCGGTGTCGACTGGCGGCACCGGGTGCCCGACCCGCCGTTCCTGACTCGACTGGCCGACGACGAGCGGGTCGAGGGCGGAAACGTCCTGGCTCGCTGGACCCACACCGTGGACGACCAGAGCCACTACTGGGTGCAGCTCTACTACGACCAGGCCAACCGACACGGGCATTTCCTGACGCAGCGAGTGGGAACGTTTGACGTCGAATTCGTCCACACGCTGCAGCCGGCCGAGCGGCACCGGGTGGTCTGGGGAGCTCACTACCGGTTTGTCCAAGACGACCTGCCCACCTCCGACCCCTTCGTGCTCGACTTCACACCTCAACGCCGCCGGACCCACCTAGTCAGTTGGTTCGGGCAGGACGAGATCACGCTGGTCGACGAGCGACTGTTTCTGACGCTGGGAACGAAAATCGAACACAACGCGTTCACGGGGCTGGAGGTTCAACCCACGGCTCGGCTGTTGTGGAGCCTCGACCAACGGCACACGGCGTGGGTTGCGGTCTCGCGAGCCGTTCGAACTCCGGCCCGCAGCAACGACGACCTCCGACTGGTCTACGGCATTGTTCCCGGCCCCGTGCCGACCTACCTGACCCTGTTCGGCAACCGCAACGTCGACTCCGAGAAGCTGCTGGCGTTGGAAGCGGGCTACCGAGCCCAACCGAGCGACGAGTTCTCGTGGGACTTGGCCGTCTTCGTCAACGGCTACTCCGACCTTGTCTTCTGGTCGGCTCAGCCCACATTTCTGACGCCGCGCGGCGCGGTCTTGCCACTGGTGGCCGACAACCAATCGAGCTGGCAATGGGGCTACGGGGCCGAACTGACCGCCACGTGGCAGGTCACTCCCGACTGGACGCTCCGCGGCGTCTACAGCTACGTCCACATGGACCTCGAAAGCTTTTCGCCTCACCAGGTCTACCTGCAGTCGTCCTGGAACCTGCCGGACGGTTGGGAGCTGGACCTGATTGGACGGTACGTGGACGACGTCGAGCGGCTCGGGCCGTTCGTCGGCGTGCGGCCCGGCGTCGACACCGGCGAGTACCTCACCTTGGACGTGCGCCTGGCTTGGAAGTACGACGACTCGCTGGAGCTGGCCTTGGTAGGCCAGAACCTGTTGGACGGACACCGGCGTGAGTTCGTTTCGACGTTGTACGCCGGTTCGGAAGTACAACGAGCGGTCTACGCTCAGGTGGTTTGGAGGCGGTAGTTTCGTGCGAAGGGGACCACACGACACCGACGCGGCCGGAACGACGCGGTTCGAACCGGACCGACCGTCGGTGGACGAACGACGGTCCGCCGGCGCCGTCCAAGCTGCGGCGCAGCCGCCCGACCAACCTCTGGCGGCAAATGCGAACCTCGACAAACACACGAGAATGAAACCTGCATGCCACCGGACAATCCGACCGGCCACTCACTGGCTCGACCTCCGCAGCCGTCGCGGCGTCGCAAGCCGCGTCGTGGCCGGGCTGGCTGCGCTGGCCACCGCGGTCTTGTTGAGCGAATCGTTGTCCGCTCAAGTGAGGTACATCAACCGCGAATACCACATTAAGGCCGCGTACTTGTACAACTTCGGACGCTACATTCGGTGGCCGAAAGACTGGACACCTCCCCAAGCAGACGGACGCGTCTTTCGAATCGTCGTGGTGGGGGAAAGCCCGGTCGCCGACATTCTGGAGCAAATCGCCCGAATCCGAACAATCGACGGCCGCCGACTGGAGGTCAGCCTGGCCAAGAAGCCGTCGGAAATCCAACTGGGACACATCCTGTTCATTTCCCGTTCCGCGCCGCAGCGTTTGGTTCGGGCCGCCGAGAAACTGGCGGCCGGACACCCCGTGCTGTTGGTCGGCGAGACGACCGGGTTCGCCGAGCGGACGGGAATGATCAACATGTACGTCGAGGAAAATCGGGTCCGGTTCGAAATCAATGTGGCTCGGGCTCGGCAAGCCGGCCTGGACGTCAGCGCCAAGCTGCTCCAGGTCGGACGGGTCGTCGTGGCCAGTAACGAACTGGGCGGGCTGGACCAGGTTCCCCCTTCCCGCTCGCCACCGGGCGACTACTGAGACGACGTCACACGGCCAGAACGGACCACACGGCAACGTCAGCTCCAAGAAAAGGGAAGACCGGAACACAGATGAAGAGAACCGAGCTTGGGTCGAGAGGAACGAGCGGGCAGAGGCGATTGGCAGAGCGGTTGTCGGTGGGCAAACCCCCTTCTGACAGACTTCGCTGACGACGCTCCCCTAGTTCTGTCGCTCCTGGCAGAGGCTTCGACGGTTGGCCGGGCTCGTCCCGGCCAACCTCGAAGCATTTTCCCAACCGTAGCGTTTTCGGGAGAGCGACACTGCGGGTGGCCTGGAAGAGAATGAAACGAACGCAAGCGACAAGCGAGCGAGTGGGACGCGGCGTGCCGCCCAGGACCGAGCAGAAGCGGCGCCCCGAGTGGTTCCGTCGACTGGCCGACCTGTCCATTCGCAACAAGCTGATTCTTTTCGGCACGACGACGGCCACCTTGTCGCTGCTGTTGTCCAGCGTGATTTTCGTCTCGTACTACGTCAGCGCCGTCCGCAAGGAGATGATTTACGAATTCTCTTCGTTGGCCGGCGTCCTCGCCTCCAACCTTTCCGCCTCCGTCGTCTTCGACGATCCGGTCACGGCGCAGGAAATTCTGTCGTCGCTGAAACAGGAACCGTCAATTCACTGCGCCACTGTCTTCCGGCCCGACGGAACGGTCTTCGCCCGCTACAACGGGCCGGGCGTCTCGTCCGGCTGCAGCACCGTTCTTGCTCCAGACAACGGGTGCGTCTTCGACGGACCGATCATGCACGTGACCGTCCCTGTGCGCGAAGCGGACGAAACCATTGCCCGCCTGCAGCTGTGCGTCTCCACCCGCCGGCTCACCGGCAACATGAAGGCTTACGCCTGGACCGTCGCCCTGGTGGTGGTCTTGTCCGTCGTCTTCTCGGCCGTCCTGGCCATGTACGCTCAAAAAATGATTTCCTCGCCCATTCTGCAGCTGGCCCGGACGGCCCAGTACATTTCCGAAACGCAGGACTTCTCCGTCCGTTTGACGGCTCCGTCCCGCGACGAAGTCGGTGAACTTTACGACGCCTTCAACCATTTGCTGACCGAAATCGAGACGGCTCAAAAAGCCCTGCAAGAATCCTACGAACAGCTGGAAGACCGAATTGTCGAGCGGACCTACCAGTTGATGGAAGCGAACGAGGAACTCCGCCACGAAATTGCCGAGCGAGAGCGGACGGAGCGGAAACTGCGGGAATTACAGGACGAACTGGTCCGTACTGCTCACGAAGCAGGCATGGCCGAAATTGCCACCAGCGTGCTCCACAACGTCGGCAACGTCTTGAACAGCGTGAACGTCGCGTCGAACCTGGCTGCCGAAAAAGTCCGCCAGCTCGGCGTGCGCGACATGCTGCGTGTCAAAGACCTGCTGCTGCAGCACCAACAGGACTTGGCAGATTTCCTGACCAAGGACCAGCGCGGTAAACACCTGATTCCGTTCCTCATCGAACTGGCCAACTTCATGGCCAAACAAGAACGGGAAGTGATTAACCATTTGGACTCGCTGCAAAAACACATTGACCACATCAAGCAAATCATCCGCGTGCAGCAGTCGCACGCCCGCGCAGGCGGACTGGTCCAGGAAACGTCGCTGGCTGAGCTGATTGACGACGCCATTCAAATTAACCAAGCGTCGATCGACCGCGAGCAGATCGAAATTGTACGCGAGTACGAGTCGCTTCCGCCGGTCCTCGTCGACAAACAGAAGGTCATGCAAATCCTGGTCAACTTGATCAGCAACGCGAAGCATGCTTTGCGCGACTCCGGGCGACCGGACAAGCGTCTGACCGTGCGTCTACGACGGGTCGGCGAGAACCGCGTCCAAATTCAGGTCGAAGACAACGGCGTGGGAATCTCGCCCGAAAACCTGACCCGCATTTTCGGCCACGGTTTCACCACAAAAAAGGACGGCCACGGTTTCGGGCTGCACAGCGCTGCGCTACACGCGAAAGAAATGGGCGGCTCGTTGACTGCCCACAGCGAAGGTCCTGGCAAAGGAGCCGTCTTCACATTGGAAATGCCAGTTCGGTGGGCGGCCACGGGCAACCAAGTGGTCGGTTCCGGCGAGCGAGGGGACCGAGACGCGGAACAGGTCCGGGCGGCGAGCGGCCCGCGGTCGTCTGGCAATTGACGGGAGAGCCGTCGGTGGGCAAGAACGGGTCGCCGTCGATTTCCCAGGGACGTTCACCAGCAAGAAAAAAAACGACCGAATTCAACAGGGCACAAACATGGACAAGTCTTCGCTCCAAACGGTGCCGACCGTCTTCCTGGTGGACGACCAGCCGGAAGTGCTTCAAGTTCTGCAGCGAATGGCTCGGGCCGCCGGCTTTCCCACACGGGCGTTTGTCCGAGCCGAAGATTTCCTTCGGTCGTACCGCGAGGACCAGCCGGGCTGTCTGGTCCTCGACTTACGCATGCCGGAAGTTCCCGGCACTCAAGTGCAGCGCGAACTGGCGGCGCGGAACAGTTCGCTGCCGGTCATTGTGGTGACAGGCTACGCAGAGCTGTCGGAGTGCATTGAATCGGTGCGGCTCGGTGTGTTCGACATTCTCCAAAAACCGGTTCGAGAGCAGGACTTGGTGGAGGCAATTCGGCGTGCGGTGGCGCACGACCAGTACGTGCGGAACGTCAAACACCGGTTCCAGGAACTCACGCCGCGAGAGCACGACGTCCTGCGGTTGCTGTTACGCGGCTACGAAATGAAACACATTGCCTCCGAGCTGGGCGTCACCTTTGCGACGGTCGCCAAGCACCGCGCTCGAATTCTCGACAAATTCGGCGTCCAAAACGACGTGGAACTGGTCGAGCGGTTGGTTCCAGCGGCGTCGGCTCTGGGACTGGTACTACCTCAGCCGTGCCAGCCACACGCGCCGCATTTCGCCACGCGCAACTCAGACGCTGGTCCACTTGCGACGTCAACGGCGCAGTCTGCCGGCTCGCAACCCTCTTTCGCTCCGCGCACGACGGACTCCGGACAAACCAAGTCGTGACGACTGCCGCCTCGGGCCCCTGACGACCGAATCCAGTCCCTTCTCCCCCGGCGGGTGCCCGAAGGGCGGATGAGGGGGCATTCGCCTG
>CAYSAG010000330.1:0-5530 GCA_964428935.1 uncultured Planctomycetaceae bacterium | reverse complement strand
CCAAGAGGGAGAGTTCTCAACTGGGCTGGAAGGACGCGACCGCAGGCGGGCGAGGCTGGTCAAGCGCTTCCACGGGAGCACAGTCCACTGAGCCGCCGTCAGCGGACCGGCTGAGCCCGAACGGTCGTGTGCCGCTCCCCGCTTCGCGCAGCAACGACCGCCCCGCTCCGCCAGCGCGGACGGACGGCCCGGTGCCTGTGGTACTTTTTCGGAGTTTCCCCGGGGTCGGCTGCAACAATTTTGCGGATTCTGCCGGAAGGCAAGACTGCGGCGACCAGTGCGAGTTTGTCGGTTCTGACGGTTCCACCGCGGCTGCCCCAGCGGTCCGTCCGCGCGGTCGGCGTTCCGGAGCCGACACGCCTCACCCACTTCCCCGGCCCGCTCCAAGGGCTTCCACGGCCGTCTCGCCGTAAGTTCCAGCGCCACTGACACTTCGACTTGACGCGTCGCCGAACTCTGGCCTACGATTCGGCCCGACGGGGCCGCTTCCAGCCGTCTTGGTAAGAGGCGGACGTACAGTAACCGGGCCGGCACCGGTGCTGGCCCCCGGCGGCTCCGGTCCGTGCCGGTGTGCCTCAGAACTCCACCCAAACGTCCCTGGAACACAACCGCGACGTCCCGAGAAGCCGGACGTTGTGTGTACAAGTGCAAAGGAGCCGCAACGTTGGACCACAATTTGGTCGAGGCCCTCGTGTTGGGGGTCGTTCAAGGAGTGGCCGAGTTTCTGCCCGTCAGCTCGTCGGGCCACTTGGTCATTTTTGGCGACTTGTTGCAGAAGGCGTTGGGCGTGCAGGTGGACGAGTCGCACAACCTGCTGTTGAACGTCGCTTTGCACGTCGGCACGCTGGCGTCGATTCTGGTGGTCTACTGGCGTGAGCTGTGGGGCTTGTTGCGACGGCCGCGGCTTTGCTGGGCCATTGTGGTGGCGACGGTGCCGGCTGCGGTGGTCGGCGTTCTTTTCAAGGACGTTTTCGAGACGGCCTTTTCGACGCCCCTGGTCGCCGGCGTCGGGCTGCTGGTGACGGCCGTGTTGTTGCTGGCTGGACAGCGTTTGGAGCGGGCGAAGGAGCGGTTGGAGTCGATTTCGACGCGCAGCGCCACCGTGGTCGGGCTGTTTCAAGCAGCGGCGTTGTGTCCCGGCATTTCTCGCTCGGGCAGCACCATTGCCGGTGCGTTGCTGAGCGGTGTGGACCGACAGTCGGCCACGACGTTTTCTTTCTTGATTGCCGTGCCGGCCATTGGCGGAGCGGCCTTTCTGACGGCCATGGACGTGTGGAAGGAAGGAGCCGGGAACTTGCAGTTGGTTCCCGTGCTGTTGGGAGCTGTCACGGCCTTTGTCGTCGGCGTGCTCTCGCTGCGACTGCTGATTCGCCTGGTGGCTCAAGGACGGCTCTACTGGTTTGCCGTCTACTGTGCCTTGCTGGGTTTGGCCACGGTCGTGTGGCAGGTGGTTGGCTGAAGTGACGGTCGAAGCGCGCTGGGCTGGGGCGTCGCGTGGAACGGCGTCCCGTTCAGCTCGACGGAGTGCCGTAGCCACCGCCGCCGGGCGTGAGAATGGTCAGCACGTCGCCGGGCTGCACAGAAAGGGAAACCTTGCCGGGCAGGAGTTCGTCGTCGCTTCGGCCCGCTCGTCGCAACCGGTTTTGCCCCAGAGCGCCGGCCTGGCCGCCGGCCAGAGCGAACGGCGGGTACGGACCGCGGCGTTCCGACAGAATGGACACGCGCAGCGGCTTCAAGAACTGCAGCCGGCGAACCACTCCGTCGCCCCCGCGGTGTCGTCCTCGTCCGCCGGAACCTCGCCGAATGGAAAACTCCAACACGCGCACCGGGTACCGCCGCTCAATGACTTCCACGTCGGTCAGCCGGGTGTTGGTCATGTGCGTGTGGACGGCGTCGGCGCCGTCGGCTTCGGGCGTCGCCCCCGCTCCGCCGCAAACCGTTTCGTAGTAGCCGAACGTTTCGTCGCCGAAGCTGAGGTTGTTCATGGTTCCCTGGCTGGCCGCGGCCACCCCCAACGCTCCCAGCAACACGTCGACCACTCGCTGTGACGTCTCGACGTTGCCGCCGACAACGGCTGGGCACAGCGACGGGTCCGACCGCTCCGGCGGGTTCAACAAACACTCCGGCAACACCACCTCGACCGGCTCCAGCACGCCGCTGTTGAGCGGAATGTCTTCGTCAATCAAACAGCGAAACACGTACAAAACGGCCGCCGTCACAATGGCTCGGTTGGCGTTCAAGTTGGTCGACAGAACCGGGCCGGTGCCCGTGAAATCGACCCGAGCCCGGTCGCCCCGAATGTGCAGCGTGACGGCAATGGGCGAGCCGTCGTCCAGGTGGTCAGTGAAACGGTAGGTTCCGTCCGGCAACCGGCTCAACGCCAACCGCATTTTCTCGCTGGCCGCTCGCTGAATGTGTTTCATGTAGGCCAACACGACCGACAGCCCGTAACGCTCCACCAGCTCGTGCAACTGACGGGCGCCCGTGTTGTTGGCGGCGACCTGAGCGGCAATGTCGGCCAGGTTGTCTCGAACCGCTCGGCTGGGGTACGGCCCGGAAGACAGCAGTCGTTTCAGTTCGGCTTCGCGCGACCGGCCGCCGTCGACCAACTTGAAGTTCCGAATCACCACCCCCTCTTCGGCCAAGTTCTCCGAAAACGGCGGCATGCTGCCGGGGACGATTCCACCGATTTCGGCGTGGTGAGCGCGGCTGGCTGTGAAAAAGAGCAGGCGACCGGTGGCTCGGTCGTGCACCGGCGTGACGACGGTCACGTCCGGCAGGTGCGAGCCGCCGTGGTAAGGGTCGTTGGTCACGTAAACGTCGCCGGGCTTCAAGTCCGGGTTGTCGGCCAGAATGCGCTTCACCGTCTCGCTCATGGCCCCCAAGTGGACGGGAATGTGAGGCGCGTTGACGACCAGGTTGCCGTCGGCGTCGAAAATGGCACAACTGAAGTCCAGCCGCTCCTTGACGTTGGTCGAGAACGACGTTTTCTGTAGCGTGACGCCCATTTGCTCGGCAATCGACGCAAACAAGTTGTTGAAAATCTCGAGCGTCACCGGGTCGGCCGTTTCGACGTTGTTTGGGCCGCGTGCTGGAGCCGGCCGGGAGTGCGCTTGAGCGGGACGGGCCGGCGCGGGTGAAACCGGCTCGGCCAGCCGGTCGTTCCGTGGGCGGCCTTCCTTCGCTCGGCTTGCTCCGTCGGCCTCGATTAGAATTTCGCCCCGTTCCAGCACGCGAGCTCGAAAGCCCGGGTCGACGACGACCGTCGAGGTGGGCTCGCACACAATGGCCGGGCCGTCCCATTCGTCCCCGGGGTTCAGCTGCTCGCGACGAAACACGGCCGTACGGTACTTCCGGCCTTCGAACCAAGCTTCTGTGAATTCGGCCGGCTGGGGCTTGCGAGGCACCAGCGGCCGTTCCGGTTCGGGCGGCTCGGGCAAACTGCCGACGACCTCGACGCGCGCGGCAACCACTTCCAACCGTCGGTCCGAATGGACGTAGCCGTAAAGCTGTTGGTGCAGTCGCTGGTACTGGCGCGCGTAGTCCCCGTCCTCCGGCTCCACTACCTGAATCGTCGCCTCCACCCCCTCGTAACGCATTTCGAGCGACCGCACCGGCGGTTGAATGCGCTCGGGCGGAATGCCCTCGGCCAGGACCAGCCTCCGCACCGACCGCTCCAGTTCGGCGAACACCCCTTCCAGCTCCGACAGGGTTTCCTCGCCGTAAGGTTTCAGGACCGCCCGCTCACCGAACCGCCG
This sequence comes from uncultured Planctomycetaceae bacterium, assembly GCA_964428935.1. Classification (GTDB taxonomy): domain Bacteria; phylum Planctomycetota; class Planctomycetia; order Planctomycetales; family Planctomycetaceae; genus JAADHY01. The sequence goes on along the minus strand of CAYSAG010000330.1, from coordinate 1,772 downwards.
GACGTCGGCCAGGCCCAAACCGTAAGCGCTCAGAATTCCGGCGAACGGGTGAATGAGAATGCGACGGAAACCGAGCAGTCGGGCCAAAGCGCAGGCGTGCTGAGCGCCCGCTCCGCCGAACGTCACCAGCACGTAGTCCGCCGGGTCGTACCCTTTCGCCACCGAAATTCGACGAATGGCCCGAACCATGTTCTGGTTGGCAATGTCGTAGAAGCCCTGAGCCAGCTCGACCGGCTCGTACCGACGGCCCAAGGGGGAACGGGCAATTCGGTCGCACAGTTCCTGCAACCGCTGCCGGACCGCTTCGTGGTCCAGCGGGAAAGGAAAGTGCCCGGGCGGAATGCGGCCGAGGAACAAGTTGACGTCGGTCACGGTCAGAGGACCACCGCGTCCGTAGCACGCCGGCCCCGGGTCCGCTCCCGCACTCTGCGGGCCGACGAACAGCTTCACTCCGTCGAAGCCGCAAATGCTGCCGCCGCCCGCCGCGACCGTTTCAATGGCCAGCATGGGAGCCACCACACGCACGCCGGCCTTCTCCGTCTCAAACTCCAGCTCGTACCGCCCGTCGAACCGAGACACGTCGGTGCTGGTGCCGCCCATGTCGAAACCAATGGACTTGGTGAAGCCGGCCCGTTGAGCCACTCGTGAAAACCCAATGACACCACCGGCCGGCCCCGAAAGAATGCTGTCTTTGCCGACGAAGCGGTCGGCGTCGACCAGCCCACCGGCCGAGGTCATGATTTTCAGAGAGGAACGGGGACGGTTGGCGCGGTCGGCTGGTGGCGACCACTCGCTCCGACCGACAACGTGTCCGGCGTCCGGTTTCTCGTGCTGACCGGCCACGCCGCCCGCGGCCCCGGCCTCGGAACCGTCCGACGACTCCAGGGCTCGCCGCAGCCGGGCCACGTACTGCCGAAGGACCGGGTTCAGGTACGCGTCCATGACGGTTGTGTCGCCGCGGGAAACGATTTTGATCAGCGGGGCGAGCCGGCTGGAGGTGCTGACTTCCTGGAAGCCCACTTCGCGAGCGACCCGTTCGACCACCGCTTCGTGTTCCCCGTTCGCGTAGGAGTGCAACAAGCAAATGCCAACCGACTGAATGCCGGCTTGCTTGAGCTTCTGCAATTCGCGTCGGACTTGTTGCTCGTCGATTGGCTTCAGCACGCGGCCGTTGCAATCCATTCGCTCGTCAATTTCGACGACCGTCTCGAACAGCGGCTCGGGCTTTCGCACCGTCAACGCGAACAACTGCGGCCTGGCCTGGGTCCCGATGAGCAAGACGTCGGCAAAGCCCTTCGTGGTGACCAGAGCCGTTCGAGCGCCGGTCCGAGTCAGCAGGGCGTTGGTGCCGCGCGTCGTGCCCAGGCGGACTTGGCAGGGCGGAATGGGGTCGGACCTCTTCAAGCCCAAGGCCCGTCGAATGGCGAGAATGGGAGCTTCCTCGCCGCCGCAAAGTTCGTAGTTCGTCCCCGACTGGACAGAGGAAGGCAGCGCGACGTCCAGCGTGAAGTGGCCCGAGCGGTGGTCGAACCGACGCACGCGGCCGGTCGCTACGGCCTTTCCTCGACCGTCGAGAAAACGCACTTCGTAGTCCAGCCAAAAGTCCGGCGGGTCGCCGCAGCGAGCAGTGTCGACAAAAGCCGACGGCCCGCCTCGCCGCTCCACTCGGCCCTTGGTCACGCCCGAGCTGAGCACTTTCAGCGTGTCGACGGTGCCGTCGGGACGTCGCACCACACAGTCGGTGAACGTGCCGCCGACGTCAATCCAGAACT
>CAYSAG010000329.1:0-5606 GCA_964428935.1 uncultured Planctomycetaceae bacterium | reverse complement strand
AAAGCCGGCCAGCGTCCTAAGGCAGTGTTTGCCGGTTAGCGGGATTCGTCAGTCTCTTTGATGATTTCTTCCGGCTCGGCCGACGGCAATGGTTCAGGCGAAAACGGGCTCACTCGACCCGCTCACGCGGCACCGGTTCCGTCTGCTTGCGGCAGCGACGGCGTCGCCAAGCCACGCACAACACGGTCAGAACCACCGCCAGCAACGCGGCATTGCAGACGACCAGCCAAGTTGCAAAGGTGAGCCGCTTCGTCCGGCCCAATGCAGGCTCGGGTAGACCAAACGCCGACAGGCGGAATTCTTCGTCGCTCACCGGCGTCGCGTTGCGCCGGACGTTGAGCAGGTAGTCTTCGAACCCTCCGTAGTGGGGAGCTCGGTAGTCGACCCGCGTGTGGCGAGAAACGAGAAGGTCGCCGTAGCCGCTGCTGACCGGTTCGAACGTTTGCACGACGTCCACCCAGCCGCCCTCGAGGAAAACCTTGCTTTCGGCGCGACGGAGGCACCAGTCGTGCTGCGGGTCCAACACCAGCTTTCCGGAGGTCATTCCCCAGTGCCGGTCTTCGTTGCCGTCCAACGCGAACTCGACGACGACCTCCTCACCTTGCCGGTCGATTGACACGACGCGGAACGCCGGTTCGGCGAACAGTTCGGGCAGGCCAACCATTGGCAGGTCGACAAGCGAGGCCCACTTGAGACACCCCAAAATCATCCGCAAGCGAAACGGCAGGGACGTTGCGGTGGCAGTCCGCTCGAGTCGGGAAACTCGCAAGCGCGGGTGGCCGTTTTCAGCAGTCGACGTGGTCAGTGCAAACGCGTAGTCGGGGTTCAGACAGTAGACTTCTCGGCCTTTCCGGCGAACAGAACCGTCCGGGTCGACGTAGAGCTGCCGAGGCGCGACGACACGCGAGCAGTCGTCGCGCGTCAGAATCTCCATTTCCCAGTCCCAGAGAAGTCGCTCGACCGGTGCGGTTCTTTTCCCGACCGAAGTGACCGTCCCGCTCAGCGAGCGTTTCCACTGTTCGAACTGCTGCCGGTAGTGCTTCCAGGCCTGCTGAGCCTCCACCGGCAGACGTGCACCGAGCGGTTCCGTCGCACCGACCTGACAGGCACACCGCAAGAGCAAGACGGCTGCAACGACGGCCGAAACCGCACCAAAAAAGCCGGCCGGCCGGTCGTCACCGGTTGCGTCCTTTCCGCTGGGGCTGCGAGAAGGCCTGAGCTGTTCGTCGTCTTGGCGCTGCATTTGGACCGTTTCGACCGCTGGGGTCTCGTGGTTGCCTTTTGGAAACGTTTGTCACGAGCCGGCTGACGAAGAAAGCTCGGCGGACATCCACGGTGGTCCGTCCGGAGCTGTCAGTCAGCCGAAGCTGTCAGAAACGCGTGAGAGCGTACGGAGTTGGGTCCACGTGAGGCGGTCGGCCGTCAATGAGCTCGGCCAACAGTTTGCCCGTCGCTGGGGCCATGGACATGCCGAGCATGTTGTGTCCGGCGGCGACCCAGACGTTCTCGAACCGCGGACTCCGGTCAATGACCGGCAGGCCGTCGTAGGTCATGGGTCGCCAGCCGTACCACCGGTCCAACTCCTGCTCGCCGTAGGGCGCCTGCAGGAACTGTTCGGCCGCTCGCCGAAGCAACTTCAGACGCTTGGGCGGCAGGCTACTGTCGTAACCGGCGAACTCCATGGTCGAGCCCAACCGGTACGCCGACCGAAGCGGCGTGACCGCAACTTTCCACTCAGGAAAAATCAGCGGCACCTGGGGAGCCGGCTCCGGCGACGTGGTCGTCAGCGAGTAGCCCTTTCCTGGCTGAATGGGAATTCGACAGCCGAGTTGCCGAGCGAACCGGGGCGTCCACGCTCCTGTGGCCAGCACGAACACGTCGGCCGGCAGTTCGCCTTGGTCTGTTTGAGCCGCTTGCGCCACCGAGCCGGTGCCGGCAAAACCGGTGACCGAACACCGCTCGACCACCTCCACCCCGCGCCGCTCCAACACCCGTCGCCACGAATTCATCAGTTCGTCCGGCCGCAGGTGAGCGTCGTCTCGGTAGTGCCAGCCGCCGGCGAGCCCGGGCTTCAGCGCCGGCTCGACTTCGCGCACCGCGTCGCCGTCGTGACGGACGGCCGGCTCGTTGAACTGCTCGCGGAGCAGCCGGTCGGTCTCGGCGTACTGCTCGAACCGCTCGCGCGACCGGTACACAAACAACAGCCCTCGCTTCTGCCACTGACAGTCGAAATCGCCCGAGTCCATGAGCTGCTCGTACAAGCTCATGGACGACCGCAGCAGCGCCTGACACGCTCGGCCCGCTTCGAGCATGTCCGCTTCGTTGCAGCGTCTGGCGAACTGCACGAACCAGGCCCAAAGACGCCAGTCGAAGCGGAGGCGAATTTTCAGCGGCGAGTTCGGCAGCAGCAGGCCCCTCAGCGCCTGCCCGACCGCTCCCGGCTCGGCCAACGGAAGCACGTGGCTGGGGCAAATGAAGCCGCAGTTGGCCCACGAGCACCCGTGGCCGAAACGGTCTTGCTCCACGACCGTCACGGAGTAACCCGCCTCCGACAAGTAGTGAGCGCAGGCGGCTCCAATGACTCCGCCGCCGACCACCACAACCTTCCTGCGGCTTGTCATGGCCGAATTCCCGTCCGAAATGGGTCGTCTGGTTCCAGAATCAACGTCGCCTCGGCCGTAATGTACGCCTCACCGGTAATTCGAGGAACGACCCGCTGGCCGACCACGTGGCCAGTCGCCTCGAACACGGTTCCCACAATGCTTTCCTGACGCCAAACCTGTCCGGGCTGAAGCTTGCCGTCGGCAATCAGACACGCAATCTTGGCGCTGGTGCCGGTGCCACACGGAGACCGGTCGTAAGCTTTGCCCGGACACAGCACGAAGTTGCGGGCGTCGGCGTTGGGCGAGCGGGGCGGTCCGAACAGTTCAATGTGGTCGATTTCCTGGCCGTCGGCGCCGGTAACTCCCCGACGCCTCAGCCCTTGCCGAATCCGCCAAGTGAACTCCGTCAGCCGCTCGACGTTCGCCAACGACAGCTCCAGCCCGTGCTCTTCGACCAGAAAAAACCAATTGCCGCCCCAAGCCACGTCGCCGGTGACCGTTTCTCCCCCGTCGAGCTCGACCACGACGTCCTTGGCCAGCCGGTAGCTGGGCACGTTCTCGATCGTCACCCGGTGCCCTCCGTGGTACTCGAACGAGACCACGCCGACCGGCGTTTCCAGACGGTGACGGCCCGGTCCAATGCGTCCCAGGTAAGCCAAAGTGACGGCCACGCCAATGGTTCCGTGACCGCACATGTTCAAGTAGCCGACGTTGTTGAAAAAAATGACGCCGGCCACACACGACCGGTCCACCGGCTCGCACAACAACGCCCCGACCAGGACGTCCGACCCGCGTGGCTCGTTGTTGACCGCCGACCGAAAGTGGTCGAAGCGTGTGCGAAAGACCTCCCGCCGCTCGGCCAACGAGCCGCTGCCCAGGTCCGGCCCGCCCTCAACGACCACACGAGTCGGCTCACCGGCCGTGTGGGAATCGACGACACGAATGCGGTCACTCAACCCGTTGGTGCTCACGGTCTCACCCCCTCGGCCCGCTCACGCGTCCGTCAGACGCGAAAGCGACTGGTGCTTCGTCCGAGCAATTGCGGGTCACTGCGTTGGAGAGTGCAGAACTGGCGCGGGGTCAGCCTTCGGCGGTCGGGCGAGTGGCCAGTTTCTCGCGAATCAAAGCCACAACGCGCTCTCGCTCCTCGCCCGTCACCGGCAGCCGCGGACGCCGAACCATTTCGCTTCCCAACCCGCACTCGGCGACCGCCAGCTTAATGTACTGCACCAGCTTGACCTCCGTGTCCAGGTGCAGCAGCGGCGTGAACCAGCGGTAGACTTCCAGAGCCTTCTCCCACTGGCCGCGGGTGGCCAGGTTCCACAGCAACTTGCTTTCGCGCGGGAACGCGTTGACCAGCCCAGACACCCAGCCGACGGCTCCCAGCAGCACGCTCTCCAAGACCAAGTCGTCCACGCCGCAAAACAGAACGTACCGGTCACCGAGCATGTTTTTCAGGTCCGTAATTCGGCGAACGTTTTCCGACGACTCTTTAATGGCCACCAGGTTCTCCTCGTCCGCCAGTTCGGCGAACATGTCAGGCGTGAGGTCCACTTGGTAAGCCACGGGGTTGTTGTAGCACAGAATGGGCAGGCTGGTGGAGTGGGCGACAGCCCGAAAGTGAGCGAGCGTTTCTTGCCGGTCGGCCTTGTAGACCAAGGCGGGAAGGACCATGAGTCCGTCGACGCCGGCCTTCTCGGCGTCCGCCGCGAACCGGCACGCGAGTCGGGTCGAACACTCCGCGACACCGGTCAGCACCGGCACTCGTCCCCCGACGTGCTCGACCGTCGCCTTCAACAGTTCCAACTTCTCGTCGTACTCCAGCGACGTGTTCTCGCCGACCGTCCCCAACAGAATGACCCCGTCCACACCCGCTTCAATCAGCGCGTCCAGGTGCTGCAGCGTGCCGGACAAGTCCAGCGACTCGTCGTTGTGGAAGTGGGTCGTGGCTGCCGGGAAAATGCCTTTCCAATCCACCTTCATGGACAGGCTCCTTGCTGTCGTTGCTCTTGCTTCCCCACGCCGCTGGTGTCTTGGCGTTCGTTGACAGGTCTGACTGAGGCAAATTACAGTCCGCGCGGAAGGCTGTCAAAGTTTGTGGGGAATGGACCGTTTGCCAGCCGCGGCAGACGCCGCTCCGGAGCCCGCTTTGTGGTGCGACGTCGACGACGAACCGCGCCTTCCACCGCGTTCGCTGCCGTGTCTCGACGAGCACACCGCCGGCCGGCGCGTCGCGGCTGCAACGACAACCTGGAGGCGAACTTTCATGACCCACGCGACGCGCACTTCGGCCCGTGACGCTCAAAGCCACGCCCGACGCTACGCGGCACGACGACGAGCCGTTCTGCGTGAGGCTCGAAAGCAGAAACCCGTCGACGCGTTCTTGGCCACCTCGCCCGCAGACGTGCGTTACCTGTGTGGAGCGACGGAAGGGTGCCAGACGCTGCTGTTCGGCGACGACTGGGCCGTCGTCACGACTCGCCGAATGTTCCAAGACGTGCTGCCGGAGCAGTGTCCCGGCGCGGAAGTCGTGCTGACCGACAGCCCCGACCCGAGTCGTCCGGCCGAAGACGAGAAAGAGGTGGCCGCTCAGCTGCGGCGTCGAAAAGCCAAGCGGCTGGGGTTTGACCCCACGGTCCTGTCGGTGGCTCGTTACGAAAAGCTGACCCAGCACGTGTCGAGACAGCGGTTGCAGCCGCTGCCGGGGTTGGTGCCGCAGGTGCGAGCGGTCAAAGACGAAGAGGAGATTGCCGTGACTCGGAGGGCGGTTCAGATTGCCGAGCACGCGTTCCGCCAGCTGCTCGTTCGCGGCGAAGCTGACCTGCTCGTAAGCAGCTTACGGCAATTGGCGTCCGACCTGTAGCATTCCATGCGGCGGTTGGGAGCGGACCGGCATGCCTTTTATATGAGAGACGTCATTGTGTCATCAGTGCCCAATAGCTTGGAGGTCCACCACTGTTCCCAGTGGCTTCAGGGTCGGCGGGTCTCCCTACCCCCCACCCC
>CAYSAG010000328.1:0-5660 GCA_964428935.1 uncultured Planctomycetaceae bacterium | reverse complement strand
TTGAACGTTCGAACAAAGCCGCCAGTAGCAGGGGCCACAGCGCCGCTCCCAGCAGCAGCGCACAGCTAATCGGGAACAGGTATTTCCAGCACGCGACCATGACTTGGTCGATTCGCAGCCGGGGCAAAGTCCACCTGACCCAAATTTGGAGAATGACCAGCGCAGACGTCTTCAGCAAGAAGACGCAAAAGCCCACGAACTGCCAGGGCCAAGTTCCGTCGGGAAGCGGGACACCCAAATGCCAGCCTCCCAGAAAGACGATCACCGCCAGTCCGCTCACCAAGAACATGCTGGCGTACTCGGCCAGGAAAAACAAAGCCCACCGCATGCCGCTGTACTCGGTCATGAACCCGGCGACCAGCTCACTTTCGGCTTCGGCCAGGTCGAAAGGAGCCCGCTTGCAGCTGGCCGTGGCACAGGTGAAGTACGTGACGAACGCCAGGAATGTGAAAGGGTTGAAAATCAGCCAATTGGTAAACCAGCCTGACTGCAGTCGGCCGATTTCGGCCAAGTTCAGGGTGCCGGCCGAGAGAACCGGAACCACGAGGCACAGCGACATGGGAATCTCGTAACTCACCATTTGGGCGGCTTCTCGCATGGCTCCGTACAGAGCCCATTTCGAGCCGCTCGCGTAGCCGCCCAGAATGACCCCGACGACTTCCAATGCCAAAATCCCGAACACCAAAAACAGGCCTGCGTCGGCAGCTACGGCGACCCACCCGTCGGAGAACGGGAGCAAGGCGTACGCCGTGAAAGACGCGGCCACGACAATGTAAGGAGCCAAGCGGAACAGAACCGGATCGGCGTTGCGGGGGACAATGTCTTCTTTTTGGATGAGCTTGAGTCCGTCGGCCACTGACTGCAGCCACCCGAACTTTCCCCCGACCCGTGTGGGCCCCAGGCGGTCTTGGATGCGTCCGGCGATTTTTCGTTCGCCCCAAATGAACAGGCCACCGGGGATGCCGAAGAACAGCCCCAGCAGAAGCACGTGGACGAAGGCGGCCAGTGCCAGCGCGACGAATCCCGGGGTCGCGGATCCACTGAGCCAATGTTCTTCAAAAAACTCCGCCAAGGATTGAGCGGCCAGTAAAGGCTCCATCGCTTCCCTTTTGCTGCTCTCTGACTCTGCAGGTGTGCCTCCAGCGCGATGGGATCCTAGCCCGTTCGGCGGCATCCCCTCGCCTGACGCCCAAACGGATGAAGGGGAGCGAGACCGCAAGAAGACTCCCCAGGCAGACAGCCTGCGCCCGCCACCGCTCACCCTCCTCAGCATTTCTGGCCGTGTCGGTCCGACCGCGCCGAGGCAGAGCAGGACGGCAGTCGCACACGCCGAACCCCCCGGACCTCTGGCGAAAGCTTCTCGTCGCGGCCCGAGACGGCCGCAAACTGGCGGGCGACAGTGCTACAAGCGGCTTGAACTATCGCAGATCGCAAAACGAGATTCAACTGTTTGGGCGCTTAAATTCGGCGTCGGCCGAAACGGTGACGCCGGCCTGTGCAGAGGGGGGCGAAGCGGCCTGCGCGGAGCGAACGCTTTCAGGAGCCGGTCCCAGAACCGGACGCCAAGGCGATCCGCGCCCCTCGGTACGCCGACAGGTGCCGCTGTTGCGTCTGCAAAGCCTTGCGGAAGTGGTCTTGCGCTTCGGCCGCTCGTCCCTGGTGTTGCAGCTTCAGTCCGATGAAGTAGTGGGCTTCGCAGGTTCGAGCGGGAGCCAGTTTCGGGTCCTCGGAAGCCGTCTGCAGAAGCTGCTCGGCACTGATGCGCCCGGCCAGGAAATCGGTCAGTCGTTCGGGCCACGTTTCGGGCTGCCCGCTGTCCCGTGCCGCTCTCTGCTGCTGCCACCAGCGTTCGGCTTCCTGGCGGCGTCCGTCCAGAACCAGAGCCCAGTAGCGCCAGGCCGACAAGAATTTCGCGTCGGGCGGTAGGCGCTGCGCCGTTTCGAATTCCTTCAGCGCCTCGCGGTACCGCCCTGCAAAGAAGTAGGCAAAACCCAGGTCGGCGTGCGCCGCCGTGCTGTTGGCGTCCAGTTGGACCACGCGCTGGTAGTCGTCGATGGCCTGTTCGAGCTTCTGCTGCGAGAGTCGAGCGGTGCCGCGCAGGCTGTAGGCCAAGGGCATGTTCGCCGAGATTCGAATGGCCGACGTCAGGTCCGCCTCGGCGGCCTCGAATTGCCCTTGCAGAAGCAGGCAGTAGCCGCGGTTGACGTAGGCCACAGCGAAGTTCGGGTCCAGCTGCAAGGCTCGCGTGTAGTCGGCGACCGCCTTTTCCAACTGGTTCTGTCTTTGCCAGAACATGCCTCGGTTGTTGAAGACCAGCGGCGAGTTGGGGAAGCTGTCGGCCGCTTGGTCGAAGACCTTTTGGGCCTCATTGGTCTGGCCGGCCGCTTGCAGAGCCTCGCCCAGCGCCAAGTAGGCTCCCATGTGACTCGGGTAGACCCGGATGGCTTCGCGGTAGTCGGCAATGGCCTGGTCCGTCTGCTTCAGGTACGCTCGAATGCCCGCTCGCTGGTACAGCACGTTTGCTTTCTCTTCGGGAGTCAACGACGAGCGGGACAGGAGCTCGTCGGCGACCTTGAGGGCCGTCTCGGCGTGCGGCCGGTGGTTCTCGGCCTCGGCCAAGCTCACCATTCCGTAAAGGTACGGTAGGTAGTAGTTGACGACCTTCGTTTTGGTCAGGCGAATGGCTTCGCGGGCGTCGGCGATTCCATCACGGAGCAACTTGGCGTCGCGTCGCAGACGACCAAGCTCCACGCGGGCACTCGCCCTCAGGTACAAGGCCACGTCATCGGTCGGGTCGAACGCCAGCACGTGGTTGGCCAATCGTTCGGCTTTTTCGTAGTCCCCTTGGTGGTAAGCGTCTTCGGCGTCCTTCTTGGTTTGCTGCAGCGAGTCGACCGGGCGGCGAATGGGCAGCGGGCCGAGAAGCTGAGGGGCCGCCAAGCCGAGCGTCTGCCAAGCAGTTCCGAGCGTGAGGGTGGCAAACAAAGCCACGGCCGACGCCAGCAGACGGAATTGTCGCGACGTCCGGCCTCGACGAACGCGGGGGCTGCGACGGCAACGGTCACCTTTACGAGTGGCTCGCGCCGACCCACGACCGACGGCGGGAACGCGGCCGTCCAGCCGGACGACACGGACTGCGGCGGTTGTCTGTTCCTCTGTGCGGACTCGCCGCAAGCCGGCCCGATGGGCGACGCCAGAACGTCGTGAAGAGAGGTGTGGTCCGGACCGGCCTTTCTCAAAGGGCAACGCAAGCAACGAAACCGCTTCATGCCAACGGCGTCGAGAATTCGAAACGGCTCTTGCAGACATGTCTTCAGCTCCTTCCGAAGGACGAAATGGGCTGGCACGGCGACTTCAAATTACAGTAATTGCCGGTGGCCGACGAGCGGCCGTGAGCACCCCGAGGCCGGGTGCCGGCCCGCACGGCTGTGGCCGAACCGGCACTGGACGTCTCACACGGGTGCGGCGCTTTCGGAGAATTGTCGCAAACCGACCGTCGGAAACCCAGCCAACGCGGGGTGGAACGCAGTGCGTTACGGTGCGAGACGTGAAGTCGCGGCGGGAAGCGGCCTGGCGCGGGAAGATCGAAGAGGTCTGACGCAGCGAAGGCGAGCGAAAAAAGGGCCGGGAAACTCCGCCGTGGCCGGCGGCGGTCGGGAGGAGCCGAAGTGGAGCGGTGGGGGCCGAGCGGTCGCCGGTCGCTTCGCTCGTGTCGGGGCGGCGGTCGGACGAAGACGGCACGGGTTGACGCCGAAGCCGGGCAGCTTGGCTCGGAGGGCGAGCCTTCGTCCGGAGGTGGCCGAAGCCTCAGCAGCCTCTTCTTGGCCGCAACGGTTCGTGACTCAGACCCGGCACGTGTACAGGTGCCGAAGCCGACGACACGGAACGCTGGTGGCGCCGCTGCTTGACAGAAACCATTTTGGTCAATATGCTTTTGGTCTGCGACCGTAGCATTTGTCGTGCCACTTGATTCGCGGCCGTTCCAGCCCCAATCGGGGTGGAACGAAACGGGACGTACGATCCGCTGCGGGCGGGGGCTGGCAGCCCGGCTCGTCCAGCGGGCTCGCTGACATTCCAGGCTTTTTTCGAGGATTTCGGCGATGCAAACGTGACGGAACAATTCGAGGCGGGGCAACCGTCTTGAACACTGCTGCCAGTTCCCGGCGGGTCGTTCGGACCGCTGCGAAGGCCAAAACCGTGTGGGCGCGTTTTGGCGGAAAGTGGGAGTTGCTCCCGCTTTTTTTCGTAAATGGAGAACGCATTTTGGGCGACCGGTGAGCCGAGGCGGCTGTTCGAGCTGGAACGAGCAGAGGAAGTGGAACGCGACCGCTGGTTGGTGCGGGTTGGTCGACCGCCGCGGGTTGGTCGCGAATGCCGTCGGGACTGCAAGACGGGTCGGCACGTCTTGACGAGGTGCCAATGTCGGCGAAGGAAGCCGGGGTCGAACAGTCAGCCCGAACCGGCTCGGGCGGGCGGAAGCCGACGCAGAGGCCGGAGACGAAACACGCAGTTGGGTGCAGCGAAGGGCGCTGTCAGTGGTGGGGCCGGGCCAACCGCTCGCCAACCTCCGCCGCCCAGCAGGAAAAGGAACAATGAACGGTAGGGAAGTTCTCAGAATCGTCGACGCGATCCACCGCGACAAGAACATCGACAAGGAAATTGTGTTCGAGGGGATCGAACAGGCCATCCTCTCGGCTGCTCGCAAACATTTCGGCGAGGACCACGAGCTGGCCGCGCACATCGACCGAGAGACGGGCGAGCCCAGTGTCATTTGCGACGGCAAGGAAATCGAACCGGATGTGCTGGGCGAAATCCTGGGCCGCATTGCCGCCCAGACGGCCAAGCAGGTCATGATTCAGAAAATCCGCGAGGCCGAGCGGGACGCTCTTTACAACGAGTACTCGGCCCTGCGCGGGCACATTGTGACCGGAACCGTCAAGCGGATTGAGCGGGGCAGCCGCACGGCCTACGTCGACTTGGGCAAGGTGGAGGCGATTCTGCCGGCGGGCGAACAGATTCCGGGCGAGACACACCGAGTGGGCGAGCGGGTCCGAGCCATCATCATTGACGTCAAGAAATCGGGCAGCCGCGTCAAGGTCATTCTTTCCCGCACCCACCCCGAATTCATTGTGCGGCTGTTCGAAATGGAGATTCCCGAAGTCGCCGAAGGAATCATTGAAATCAAGTCGTTGGCTCGGGAAGCCGGACACCGGACGAAGGTGGCCGTCTCGTGCTACGACCCGAACGTCGATTGCGTCGGGGCGTGCGTCGGCGTTCGCGGGTCGCGGATCAAGAGCATTGTCGACGAGCTGCACGGCGAGCGGGTGGACATTGTTCGCTGGAACGACTCGCTGCAGGTGCTCGTGCCCAACGCCATGCAGCCGGCCGAGGTGGAAGACGTCATTCTGTGTCCCATGCTGGGCCGGGTCATTGTGTTGGTCCGCGAAGACCAGTTGTCTCAGGCCATTGGCAAACGCGGTCAGAACGTGCGGCTGGCGTCGAAGCTGGTCGGCTGGGACATCGAGGTGATGACCCGGGACGAGCTGGACGAACAGCTCGACCGCTCGGTCGCGGCTTTCTCTCAGGTTCCCCATGTGGTGGAGGAACTTGCTGAAGCGTTGGTGTCTCAGGGGTTCTTCAGCTTTGAAGACTTATCGGTC
>CAYSAG010000327.1:0-5683 GCA_964428935.1 uncultured Planctomycetaceae bacterium | reverse complement strand
CGCGGCCCTCGAGCGCCCCTCAGGGACGCGGTGACCCAGGTCACTGTCCCGCGTCCCGCGTCCCGAGGGCCACGCTCGGTCACGCCCTTACGGCTCGACCCGCGTCAGCAAAGCCACCCAATGGCCTTTGCCCGGTGCTTCGAGCGACACCGGGTGGCCGCCCAGAACGGCTCGAGCGGCCTGCCAACGACAGCGACCGATTTCCAGCCACTTCACAGTAAACCGTCCCTTCGCCCGAGACAGGTCCAGCCGGACCGAGCCGCCGTCTGGGAAGTAGACCGCGTACTGGCGACCGGCCACGTACGTCAAGTACGCTTCGTTCGGCTCGCGGTCCAAGAGCAGTTCGCCGTTGGTGTCCGGCGTGCAGTGGAAAATGTCCAGCTCGGCCGTCAGCAGTCGAGCGCTCTTCAAATGAGCTTTAGCCAGGTCGCTCAGTCCGAGCCCCGAGTCTGGCCGGTGGAACCGAGACGACGCCAGCCCTCCAATGATGTTCCGCCAGAACCGTTCCAAACCGTCGCGTGTCGTGCCGTAGCGGCCCGTGTCGGCCCCGTAGATTTTGACGCAGTTCAGCGGACGCGGGTGTCGAGCGACGTACGCGCGAACGTACTGCAGGTTGTCCCAGTGCGTCTGACCTTTGTTGTGGTTGTTTTGCGAAATGTCGGCGAAGTCGTAAATTTCGGGGTGGTCCAGCGTGTGCTTGTGCTGGTCGCCTTTAATGTCCCACTGGTCCCACATTTCGGTCGTGAAGACTTGCACGCCCGCCTCGGCCGCTCGTTTCTTAATGTGCAACGCCCAAAACTTTCCCCATTCCGGGTCGCCAGACGTCTCGTTGTCCATGCAGTAAAGCACGTTGCCGTACTTCAGCGAGTACGACAGCAGCTTGTCCACCTGCGCGAGCTGGTACTTGAGCACGACTTGGTTGTTTTGAAGAGCCGGCACGGTGAAGAAGAACGGCTGCTCGTTCCTCCCCGGGTGCTTTTTGTACGTTGTCTTCAGCCCCGACTGTTCTTCGGTGTAGTTGACGTTGTTCTTCGGGTTGTACGGGTGGCGGGACCAGTTGCCCGAGCCGCGGTGGTCGCTGTAGTCGAAACGGTCCCACACTTCGATTTGCACAATGATGTCCCGTTCGGCCGCCCAACGCAGCAGGTTCTCGAACCGCCGCCAGTACTCGTCGTTCCATTGGTTCAAGTCGTACTTTCCGTTCGGCAGCCGCTTGAACGGGTAGACTTCAAAGCCTTTGTCCTTCCGGTCGCTCATTGTGTTGCGTACGTAGTTGCCGCCGACCGCCTTCAGCTCATCCAAATGCTGTTTCAAATCCGGCAACTGGAAAATGTTGTCGTCTTTGGTTCCGCCCAACAGCAACACGGGCTTGCCCTTGTACTGCCAGTAGCGAGGGTTCTCGGGCCACGGCCGAATCCAGCCGCCTGTTGCCAGAGTGACCGCCCGGCCACCAGCCGGACGCTCCCCAGCCACGCTTCGCTTCGACGGCTGCACGGCGGCCAGCGCACACACAACGGCCGTGACCCCCAACGCCTTCCCAAGTCGCTTCTTCATCGACTGCCCTCCCCTGCTCTTTCCAAATTCGTTTCACCTGTGCGAGAACTGACGCGCGTCTCGCGTCTCGCGTCGCGAATTGCGAACCGACCGCGGCCACGACGGAGCGTGGCCCTCCGGCACGTGGAAACGCATTCTGAGGCGTCCGTGTCGGAGGGACGCGGTCCCTCGCGTCCCGAGCCGTCCTGCGCCACCGCTGGGCAGGCACGAGACCTGCCCCCAACGGGTGGTGTTGGACGTCATTGACAAACCGTACAAGCACCTCTTGTGGGCGTCTCGGTGAATGCCACCGCATTTGGGCGAGCGCAAGGCCCGCCCCTACGATTTCGACGCCGCCCCTCGTCTCTCGCGTCCCGAATTCCCGAGTCGCGAACCGACTGGGGCCACGACGGAGCGTGGCCCTCCAGTCCCTCTTCGCCCGTTCCGTGTCCCGAATCCCGAATTCCGAGTCCCGAACCACGGCGGCCACGACGGGGCGCGTCCAGCCCGGACGGCCGAACCTCCGAGTCGGTCGCGGAGCGACCGCGTGCCGGTAGCCGGGCGTTTCAACGCCCGGTCAGTCGGTGCCGGCAAAACCCGGCGCGTCGCGTAGCGACGCGGTGAACGGCCCGCCTCGCCGTTTAGACCGTCGCACACGCCCGTGCCACAATCGGAAGGGCCGTGTCTGACCACATGCTGCCCTCTTGTCAATTCACCCCGTCGCTACGCGACGGGCAGGAACGGAATTCGGTTCCCCCACCCCCGGCGATGAATCGCCGGGCTACCGGCCGAGCGTCGCTACGCGACGCAGGCCAGCCGGCGTTGTTCTCGTCGGTTTCTCCCGCGCGCTCAAGTCCCGGTCCGCGGCTTGGGACCCACGACAAAGCGCGGCCCTCGAGCGCCCCTCAGGGACGCGGTGACCCAGGTCACTGTCCCGCGTCTCATGTCCCGTCTCTACGTCCCGCGTCACCTGTCCCGCGTGCCGCGTCCCGACTCTGCAGTCGCACAATCCAGTCGGCCACGTCGCGGCGGAACCGTCGGTACTGTGGTCCGTCAAACTGGTCGGCCCACGTGCGCAAAATGGGGCTTTCGCCCTCCACCTGCTGCAGTTTTTCCGGGTCCGGTCGCAGACGAGCTCGCAGCCGGTCCAGCCAGGCCTGAGCCTGCCGGGCCAGGTCCGTGCCCTTCCGTTCGGCAATCAGTTCCTCCAGCGTGCCCAGGTAGCGCTGGTCGTCCACACCTTCGCGAAACGCCTCCCAGTGCCGCGTGGAAATCAGCCGGTCCGGGTTCCGCGGGTCTGGCACAGCGTAGACGAAGTCGTGCCCGCCGCCGTCCGTGTCGTCCAGCGGGTTGCCTTTGACGGAGTAGTACATCCAGGGAACGTGAGCCTTCAGGGGGCTGAGCCAGAGGTAGAAGCCGTTGACCAGCCGAGTCCACTCGGGTTTGAAAAAGCTGCCGCGAATGTTGTAGTACGTCCACGCTTCGTCGCCCGAACGTTTCAGTTCGTCGGCCAGCTGTTCGAACGAGTGGCCGGCGCGAATCCAGTCGTCCATGGTGTGGCCGTTGTAGCAACGGACGTCGACGAACGGGTCGCACCGACGCATCATTTCTTCCACAGCGGGTGTCGGCCGGTTGTGCAACGTAATGTAGACGCGAAGCGACGTGGCTTCCCGCACCGCCTCAGTCAACCGAATGTAGCGGTCCAAACGGTTGCGGCCGAAGACTTCGTCCATGTGAGTTGGCAGGAATTCGAACTCCGGAAACTCCGCCTGAAGCCGCTCCAGCGCGGCCATGCCCTGCCGCACCAGCCGGAAGAACCGCTCCCGAGCCGCTCGGTCTTCGTAGTCCGCCACCGGGTCGTAATGAAGCAGCCCGGCCAGTTGGGGACACCCCGTGCTGACCGGCAGCGGACCGCGGAAACCGTACTTTCGCAGCAGCTGCAACGCACGACGCAGACGGTCGACCGACACGCGGACCCGCCCGTCTTCCAACACAAACTGCACACCCAGCGGCGTCTTCAGGAACGTGCAACCGTGCTCGCGAATGTCCTGCAGCTCCAGCTCCGCCTTCGTCCACTCCGACTCGTCCTTCGGAAATCGGTAGTAAATGCCGTACTTCTTTTCTCGCAGCGGACGCAGTCGGAACGGCAGCACTTCCAGCTCGAGCGGCACCTGGGCCGACGTCCCGTCAGCGGCCGCGACACGCACCGTTGCCCGGTACCGGCCTGGTTTCGCGTCGTCCGGAACGTGGACCGTCACAAAGTACTCACGCAGCGTGCCGGCAGGAATGTCCACCGGCTCGAGCGGCAGCAGGAACCGCGACTCGACCGTCGACCGCTCCGGCGGACGCGTGTAAACCTCACGCATCAAGCACCTCAACACCAGCCGCACCTCCACGCAGTCGGCCGGAATCACGGCGTCTGCTTCCCCACGCAGGTCGTCCACCTCCACTCGCACCTGCGCCAGGTCCTTTTGCGCGTAGACGACAAAGCTGACCGGCTCGTACTCGCCGGGCGTGGCCAGTACGGTGAGCGGTGCCTCGACCCGCTCGGGCGCCGGAGGCCGCGACGGGTCCAGCTCGTCTTCCCAGAACTTCGACACCAGACACAACGGCCGACTGGTGGGAAGCTGGCAGTCGAACCGGTCGGCCAGAGCTTGCCGGCGGTACATTTCCAGCGTGGCCGGTTTGAGCCGGCGTGGCGGCGGAAACACCGGCTCGGCCCCCTCCTTCACCACGGCTGCGTTGGCCCAAACGCCCAAGGTTTGACCGGCCGAGCGGGAAGCGGAGGGCGCTTCGACCAACAGTTCCAAACGCTGCACGCCACGGACCGACACTCGCACCGGCCGCGTCTGCCCGGGCCGGACCCAGGGCGTCTGGTGCCGCGTGCGACCGTCCGCTCGGACGACAAACCGGCAGGTGGCCTGCGGCGGTGAAAACGCCTCGACGCCCACCTCGGCCACGAACTCGGCAAACCGGCCGCCCAATTCGACGCTGACCGCCGAACCGGGACGCCCAACAAACCCTTTTCCAAACCGTCGCTCGCCCGCAACCAGCGGCAGGTGAATGTCACCCAACAGCACGCGCTGCCGCAACACGGGGCGGCCGTCCGGCCCCACAGCAACGTCCTCGACGTAGCGGAACGGCGGTGCCTGACCGGCGGTGCGGAACGCGCGCTGGACTTGCTCGGCCGAGTACGCTCGCCGCGAAATCCGAAAGCCGTCCAGCACGGCGTCGCAGCCGAGCAGCTGGAGCGTGGCGGGAAGAGCGTCGGGCATGCGAGCGTCGTCGGCCGTTCGGTGGCCCAACCGGCCGTCGACGTAAATGCACAGACGGCCGTCCCCCCAAGTGCAAACCACGTGGTGCCACTGCTCCGGCTTCCACTGGTCAATCCTCGCCTCGGCCCGTCGCCACGTCCACTGCTCGCCCTCGCCGCTGGAAAGAGCAATGCCCAGGCAGTTGTTGCCGACCACATTGACGTTAATGTAACCCTTTTGTCCGAACCGGCAGGTGAAAATCGAGTGCTTCTGGCCGTCGTTGCCGGGCCAGTGCGGCTTGAGCCAAAACTCGATTGTGCCTTCGGACGCGTTGAAGTTTCCGTCGTTGCCCACGAACGACAACCGGTCGCCGGACCGCAGTTCCACCGCCCGTCCGAACCGGCCTTCGACCAATTTGGCCCGACCGGTGCTTTCGGGCGAGCCCACGGAGTAGTCGGCGTTCAGCGTCCGGTCGAAGTTGGCTAACAGCAAGGTGTCGTGGTCGGGAACGAGCTGAGCCTGGCTCAGGCGGCCGGTCGTTGTCAGCACCAGAAGCAGCACCACAGCCGACGTGGGTCGGACGCGACTCAGCCACCCGGCAGCTCGCCGCGACCACGGCCCGCTCCGCACGTTCCACTCGCCACTGCTCACGCGACAAACCCGACCCATGACAAGCTCCCACCAAAGCATGAGACTCTTCTCGACACATCCCCACGTCCCGACCCTCGAGCCCCGATTGCCGCGCCGCGCACGGCCACGACCGAGCGTGGCCCTCCGGCATGTGGAAACGCATTTTGACGCGTCCGCGCCGAAGGGACGCTGTCCCACACGTCACCGCAAACCGTAGGGGCACCCCTTGTGGGTGCCCGGGTCGTAGGGGCACCCCTCGTGGGTGC
>CAYSAG010000326.1:0-5690 GCA_964428935.1 uncultured Planctomycetaceae bacterium | reverse complement strand
CGGTGGTAGCCTAAAATCCGCGTTTCACGCACGGACGGCTTTTCTTCGCGGCATCCTTTTGACGGCCTGCCGGCTGCGACGAGCGAAGGCGGCCCGTTTTGGACGCACGCCGGATTCGGTACGCCAACGCAGACACCATGTTCGAAAGCATTACCCAAGGAATCCGGAGTGCCCTGTCGTTCATCGACCGGGGCCGACTGACGGAGTCGAACATCCGGGAGGGTCTGCGCCGGGTCCGGCAGGCGCTGCTGGAGGCCGACGTCAACTACGACGTCGCTCGCGACTTCATCCAGCGGGTGACTCAGCAGGCCGTCGGCGAGCGGGTCCTGAAGTCGCTGCGGCCCAGCGAACAGATCGTCGCCATTGTTTACGACGAGCTGGTGCGGCTCATGGGCCCGGTGGACCATTCGCTACACCTCCGCCGGGACCAACTGAACATCATCATGCTCTGCGGCTTGCAGGGCAGCGGCAAGACGACCACGTGCGGAAAGCTGGCTCGGATGCTCAGCGAGGCTGGCTGGAAGCCCATGCTGGTCGCCGCCGACCTGCAGCGTCCGGCCGCAATCGAACAGTTGAAGGTCATTGGCGAGCAGGTGGGCGTGCCGGTGTACTCGGAGCCGCCGGACAAGAGCACGCCGCTGAAGGTTTGCCAGAACGCCATTGCCGCGGCTCGGAAAGCCGGAGACATCAACGTCCTGGTCCTCGACACGGCCGGACGCCTCCACGTGGACGATCAGTTGATGGAGGAGCTTCAACTGATCGACCGGAAGGTCCAGCCGCACCAGGTGTTGCTGGTGTGCGACGCCATGACCGGCCAGGACGCCGTCAACAGTGCCAAAGCGTTCAACGACGCGCTGGAGCTGGACGGCGTCATTCTGACCAAGCTGGACGGCGACACGCGGGGCGGGGCGGCGTTGAGCGTCAAGGCCGTCACGGGCGTGCCGATCAAGTACGTCGGTGTCGGCGAGCAACTGGACCGGCTGGAGGAGTTCCACCCGGACCGGATGGCCGGCCGAATCCTGGGCATGGGCGACATCCTGTCGCTCGTCGAACGGGCCCGCCGAGCCATCGACGAAGAGGAAGCATTGGCCCAACAGCAGAAAATGCTGGAGGGCAAGTTTGACTTGGAGGACTTCCTGAAAGCCATGCGTCAGCTTCGTCGCATGGGTCCGGTGAAGGAAGTCCTGAAAATGATTCCGGGCTTGGGCGACCTGGTCGACACCGGTGCCGACTTCGAGGACCCGGAAGACGAGCTGCGCCGGATCGAAGGAATCATCAATTCGATGACTCCGGAGGAGCGGCGGCATCCGGAGCGAATCGACCGGTCCCGCCGCCACCGCATTGCTCGCGGAAGCGGTACGGACCCGGCCGAGGTCAGCCGGCTGATCAAAGAGTTTCAGCAAATGGCCGGCGCCATGCAGAAGGTGGCCGGGCTGGGCGTTCGAGACCGACTGCGGGCTATGAGCGAGCTGGCCCGCACGGCGGCGCTCAACCCGAACGCCAGACTCCGCGAAAAGCAGCGGTCGAAGCGGGGACCGTCGGACGCCGCCAAGGCTCGGGAGCTGAGAAAGAAGCAGCGGAAAATGGCCAGGAAGGCTCGGAAGCGGAACCGGCGGTGAGGCGGCCGATTGGACGAGCCGGCCGCCGCTGGCACGCGCTGTCGGCGTCGGGACCTGAAAACAACGCGAAAGACTGGCTCAAGAGAAAACAGAGGAGACACGAGTGGCTGTTCGGATTCGACTGAAACGGATGGGACGGCGGAACCGTCCGTTCTTCCGCATCTCGGTCATGGACGCTCGGTGTCCGCGAGACGGCAAGTCGATCGAGGACATCGGCTACTACGACCCGATGGTGCGGGAAAAGTCCGAACGGGTTCGCATCAACATGGAGCGGCTGGAGTACTGGCTGTCGGTGGGCGCGCAGCCGACCGAGAAAGTGGCCGTTCTGATCAAGAAGGTGAAGCTGAACCGGTTCGGCAAACCAAAGGACTTGCCGCCTCAGACGCCGCCGAAGGGGGTTGAGCCGCAAGAGTCGGCGGCGTCGGACGCCGAACAAAAGGCCGACGAAGCCGAATCGACGGGGGAAAGCCAGGCACGGGCTGAGGCCGAGCAGGAGCAAGGGACGGAGGCTAGTGAGGGCTGACGCCGACCAAGCTCCGTGCCCGCTCGACCGGTCGTTGCAGCCGTCCCCCATTGACGGCCGACTCGTAGAATTGTCGAGCGGGCGCGGCGGAAACGTCGACCCGTGCTCCGGGCGCCGAAAACAGAGGCTTGCCTGAGTTCAGAGCCAGCGGCGGGTCGGGCGTTTCGTGGTCGGGACCGTTTGCCGACGTGCACCGACGGCTCGGCAGGAAACCCAAATGGCAGCCATTCGGTTTGACGTCCTGACGCTGTTCCCCGAAATCTTTTCCGGTTACCTCAGCCAAAGCCTGCTCAAGTCGGCCATTGAGCGGGGACTGGTGGAGGTCCACCTTTGGAATTTCCGCGACTGGGCCAAGAACAAGCGGAAATCGGTGGACGACAAGCCTTACGGCGGCGGGTCGGGCATGCTGATTTGTTGCCAGCCCGTGTTCGACTGCGTCGAGGCGGTCCAGAAGGAAGGAGACGAGCCGGGACTGCTCGTCATGTTGACGCCGCAGGGCGAGCGGCTGAACCAACGGATTGTCGAGGAACTGGCTCAGCAGCGACGACTTCTGCTGCTGTGCGGCCGCTACGAAGGATTCGACGAGCGGATTCGAATCGGGCTGAGACCGCGAGAAATTTCCATTGGCGACGTGGTCTGCAACGGGGGCGAAGTCCCCGCCATGCTCATCATTGACTCGGTGATTCGATTGATTCCGGGAGTCCTGGGAGACGAGAACAGCAGCAAAGAGGAGTCGTTTTCGGAAGGCGGCCTGTTGGAGTACCCGCAGTACACGCGGCCGCGAGTCTTCCGTGGAATGGCGGTGCCGGAAATCTTGCTCAGCGGCGACCACGAAGCCGTGGCTCGCTGGAGACGCGAACAGGCCATTAAGCGAACGTTGGAACGCCGGCCAGACTTGCTGGCCGGAGCTGAAGCCGAACAACCGAAGCCAACCAAGCAGGCGTAGCACAAGAAGGGGTCGACGAAAATGCACAAACTGCTGCAACTGGCCGAACAGCCCAGCCTTCGCAAGGACCCGATTCATTTCGAAATCGGCGACACAGTCGAGGTTCACACTCGAATCCTGGAAGGCGACAAGGAGCGAATTCAAGTCTTCACCGGGACGGTCATTGCCCGCAGAGGCAGCGGAACTCGGGAAATGTTCACGGTGCGCCGCATTGTCGCCGGCGAAGGGGTCGAGCGGACCTTCCCGGTCCACTCGCCCAAAATCGCCAAGGTGGTGGTCAAGCGACACGGACGCGTGCGCCGGGCCAAGCTGTACTACTTGCGGGACCGAGTGGGCAAGGCGACACGCCTGACCGAGCGACGACCGAAGGCGTCGAACAAGACGACCGAAAACCAGTCGGCCGAGCAGAACGCCGAGTCGTAGCGGACCGGGCGGACGCGGCCCGGGACGGCCCAAAACGAGTCGGCGCTCTTCCGCGGCAACGCGTTGGGGGGGCACCCGCACAGCGGGTGTCCCGTTGTCGTTTTCCGAGCGTTCCTGGAATGGCTGCCGACGCACGTCACCCTAGGTCCGGTCCGTCGCCGTTCGCGCCGACGAGCTTCCGCCTGCGCTCTTGCCAGCTCGCTTCGCCGCGGGCTAGCATGTCTGCACGACCCACGGACAAACCGGCTCGGTGCGTGCGCGGCGAACCGAACAACGCGAACCGAATAAATGGTTGCGGTTTGGTCGAGGTGAACGGAGCGGCCTGCTCGCTCGGAAAACCCAACCGCCGCACGGCGGCAAGGGGCGAAGCAATGGGGGACAAGACTGCCACCCTGGCGGGTTGGGTTCGTCGAGCTGCCGGAGCGGTCGTCGGACTCTTCCCGTTCCGGCACCGACGCCCTCGGCAAGACCAACCGCTGGGACGGTTGGGCGAACGAATTGCCGCCGGGTACTTGCGGAAAAAAGGCTTTCGCGTCCTGTGTTCGGGCTACCGAACTCGGTGGAGCGAGCTCGACTTGGTCTGCCTGGACGGTCAAACGGTCGTCTTCGTGGAAGTGAAGACCCGCTCGAGCGACACCGCGGGACAACCGTACGAGGCGGTCGGAGCCGACAAGCAACGCCGGCTCACTCGGGCTGCGTTGGCGTTTCTGAAAAAGCACGGGTGGCTGCAGCGGCAGGCCCGCTTCGACGTCGTGTCGGTTCGAGTGGGGCCCGACGGCCGAGCCCCGGACGTCCGGCACTTCGTCAACGCCTTCGAGCCGACAGGACGGGGGCAGTTTTTCGGCTGACCGGGCGCAGCGGCCCCGACGGAAGCAGACCTGCAAGCGCGGCACGCCCCGGTGCCGAGCCAGCGAGCGGCGGTCGTCTTGTTTCTTCAGCACGACTTCCGGCACAAACTCCGAGGACCCACGTCATGAAAGTCGGCTTGGTCGGCTACCAAGGCGGCGGGAAGAGCACGGTTTTTGAACTGCTGACCGGCGTCAAACCGGACGTGTCGAAAGCGTTCACCGGCCAAGTGGGAATGGCCGCGGTTCCGGACGAGCGCTTCGAGCGGCTGGTCGAGCTGTACAAGCCGAAGAAGGCCACGCCGGCCAAGATTGAGCTTTTCGACACCCCGGGCCTCAGCCGCGACGACCACTCCGTCAACCCGCAGCGTCTGGGAATCATTCGTGAGTCGACGGCCCTGGTGCAGGTCGTGGGAGCCTTTGCGGGCAGCGACCCGCTGGACGAAGCCGAGAAGTTCCAAGAGGACTTGGTGCTGGCCGACCTGCAAGTCGTGACCAACCGAATCGAGCGTTTGAAGAAAGAGGTGCTCAAGGCACGCCCGGACCGCGAGCAGCTGGCCGAGGAGCTGGAGGCGCTGCAACCGCTGGCCTCGGCTCTGGAAGAAGGTCAGACGCTGCGCGACTTCGAGTTCGACGAGGTGCAAGAGCGGGCCACTCGGTCGTTCTCACTGCTGACACGGAAGAAAATGCTGGTCGTGGTCAACACGGCGGAGCCGGACTACGACGAGACGGTGTTGAAAGAGCTTCAGTCGCGCGACTGGCCGGCCGTCGCGGCGGCCGTGGGGTTGGAACTGGAAATTGAACAGTTGCCGGAAGAAGAACGAGCGGCCTTTGCTGAAGAAATGGGGCTGACGGAGTCGTGCCGCGAGCGGCTGCTGAAAGCCATTTTCGAGGTGACGGACCAGATTACGTTCTACACGTGCAACGAGCGAGAAGTGCGAGCCTGGCTGCTCAGGCGAGGGGCCACCGCTCTGGACGCCGCCGCAGAAATTCACACCGACCTGGCCCGAGGCTTCATTCGGGCCGAGGTCATGTCAGCCGACGACCTGTTGCGGCTCGGGTCCGAGCGGGAGGTCAAGGCGGCGGGGCTGTACCACCTGGAGGGCAAAGACTACGTGGTCCAGGACGGCGACGAAATTCTGATTCGTTTCAATGTCTAAGAGCTGTCAAAGTTCAAGCCGCCGCGCTCGCGAAACGCCTCCGCTCGCCGCAGTACAAACCCTGCGCAAAGACAAGACGGCTCTGGCTCCGTCTCTCCACGCGGACCGGCAGTCTAGATCGGAAGAGCACACGTCTGAACTCCAGTCACCTGAAGCTGTCTCACATGCCGTCTC
>CAYSAG010000325.1:0-5806 GCA_964428935.1 uncultured Planctomycetaceae bacterium | reverse complement strand
CTCGAAGACGGTCCAAGCCTAACGCTCCACCGGCTGTCGGCTGCAGCGTCAAATTATACATTCGGACGAATCTTGGCAACTTCCGTGCGGTCCTTTTTCGTCCGCCTTCTTGCCAAGGTTCTCGCCCTGCCGGACCATTGCGTCAAAACTCCACCTTCAGTACCCGCGTGTCGTCCAGCGGTCCGGATTCGACCCCTCGGAAGACCTTCACTCGGTCTCCCTCGCCGACCCGAATCGTGTAGGTCGCCTGGCGGAAGACCTTCGGGCGCCAAGTCGTTCCCTTGATCCGGATTGTGTACACCGGCTCGTTCAGGTACTCGTCGACCACCTGAATCACAGGGTCCTTCATGCCGCTGACTTCGATCGTCGGCAAGTACCCCATGGGTTTCCGGCCGTAGTTGTCCTCTTGCCGAATCGTAATCGGCCAACCCGTGAACTGTTTGGCCGACGGATCGGTCACGTCGACGTACCGCGGCCAGCACTCGATCGTGATTTCCCGAGTGGACTTCTTGAACCGCACCAGCCCGTACCCGGCGGCGTTGTGGTTGCGCGGCGTCGGGTTCGCGTAGGCCAACATCGTCAGCTTGTTGCCCAGTCCGTCGTAGTACCGGCCGGTGAACGGAAGCGGGTTGTTCGGGTCGTGGTTCATCGGCTTCTCCAACGGCCACCACCAACGCCCGTAGTAGTTCACGATCGACGGGACACAGAACGAATAAATCGCGTCCTCCCAGTCGTTGATGCCGTGGTGAATCACCGTCGCCAGGTGCTGGTCTCCGGCGATGTGGAAGCCGAAGAACCGTCGGATTTCCCGAAGAGCGCGGGCTCGCCCGGACTGAGGCCAACCGTTGGAATCCAGGTCCGCCACCAAGCGGTTGTTGTGGCGGCCGTGAATGTGAGCCGCTCCGGCAAAGATCGTCTGCGACAACACGACCTTCATTTCCTGTCCCGACCAATCCTGTCCCCATTCGCGGAGAAACTTCAGCTGCCGCTCTCCCAGCAAGCGAGCCTCCGGCACGTCGATCGCCTGTCGGTCGTAATTTGGGTCGGTAATGTGGTCTGGACGGGGTCCCATTTGGGGAACCAAGCCGAACGGCCCGGTCTTCCACTTCCGGTCTTCGATGATGGCGAAACCGATGCCGCCCCAGGTGAGCGACGTGTAGTAGACGGTAATCCCTTGCTGGACTGGAGTGGGATCGTACGGGTCGGGCAGGTGCGACGTTTGGGCTCGCTGGACCATGTTGACGTACTCGGGCGGCATGACGTACCCGCCGTCGGACCCGTCGCGGCGGCGGGCCTTCTTCCCCCCTTCACCCCACAGGTTGCCCTGCCCCACGTCGTGGTCGTCGGGAATGCAAATGGTCGGTCGGTCCTTGATGATTTCGCCGAATTGTCGTCCGAACAACAGCCACGCGGCCGTGTGCCGCCGATGGTCGTAACTTTGGTCTCCCGAGAAGAACAAAATGTCCGGGTCCTGGGCCTTGATGTTTCGGATGATGTCCGGACGCGGCCCTCGGTCGGTGTTCGAGTTGCCCGTGAACGCGGCAATCACAATCTCGTCCTTGTCGACCGGGTCGCGACGAATCGTCCCTTCGAACGTGGCTCCTCCCGGGTGGACCACTCGGTACGGAACGGTACGGGACTGGTCCCAATTCTCCACGCGGAACGTGGCCAGCCAGCCCACCTCGTCGACCCGGCTGGTGGCAATCGTTTTCCAGTGACCGTTTTCTTTGATCTGCAAGCTGACCTGACGCGACTCGCCGTCTTTCAACGGGTAAAGCTGAGCGCTCAGCTTCAAAACGCCGCGGTGGACCGTGTAGAGGGCAAAGCAAATGACCTTGTCCCGAGGCACTTCGGGAATGACCAGCTTCTCGCGTTTGCCTTCCCTGCGGAAAGGCTCTGGACCGCTCGCCGGCTGAGCCCAACCCGTCGAGAAAGCGGTCAGCAAGACCAAGGCCGCCAGCGCGGCACTCCGATTCCTTGTCGTCCTGCGTCGCACTAGCATCGGTGTCGCTCCTTATTCGCCTCGCACGCTGTGTCGAAAACGCCAGTTCCGCTGCCCAATGCCTTGTCTGTCAGCGACGACTGACCGACTGGGCCGGTCGTCTTTTCGAACAGCATAGCACACCCGGAAGCCCCAACCAATTGCACGAAGTTGCCGCCTCATCGGACCGACCTCGCCCGTCCCGCTCTCGACGCTCACCCGGCGCGACCGACTCGCCTTCCCCGCGACGCACGGCCGCAGCCGCGCGCACGCCACTGCCTGCACGCCTTTCGCGCGCCCACGCTTGCAGAACGCCCACCCGCCGGCTCACGTCCTCTGTCTCTCTGCGTCGCCGCCCGAACGGACTAGTTTTTCGCTGTCAGCCCGCGGGCTTTCGGTTGACGTGCCAGATTGGAACGGCCGAAGTTGAGGGGGTATACTGACCGACGGCTGAAAAAGCACCTCGCGCGAAAGGTGCTTTGTGCTTGAACCCGCCTGCGTTGGGTCGGCCGTTCCGGCCCGGGTGTTGGTTCGAGGACCGTTGTCGACAACGAGGAGTCCGCTACCATGACAACTCGTCACTCTTCCCGACGCCAGTTCTTGACCGCAACGGCTGGAGCCGTCGCTGCCACGTCCCTGACTGCGGCGCTGAGCCGAGGCCTTTACGCGGCCGGCAGCGACACCATTCGCGTCGCACTGATTGGTTGTGGTGGTCGAGGCACCGGAGCGGCCGGAAACTGCTTGAACGTCAAAGACGACGTCAAGTTGGTCTGCGTGGCGGACCTGTTCGAGGACCGGGTCCGTCGGGCGCTGAAAGCGTTGAAGCGCCGTTACAAGGACCGCGTGGATGTCCCGCCGGAGCGGGTCGTTTTGGGCTTTGACGCTTACAAGAAGGTCTGCCAGATGGACGAGGTGGACTACGTCATTCTGGCGACGCCACCTGCTTTCCGGCCGGAGCACTACGCGGCCGCGGTCGAGGCCGGCAAGCACGTGTTCATGGAAAAGCCCTGCTGCGTCGACGCCCCTGGCTTCCGCTCGCTGATGAAAACCAACGAGCTGGCGGACAAGAAGGGCATCAAGGTCGCCGTCGGACTGCAGCGACGTCACAGCCGGAAAGAGTACCTGCCGCGCATTGCCCGCCTGCACGAAGGCTTGGTCGGCAAAATCGAGTTCATTCGCGTGTACTGGAATGGAGCCTACGCGGCTTCCGGCTACGGACGCCGGGCTCCCGGCCAAACCGAAATGGAATTTCAAATCCGCAACTGGAACCACTTCCGCTGGCTGTCTGGCGACCACATTGTTGAGCAGCACGTGCACAACATCGACGTGGCCAACTGGGTCATGGGCGACCACCCGGTCGAAGCCAATGGAATGGGCGGCCAACAGGTTCGCAAGCGGTCGCAAAACTACGACCACCACTGTGTCGAGTTCACCTACAAAGACGGAACGAAACTGTTCAGCCAGTGCCGCCAGATCAGCGGCTGCTGGCAACAGATTACCGAGGTCGTTCACGGAAAGAAGCGCGTCGAAGTCCTGGGCGGCAACGGCAGCGACGGCTACGACAACGAACACGCCGACTTGGTTGCGGCGATTAAGAACGGGACCAAGCTGAACGACGGCTGGCACGGAGCGACCAGCAGCTTCACCGCCGTGCTCGGACGCATGGCCACCTACTCCGGCCGCGTCGTCACCTGGGACGAAGCTGTTCAGAAGGGACCGCAAGAAGCGCCCACCTACACGGCGGACTTCACGCTGGAGACAAGACCGCCCGTACTTCCCGACCCGGACGGAACCTACCACAGCCACGTTCCGATTCCCGGAGTCTACAAGCCGTACTGAGCGACTGGGCGGCAGCGGGACACCCACGGCCTGTGACAAGTCGCCGACCTTGACCTTCGGCAGCGCCGAGACTCGGCCCGCCAGCGGAACGGCCGACGGCTCGAGCTTGTCGAGACCCCACAAACTCCCGTCGGCCGGGAAGCCAAGCGACGGCCCGGGCCGCCGCAGTGAGTGGCTCCGCGCGGTCCTGCTCCTAGGAAAACCGTTTCCCTCCTCGTTGCCAACGGTCGGCGGCTGGCTGCGGCTCGCCGGTCGCCCGAGGAAGCTGGCTTGGACTGCCGCGGGTCGAACGTCAGCGGCGGCCTGCTCGGACAAGGCGTCGGGAAACGACCGCCCGTCCAGACGGCTCGCGGCCGACCGTCCACAACCGCCGCGGTGGCTCCGGCTAAAACGTTGGCGACGGACGAGCGTCCAAACACCGACTTCCCGAGGAAAGGGGGACACACATGAACGTCGTCGACCCGCACTGGTGGACTCTGCGCACGGGCAGGCGAACAGACTCGGGGCGGTCCGCGAGCGGCCGACACGCTCCGGGTGGTCTCGACCTCGGCAGCAACCGGCGGGCGGTGGGCGGCTCTTCTGTAGCGGCTCGCGCGACCACTCGGCCCGTCGTGCCGTCACTGGCTCGCGCGTGGCTGGCCGCGGCCGTGCTGGCGGCTTTTGCTGTCAGCGCCTCGGCGCAGCCCGCGTCCACGCGGTCGAAAACTTCGGGCGAACGAGCCGCGCCGTCGAGCCGCTCACCGGCACAGCCCGGACGCTCGCCGGCTCCGGCCATTCGCTTCGTCAACGAATCGGCTCGAGCCATTCCCGTGGCCTACGAGGTGGACGTGGTCGTCGTGGGCGGCAGCACGGGAGCAGTCGAGGCGGCACGAACGGCGGCCCAGGCCGGAGCTCGCGTCTTCCTGGCCGCTCCCCACCCCTACCTCGGCGACGACATGACCGCCACCCTGCGGCTGTGGCTCGAACCGGGGGAAGAGCCGGACACCGAACTGGCCGAGCGAATTTTCTCCGACCCGGTCCGCTTGGCCGAAACGCGCAGCCTGAACACGCTGCCGTTTACGTACAAGGCCGACCGCCCCAGCTCACTGCGTCACCCCGACACCAAGCCGCCGTCGAAACTGGCTGACGGCGTTTGGGGCGACCCGGTCCGCGACAGCGTCCAGTTCGACGGAAACGTTTCCATTACGTGCGACCTTCACAAGGTGCAGCCGGTCCACGAAGTGCGGCTGGTTGCGTTCCACCGAGCCAGCTCGGTGCGTCCGGCGGCCTTTCGCGTCCGGGACGTTTCGGTGTCGGTCTCGGAAGACGGCCAGAAGTGGTGGACGGTGGGTTTGGTCGAGAACCGCTTCGGCGAGGAAATCAACGTGCTGTCGGTCACCGTTGACCGTCGAGCTCGTTTCGTCCGTCTGGACGTCACCAAGACAGACGACTGCGACCGCATTCTGTTGGCCGAAATCGAAATCGTCGGCCCGCCCAAGCCGACGCCCCCTCTGCCGGTCAGCTACCCGCCGCCTCGTCCCCTTCACGTCAAGAAAGTGCTCGACGACGCTCTGATTGAAGCCGGTGTCCAGTTCCTTTACGGTTGCCTGCCCACCGACGTGGTGGTGGACCAGTCGGGCCGGCCCTGCGGCGTGGTCATGGTCAACCGCGCGGGACGTCAGGCCGTTTTGGCGAAGACCATTGTGGACGCCACGGACCGAGGAGTCGTCGCTCGGCTGGCCGGAGCCAAAGTCGCGGCCCGGACCGACGGCGTGCCGACCGTCAAACGAGTGGTCATTGGCGGCGAGCCGGTGCGGGTTCCGAACGGGAGCTTCCGAGAAATCGACCCGCCGTTCCTGGGTCGCTACCCCAACCCGGCCGACAAGCTGACGCGGAAGTTTCCCATTGTCGAGTACACGCTCGAGCTGCCGGTCCCCGAAGACAGTCCCGCCAGCTGGGCGGCCGTCGACCAGAAAGCCCGGGACCTCACTTACCACCCCGCTCAAC
>CAYSAG010000324.1:0-5854 GCA_964428935.1 uncultured Planctomycetaceae bacterium | reverse complement strand
TGGCACCTCGATGTCGGCTCATCACATCCTGGGGGTGGAGAAGCTCCCAAGGGTTCGGCTGTTCGCCGATTAAAGTGGTACGTGAGCTGGGTTTAGACCGTCGTGAGACAGGTCGGTCCCTATCTGCCGTGGGCGTACGAGACCTGAGGGATTTCCTCCTTAGTACGAGAGGACTTGGAGGGACGCACCTCTGGTGTACCTGTTGTCACGCCAGTGGCACCGCAGGGTAGCTATGTGCGGCAAGGATAAGCGCTGAAAGCATCTAAGCGCGAAGCCTCTCCCAAGATTAGGTCTCGTTGGGCGAAATGCCCTGAAGCCCCCTGGAAGACGACCAGGTCGATAGGCCGGATGTGTAAGGCGGGTAACCGTCTTAGCTAACCGGTACTAACGGGCGAACGCTTGGCCACCCTGACTCGTGGCCTCTCATCCGCGAGTCAGGCTCGACAGCCAGCCGGATCCACCTCGGGAACGACAGATCAGCTCACTGGCCGCTGCCCTTCGAATACATCCCAGTGAATGGCTGCGGCACCGTAAAAGAGGTGTTGGCGCATTCACTGCTTCCCGGTGACCATACCTGGGGGGAAACACGCGTTCCCATTCCGAACACGGCCGTTAAGCCCCCAGGGCCGATGATAGTGCCCACAGGCGCGAAAGTAGGTTATCGCCGGGAATTTTTTGAAACCCCAAGCAATTGCTTGGGGTTTTTTCGTGCGCCGCAGCCTCCGTCCCCAGAGACCGCCCGGCGCTGATGCGCGCAGAACTGGTGCGGAGAGCCCTAGCTGGCTACGAAGGCCGTAAGGGCAAGCCGGCAAGTCCAGCCCCGACACTGGCGCGACGAAAGGCCGGCGTGACCACCAGCGTCGCGCCGGCCTTCCTGCTCAGCGAGAAAAGTGTCCGCGTTCGATTGTGGGAAAAACGTGCCGCCGTCGGAGGCGGCGTCTGTTGGCTCCACTTTCCGAGCAGCTCGCCCACTCAATAGTGAAGCTTGGTGGCCTCTGGGGTGACTTCCTTGAAGTTGGGTGTCACGTCCGCCTCGACGCGCCCGGCAGCCCACGACAGACCGCCCAGAATGATTTGCTGGAACAACGGGTTGGTCCAGACGTCTTCGCGGTGACCCATGGATGTGTAGAAGACCCGCCCGTTTCCGTGCTTGCGAGCCCACGTCGCCGGGTACGGCGGACGCTGGTAGGCGGGTCCTTTCATTCCCTTGGTTTCTTGCACCAGAATGACGTGGAGGTCTGGATGAAAGTGGTAGAACGTATACCACTCGTCCAACAGCTCGAACCGCTCGCCAGCCCCCTCCAATCCGGGGAATTTCGGCGAGACGACACGCATCGTCGCTTTTTGCTGCTTGCCGTGGGACTTGAATTCGGCACCGATCATAGCGATGTACGGGTCAGGTTCGCTCGTCCCCGTGTGGAAGGAGTCGGTTGCAGCATGGAACCCAACGAATCCTTTGCCGTCAGCAACGGCGTCCAGGAGACGCTGCTTCCCCTTTGGCGACATGGGCGGAGTTCCGCGTTTGTTTGGCTTGGTCAGGTCGCCGGTGGCGAAAGCGGCAATCACATCGTATTGGTCCAAGTCGCCGTCGAAAACACGGCCATCCTTGGTGCATGTGACTTCGAAGCCGTGCTTTTGGCCGAGTTCGGTCAAGACTTTTTCTGAGAAGCTGAGCTCGCCGTCTTTGCGGCGAACCACCGGGTGTTCGAAACCGGCACTCCGAGTAAAGTAGAGGACCTTCACCGGCTTCCCTTCGGAGGCACTCGTCCAGCCGAACGGAAAGGCGGACAAAACCAGACCAGTTGCGCCTACTTTGGCCAAGAAATCTCGTCGTTTCATTGCGCTGTCCTTTCCACAATTCGTGCCGTTTTGAGTGAAACGCAACTCCGGTCGGCCCGACGTCGCAGGCGTCGAGGCGTGGCAAGACCGGAGCCTTGCCCGCCTCAGTCTGGCCTCGAGCAACGGCGGCCCGAAGGGGTCGTCCGCGGTTCAACAGGTTTGCGGCCCATCCCTTCAGCCCGACTGGCGGGAAAACGCGACGCGGTGCCTCGCGGCCGGGCGCGCCACGAGTCACAGCAGTTTGGTCACGCCCGGAATGAACACCGGGTAATTGCCTTGGGCGTCCGGCTTGACCGGCGGGTCCGTCGAGAAGTCGCACTGTTTGGGCTCGTACGTAAAGTCCGACTTCATGACGGCTTCCCACGTGACCATTTTGCCCGTGTAGCAAGCCAGCTGACCCATGATGGCTGTCATGGTGCTCCGGGCGGCGTAAAGCCCGTTGTTGATGACCTTGCCGGCTCGCAAAGCGGCCATGAACTCCTGTTGTTCGACGGCGTGGCCGTCCTTGCGTGGACCGCTGTACTTCCAAACGAGGTTGCCCTTCAGGTCTTTGACCCAGCCACCGAGCAACGACGCGCGGCCCTTGGTGCCGTGAATCACGTCGAACATGCCGGCGACGCAATTGTACTGCGTGCGGTTGAAGCCGTACATTCGCACGCCGCTGGCGTACTCCCAGACCACGCAATGGTGGTCGAAGCAGTTGCCGTAGGGGACGCCGGAGAGCTGCGAGCGTCCGCCCAGGCCGTGAGCCCAAACAGGCGGCTCGTCTTTCATGACCCACTGACCGCGGTCGAGCGTGTGAATGAGCGACTGGACCACGTCGTCTCCCGAAAGCCAGTTGAAGTGGTACCAGTTGCGGTACTGCCATTCGATTTCGCTCAGTTTCGGGTCGCGCTCGATGATTCGGTAGGGAGCTCGCATGTAGTCGACCTGAATCGACGTGATTTCGCCGATGGCACCGTCGAGGACTTGTTGGGCCGTCGCGCGGCACCGAGGGTCGTACCGGAAATGCAGGCCTGAGACGAGGCACAGGTTTCGCTTCTTCGCTTCCTCAGCGGCTTCCAATACCGTTCGGACGCCGGGCGGGTCGATGGCGTGCGGTTTTTCGAAGAACACATGCTTGCCGGCTCTCAGCGCCGCCAGGGCGTAAGTCGGGTGGAAGCGCGAAGCGCAGGCAATGAGCACGGCGTCGGCGTCGCTTTCAATGACTTTTCGGTAGCCGTCGAAGCCGACCCCCTGTCGGTCTTTCTCGACCACCGCCCGGTCTTTGTGGAACTTCTGGAGGCTCTGCAGGCTCTTCTGGACACGGTCTTCAAAAAGGTCGGCGACGGCCACCAGCTTGACACCCGGGTCGGCGTCCAGCGCCTGCTTGGCGGCTCCTGTCCCTCGGCCGCCGCAGCCAATCAGACCAATCCGAATGGTGTCGCTGCCTGCCGCGAACACGCCGCGGTTCAGCGCGACTGCTGCGACCGCCCCGGCGCCGACCGAAGTTTTCAAGAATTCCCGTCGAGTGGGCTTGCGGTACGTCGAACGTTCTCCGTTCATGACTGCTCCCCCTTTCTGAAGCCGACTGTCTTTGCTGCCCAAGACCAACGCGGCTGGTCGTCAAGTCGCGGGCGAGCGGGAAGAGCCGCTCCGGTTTTCGCAGGCGGGAGCCTGTGCGTGCAGGCAAGACGGCCTCCGACTCTGGAGGCTCCGACCGGCTCGGCAGTTTCCCGCGGTCCTGCCCGACCAGGTTGAGCGGACAGGTCCAACGTCCGTTTTTTCCGCTTCCGCGTCAAGTCAACGGCGTCGCTCGAGAGCAGCGAGGCTGGACGAACGGCTCAACGAGCGTCCGTGCCGAAGGCCGGCGGTCGCCAATTGGGACCAGCTTCCAGCACGGCGCGAGCGTGTCGGGCGAGGTGGCCGCGCAAGTCGTGCGTGTACCGCTCCAGAATCTGCCTCCCGACGCCGTTGTAATCGCCGCAGCGGAACAGAGCTCGAGCCAGAGCCAGCTCGCGCAACGAGTCGCGGCGGGTGGACACGTCATTGGTGTCCGGGTTGTGTTTGGCCATTTCTTTGGCTTTCTGGACCGAATCGATTACGTGTCCGGTCATGCCCGGCTTGGCCAGCAGCTCCGCCAGCGGCTGAGCGGCTCGCGGGTCCCCGAGCAGCTCCAAAGCCAGCGCCGCGGCCCGGTGGTGCGAGAATTCGTGTCGGGCGGTCAGCAGCTTCAGCTTCTTGAGAATGGCCGGCACGGCTCGCCGGTCACCCGCGCGCCCCAGAGCAATGACCAGGCGGTCGAGGCGGCTCAGTGGGCTGCCGAACTGCCCCATGCCGCGGTAGTTCCAGCCCTTGTCCCACTGAGAGTACTTTTCGACCTCGTGCAGGAGCGTCTCCAAGCCGGTTGGGTCACCCAGCACGGCCAGCACGTGAGCGTAAACGACTTTGGCGTCGCCCTGGGCCGAGCGGTACGCGTCTCGAAGGAGCGGCAGGGCTCGCTCTCGCGCGGCGACAACGACCGAAGCACCCTTGTAATTGTCGGGCAAAGTCTGCACCGCTTGCCGGACTCGGTCGTCCGGCAGCGGGTAGTTGTCCGTTTCGGTCAGCACGCGTTTGGGCAGGTTCCCCAGTTCGACCAGCCGGCGTTGCAACTTGCGGACGTCGATTTTTCGGGGAGGCACGTGGTCGTGGACGGCCAGAGCAGCGGCCAGTCCCAGCGCGTAGCCTTGGTTTTGCAGGTCGGCCTGCATTCGCGTCAGCGGCACGGCGTCGCGGTGGACGCTCATTCCCAGGCCGCCCACCAGAATGCCGTCGAGTCCTTGCGGCAGGCAGCACCGGTACGGAACGTTGACGTAAAAGCCTTTGTGCTCCGGGTGCTCCAGTTCCAAGTAGGGGTCCACCGTGTAGCCGTGCGTGTCGAAGTTGCTGTAGCTGACAACGACGGTGTCCGGGTAGGTACGACCGTTGATTTGGTCGGTCAAAGTCATGACGAAGTCGCCGACAATTCGTCGTCGCTCGCGGGTGTCAATCAGTTTGCCCTGGTCGAACGCGTCTGGGTACTTTTCTTTGGCGTAGGCCAGGACGTGCCACACGTCGACCGGGTCGGTCTCGTCGACGATTGTAAAGTCGGTGTTCGTGTAGGTGGCTCCCAGTCGAATCGGGGGCAATCCCGTGCCCTGCATGGCGAATTCGGAGGCGTCGGTGTAGAAGCATTCGGCGCCGGCCGCTGCGGCAATGTCCGCGTTGCCGGTCGTGTCGATTACGACCTTGGCCAGAACGACACCTCGCCCCCAAGGCGTCGCCACCACAACGCCCTTGACGACGTGGCCGTCGACGAACGCGCCGCACCCGAGCGTGCCGAACCAAATGTCCGCTCCAGCCTCGCGAAGCGCCTTCCGCCACCACTCGGCCTTTTGCTGAGGAATCCAGCTTCCCAGTCCCGGGACGGTGGCCGTGAACCCGACTCGGTTGCCCCAGTAGTACTTCGAAATGGCTCCGGCCGTGCCCACACCGCCCAGTTCGCTCAGGTACTCCACGACCAGCGTTCGGGCTCCGTTTCGAGCTGCGGCAATGCCCGCCGGCGCGCCGGCCGTTCCGCCCCCAATGACGACCACGTCGTACTGGCCGAGCACCGGCACGGCCCGAGCGTCTTGAGGCACGGTTCGAGCGGGCGGTTGAGCGGGACGCAAGCCGGTCAGCACCTCCCGGACGTCGCCGGTGGCGGCCGGCGAGTCGGTGGGCCGTCCGACGACGCGAGGGCCTTGCGGCGCGGGGGCGTTTGCAGCCTGCTGCGCCGCAGCGGCTCCAATGCGCTGACCCAGCTTAATCAACTGAACCGGCCGAAGCAGACGCTCGGCCACGCCGCGCGGCACGTCGGCCACACCGCTCAGCAGCCACACGTTCGGCACGCCGGCCGGACGGAAAGCTTCCAGCGGAATTCGCTTCACCCCGTTCCACTCACCGCGGAAGCTCGTCTCGCATTCAATTCGTTCCGGCGGGACCACGAACAGCACGTCCGAGCTGGTTTGTTGAG
>CAYSAG010000323.1:0-5860 GCA_964428935.1 uncultured Planctomycetaceae bacterium | reverse complement strand
GAACAACCGGTCCGACGGAATGTGGCCGTTGCGAATCGAATTGCCCAAGGCAACACTGGCCCACCGGGCTTTTTCTCTCCCGGACGGCCGCCCTCGCGGACCGAAAGCCGCAACCGGCCACTCAACCACTGCTTACGCCGTCCGTTCGCAGCCCGTTGGACCGGCCCGCCAGAGCCGCTCCCAATTTCAGCCTCGTGGAGGCCGCGAAAACCGACAACATGCACTCAGCGGCGAAGCGAGCCAGCCGACCAGGCCGCTGTTGCCTTCTCGAGCCAACCGTCCACGGGTGGCCCGGTTTCCAACAGGCGTCTTCCGCCACTACACACGCCGTTCGCCACCAAACCACCGAACGAAAAAAACGGACACGCGGCCGAAGCGCAAACGGCCACAAAGAGTCTATCGATTCGCCCGTTCGCCGCAAAGCAGCCGGACGCCCGAATTCGGTCTCAAACGCCAGGCGTCCGTTCGGAAAACCGCAAAAGTCCGAATTCTGCAGCGCGCGCCGCCGGCACACACCGCCAAGCCGCCTGTGACGGCTCGTGCTCGCCCCCAAACCAGCAGACGGCAGCTTCTCAGGCGGAGCGAGCGAGGGGCCGCGGAGAGTGTAAGCAAACAGTCAAAAGCGAATCTCGAACCGGTCGAACCGCTCGGTGCTCGGCCAGTCTCTCACCTCGGCCTCCCGAATGTACCCGCGGAACGCCCGGTCGATGGCTTCCAACAACTGGTCGACGCTGTCCGACGGTCCTTCCGCCACCAGCTCGACGGTGCCGTCCGGGCAATTGCGGACGAAGCCCACGACGCCGTGCCGGCGAGCCAGCCCTCGTGCCGTGTAGCGGAACCCCACGCCTTGGACGCGCCCGCGGTAGACGACTCGCACGCGTCGGACCGGTGAACCGCCTGTCTGCTCAGACCCGCGCGAAGCACTCATCCTTCCGAAACACCGAGCGACAACCGAAGGTCCGTTTGCGTCACTTGGCAAGCACAACCGTCCGGACACCACGTGCCCTTGCCGTCACAGAGTGAAGACTCGCTGCGAAAACTCCGTCGACCGGGGTGGCGCGATCGCAGCACGCCGAACCGTCCACACCGCTTGGCTCAAAAAATGCCAAGCGATCAACGACTCCGGCGCGGCAACAAAAGCCGGGCGGTAGAACAAGAAAAAACGGAACCGGGCCAATCGCCCCGCAAGCAGCTTGAACAGCTCAGCCTACTTCGCCGGCGGGCGGCGAACTGCTGAATCCCCGTTCGACAAAGAATCCGCAGCCGCTCCTGGTCGAGCGCGAACGCACAGCTCCTCACGCACAATGTTCACGTTCGGCGGAGCTTCGATTCCGATTCGCACGCTGTTCGGACCGATCCGGACGACCGTAATGGTGACCTCGTCCCCAATCAGGATCCGCTCCCCGGACTTGCGTGACAAAACCAGCATTTCCCTGCCTCCGTGAAATCAATCCCTTTCGCGTCTGCTCTCCAGGCACTCCTTCAGGCGAGTCTGAGGCCACTGCCGCGACTGAAAACTCCGCACCCGCCGGTCCGCAAAACCGACAACACGTCAAGTCGACACGGCCAGCTCATGTCGTCAGATCGACACTGCCGTCGCTAAGATAACACTTCGACTTCGCCCAATCCAGACCAAACCCAGAAAAACCACACCTCAACGCCGAACAGACTTAACTCACCTTCACTGCCGCCAGAAGACACACAAGGTGACGCCGGGTGCGCAGTCAGAATGCACCAAGCCGACCTGCCACCTTTGAGCACGGGGCTTGATGCCAAGCAGACTGTAGGACGCCTTGTCGAATAAGCCTACGAATTAGGCACAGCTACCTGCATGCTCGGCACGGCGACTAGGCTGTTGCTCCTGCCCACCTTTTGGGCACACCTCAGTCTCCGCCTCAGAAACCGTCCGCTGGAGGCCCCTGCGGAGCCGCCAGCCGGCCTTTTCGACCTCGCTCCCGTGACGGACCGGGCGCGGCCCGACAAGGCCCCGGCCTCTGGCAGACGTTAAGAGCTCTGCTCCGCTCAACGCACGTCCGGCCTCGGGACCGCCCCCACCGATTCGACCAACCAAGCGATTCCGAACCAACTGCCCGCCTCGTTTTCTCGTCGGCGCATGATTTCCGGCCCAGCGATTGAACCTTTGCGTGTCTCCTTTGTAGGATGCGACGTTCGGGCCTTCGGTTGCGAGCCGTGAGGGTGCACGGCCAACCCTGGGGCGTGGGCTTGTCCCTGGTGGCAAACAGCCCGGGGCTTGCTTCGGTGAATTCCAGACAGGAGGAACCGCAATGATTCGCATCGGCCTGATCGGCATCGGTTTCATGGGCATGACGCACTACGAGGCTTCGAACCGGCTGGAGAAAGACCCGGCCACAGGCTTGCGGAAAACGGTCGGTTCCAAGCTGAGAGGGGCCAAGGTGGTCGCGGTGGCCGAGAAGATTCCGGAGCGGTTGGCCGGCGACTGGACGTCGATTCAAGGGAACTTCGGACCGCGCGGCAGTCGAATGGACCTGTCGCACCTGAAGCGGTACAGCGACTACCACGAGCTGCTGGCGGACCCCGAGGTGGACTTGGTCGACATTTGCGTCCCGACCGACCAGCACGAGCTGGTTGTGCTCGATGCCGTCAAGGCCGGCAAGCACGTGTTCGTCGAGAAGCCCATTTCGACCGACTTGGCGGCGGCCAAACGAATGGTGGCCGCTGCAGAAAAGGCCGGCGTGCTGTTCATGGTCGGCCACGTTCTGCCGTTCTTCCCCGAGTTCGCGTTCATTGCGGAATGCGTGCAGACGGGCAAGTACGGTAAGCTGCTGGCCGCCCACTTCCGCCGCGTCATTACACCGCCCACTTGGTCGGCGGCCATGGCGGACTTTCGGCGTCTGGGCGGCTGGGGCATCGACCTCCACATTCACGACAACCACTTGATTCGCTACCTGTGCGGACTGCCCAAACAGATTTTCGCCCGCGGCCTGGTCGAGGACGGCTACGTGAACCACGTCCACACGGTCTACGTGTACGACGACCCGTCGTTGGCGGTCAGCTGTGTGAGCGGCGGGCTGGCCAAGCGAGGGCTCGAGTTCGCTCACGGCTACGAACTCTACTTCGAGAAAGCCACGGTGTTGTTCAGCGCCGGGACGGTGGGCAAGCAGTGGTGCCTGGACCGGCCCGTCACGCTGATTACGGAGGACGGTCGAGTTCGCACGCCCAAGCTCAAAGGCGGCTCCGAGTGGTGTTCGCCCTTCACGGCGGAGCTGCAACAAGTGGTGAACGGCGTCAAACAGGGACGGGAACCGGAAGGGCTGTCGGCCCGCGTGGCTTACGACGCCTTGCGAATGTGCTACGCCGAGAAGAAAAGCATTCTGACGGGTCGACCGCAGCGAGTCACCTGAGGCCGAGGCTAAACGGGCAGACGAGGGGCGCAGCGTCTGAGCGAGGCGGTGTCGCAGCCGAGCGTGAGCCGGTCTCGTTGACGGTCCAGGCAAGCCGGTTCTTCCACCAACGCCGCCGCCGGCGAGCCGCTGTCTCTCCGAGCCCTTCCGACGCGCCGCGGGGTCGACCATGGGGCGGGGACGCGGCGCGACGGCGGCTCCACTGCCGCCACTACCTGACCGAGTAACCCTTCGCTTGGTCATCTGGCGAGCCGCCGCGTCCATTCCTCCGGAACAAGTCCAACCGAAAACGGCCGTCCGAGTGCGGCGAGCTCCCGACGCCCGGCTCGCGCGACTGGTCGACGCGGAAGTTACCAGGCTGA
Organism: uncultured Planctomycetaceae bacterium; assembly: GCA_964428935.1. Classification (GTDB taxonomy): domain Bacteria; phylum Planctomycetota; class Planctomycetia; order Planctomycetales; family Planctomycetaceae; genus JAADHY01. Next base: position 2,115 of record CAYSAG010000323.1, on the reverse strand, counting down.
CCTGATGATTGAGAACTTGCCGGTCAAAACGGTCCACCACAAGGGTTTGACCATTGAAGGCTACTCGCGCGCCGCCGTCCAGACGTACTGGCGTGTGCCCGAGCTGAAGGTCGGGTTCGACTTCGGGGGAAGCCCGTGGTCCTTCATGGGAACGCGCACCTTCTTTGTCACGCACGCCCACCTGGACCACATGGCCGCTCTGCCCGTCTACGTCGCTCGGCGCCGCATGATGAAAATGGAGCCGCCAGTGATTTACCTGCCCGAGCAGACGGTCGACCTGGTCTGGCGGCTTTTGCGCGTGTGGCAGCGTCTGGACCGCGGGCGAATGGTCTGCGAGCTGATCGGCGTCAAACCGGGCGACGAAATCGAGCTCTCACGTGAACACGTAGTGACGGCCTTCGCCACCCGGCACACCGTGCCGTCGCTCGGCTTCGTCGTTTGGGACCGCCGACGCAAGCTCAAGCCCGAGCTGCACGGACTGAGCGAAACGGAAATCCGCGACCTGCGGCTGTCCGGCGTCGAGGTGACCAACGAAGTCCGCGTGCCGCTCTTCTGCTACATGGGCGACACGGCCCCGGAGGGCTTTGACCACTACCCGCCGCTGTACGAGGCTCAGGTTCTGGTGACCGAGGTCACTTTCTTCCGCCCGGAGCACCGAAAGGACAAAATCCACAAGTTCGGTCACATGCACCTGGACGACTTTCTGGAGCGGGCCGACCGGTTCCGCAACGAACTGATCATTCTGACCCACTTCAGCACTCGGTACCACGAGGAGCAGATTCGGCGAGCCATTACGCGGCGGCTGCCGCCCGAACTGAAAAAGCGCGTGACGTTGTGGACGTGACGGTCGAGCCGACGCGACGCCGCTCCACGTGCCGCCCTACCGCGTCCACCACTCCGGCTCGCGGAACAGGTCCGAAACTCGGATTGTGAAACCTTGCAGCGGCGAGTCCGCGTGGATGCGACCAACGTCCACCGTCGCGTCCTCTGCCCAAAGCTCGTACTCGGTCGGCGACGTGTAAACCCTCAGGTTCTGCGCGTCCGGGTCGGCCACCCACACCTCACGCACGCCCCAACGGAAGTACTCGCGCAGTCGCTGCGGCATGCTCTCGCGTCGACGCGGCGTGGACAGGACGTCGAAGATCAAGTCGGGCACGCGCTCCGTCACCTCGCTGTCCAGCTCGGCAAACCGCTCACCCGACGTGAAGAAACTGACCGCCGGCACGCGGACCGTGTCCGGGTTCCGTGAAACCAGAAGGCCCAGCTCGTAGCACGCGTACCCGAGCGGGTTTTTCTCGAGAAACTGCCCCAATGCTTTCGAAAAGTTGAAGACGACCGTCGTGTGCTCGACGCTGGGCGGTTGCAGGTCGACGACCCGTCCTCGCACCAACTCGTGCCACCGGCCCGCTTCGGGCAAGTCGGGCTTGGCGTCGATGAATTCCTCGGCCGTGAGTACGCGTTCCAACATTGGCAGTCTCCCAGACGAAACGCCTCTCCGGTGCGAACCGCCCTCTCCCTTCGACCGCCGCGCCGACGACAAGCAACCTGGCGGTCTATTATAATCGCGTCCGCTTCGGCCAGCGGGAAGCGTGCGCTGGAGCCGTCGGTTGTGGCTTCGCGCCTCGACACGGCACTGAGCCAGCGAGCGTTCTCACTCGGTCAGCCCGAGTTGCCCAACAACCAGACCAGACGGAGACCCACCCTGTGACGACGCAAATCCGCGTGGCGCGCAAAGAGGAAATCCCTTTGCTGAAGGAAATCATGGTCGAGGCTTTCCAGGGCGTGTGCATTGACGAGGGAATCGAGAAGCTGTTCGGCCCAATCAACGGGCACGACTGGCGCTGGCGGAAAGCTCGACACATGGACGAGGACTACCGGCGCGACCCGCAGGGAGTGTTCGTGCTCGAAGTCGACGGCCAGGTCGCCGGCTTCATTACGACGTGGATGGACCACGAAGCGGGCATGGGCCACATTCCCAACCTGGCTTTGGCCCCGCAATTCCGCAACCGAGGCTTCGGCCGTCAGTTGTTGTACTTCGCCCTGGACCACTTTCGCCGGCACGGCTTGACGCACGCCAAAATCGAGACGCTGGTCCAAAACGCCGTTGGACAACAC
>CAYSAG010000322.1:0-5930 GCA_964428935.1 uncultured Planctomycetaceae bacterium | reverse complement strand
CGGCACCGTTTGAACCGGAGCTGGGTACAGGGGTGCGGCGAGGTGCGGGTACTGCTTCGGCGGAGCCGGCTTGTCAGCCGCCGGCACCGACCGGACCCCCGTCACGAGCAACGTGGCTGCCAAAGTCAGGCCGAACAATTTCGTTTGCATGGAAAGTCACTCCGTTGTCTGAAGGTCTGTCACCGGCAAGCCCGCGGACGCCACGGACGGACCCACGGCTCTGCCAGAACTCCCTTTTTTTCAACTGCCCCGACCGCCCGCAGCACGCCTCCCCACACCGCCCGGCGTCGCCGACGCCAAGCCCCCGGACGCCGGTCCGGCCGTTGCGCCGCGCGTCCGACCGAGCGGTGTGCACCGGTCCGACCGGTTGCTTGCGTTGTTCGGGCCGTCGTAGCCGTAAGTGACATTCGGCCGGTAGCAGTCCGACTGATGAGTCGTTCTTTTTGCTTTGTGACGGCAACGACGACAAGCCGCAACTAACTGGCAGACAACGACTTACGTTAACACTACAGACTGCAGAACCGGCAGCACCGGCGCGGCCGTTCCACTCGGTCCAACGCTCAAGATTCCTCCAACCCGCACAGCCCGTCCGGCCGGCACAACCGAACCGGCGCCGAGCGAACACGCCGCGTCGCCGAACGAAGACAACCGCAAGACCAGCGCCAGCGTCTCGGTGCGTCCGGACCGTGCTCACGGCGACACAGACGAACCTGTCCCGAGCTCGACGCGAGTGGTGTTTGCAGCGCCGTGCGGAATGTCTAACATTCTTGACCTGCAACGGAATGGGCGCCGGGCTGGCACGGCGCAACGTCTTTCGGTTTCGCAACGCCAGACAGCAGACGAGGCGTTCGCCACGTCCGCGTGGCCGCCTCGGCTGTGTCTTGAACTCTCGCGACGGCCGCGTTTCGGAACGTCTTTCGGCTCAGCAGACGAGTCCGACCGGCGGACCGTTTTTCAGCAACACTGCGGCCCGGGCCGCAAGTCCGGCTCGTCGCGTGACCAAGGCAAAGAATGAATCAACGGGAGGAACTCTTGGCGAGAAAGCGTTCGACCGTCAGTGGAAACGGAAACGGGCAGGCCGCCGAGTCGCTCGACCGGATTGAGTACGTTTCGATTAGCCAAGAGACGCGGCGGCGGTACTTGAACTACGCCCTGTCGGTCATTCAGTCGCGGGCCTTGCCCGACGTGCGGGACGGACTGAAGCCCGTGCAGCGGCGCATTCTGTTCGTCATGTACCACGACCTGCGTTTGCTGGCCGGCAGCCACCCGCGCAAGTCCGCTCGCATTTGCGGCGACACCATGGGTGGCTACCACCCGCACGGGGACGCGGCCATTTACGACGCGCTCGTTCGAATGGCCCAGGACTTTACGTTCCGGTACCCGCTGGTCGACGGTCAGGGCAACTTCGGTTCGGTCATGGGCCTGCCGGCCGCGGCTTCTCGCTACACCGAAGCTCGGCTGACGCCGATTGCCGAGCAGTTGATGGAGGAGCTGCGGTACCAGACGGTCGACATGCGGCCGAACTACGACGCGACGCGTCAGGAGCCCGTCGTCCTGCCGGCCCGCTTTCCCAACCTGCTGGTGAACGGCTCGCAAGGCATTGCCGTCGGCATGGCCACCAGCATTCCGCCGCACAACCTGAAGGAAGTCGTCAAGGCCTGCATTTACTTGATTCGCCACCCGGACGCCACGGTCGCTCAACTCATGAAGTACATCAAAGGCCCGGACTTCCCGTTGGGCGGCCGAATCGTGACCGACCGGCGGCAACTGGTGAAAACGTACAAGGAAGGCCGAGGCTCAATCAAAGTTCGGGGCGAGTGGAAGCTGGACAGCGAGAAACGGGGCAAGAGCCGCATTGTCGTCTACTCGGTTCCGTACGGCGTCGAGACGGGCAGCTTAATGGCCGAGCTGGGTCAAATCGTGCTCAGTCGCAAGCTGCCGCAGTTGGTCGACGTGGCGGACGAGACGGACGAGAAGAACGGGCTGCGGATTGTGCTCGAGCTGAAACAAGGAGCCGACCCGGAGCTCGTCATGACCTACCTTTACAAGCACACGGCGTTGGAGCAGAACTTCAACTACAACGCCACGTGTCTGGTGCCCGACTCGCAGGGCGTGCTGGTGCCGCGGCGGCTGAGCCTGGTGGACATGCTGCGGCACTTTCTGGACTTCCGCTTTGAAACGGTTCGCCGCCGGTTCCAGTTCCAACTGGCTCAGCTCAAAAAACGCATTCACATTCTGGAAGGCTTCGCGAAGGTGTTCAAAGGCCTGTCCGAGGCCATTCGAATCATTCGCCAAAGCCGCGGCAAGGCCGACGCGTCGCAGAAACTGCAGTCGCGGTTCGGGCTGGACGAGGAACAGGCCAACGCGGTGCTGGAGCTGCAACTGTACCGCATTTCGCGCTTGGAAATCGACCAGATTCTGTCGGAGCTGAAGGACAAGCGGGCCGAGGCCAAACGGATTGAGAACATTGTTCGCTCGAATGCTCGGCTGTGGAAAGTCGTGCAGACGGAGCTGGCAGAGCTGGGCGAGCGGTTCGGCGACCGGCGTCGCACGTCGATTGGTTCGTCGGAGGAAATTGCCGAGTTCGACGCTCAGGCCTACATCGTCAAAGAAAACACCAACGTCGTCGTGACTCGCGACGGGTGGGTGAAGCGGGTCGGACGGCTGACGAGCGTCGAAACCACGCGCGTGCGAGAAGGCGACGCTGTGCTGGACGTCGTGCCGGGCAGCACGCTGGACAACGTGGTCGTCTTCTCGAGCGACGGCGTGGCCTACACGCTGCCAATCAACAACATTGTGCCGTCGTCCGGTTACGGTGAGCCGTTGTCCAAGCACGTCAAGTTGGCCGACGGTGCTTCGGTGGTGGCCGTCGTCACCACCGACCCCCGGTTCACTCCGCCGGACGAGCAGCCGTCGGACGACGTTCCGACAACGCCGCACCTGTTCGTGGCCACGGCGGCCGGCCAGGTGCTTCGCGTGCCACTGGCCCCGTACCGTTCGCCCTCGACCAAAGCCGGACGCAAGTACTGCCGACTGAGAAAAGGGGACCGGGTGGTGTTCGTCCAACTGGTCCGAGACGCTCAGACCGTCTTCCTGGCCACCCGCCAAGCCCGGGTCATTCACTTCCCCATTGAGGAGGTTCCCGTGTTGTCCGGACCCGGCGTGGGCGTGCGAGGAATCAAGCTGGAGGAAGGCGACGAGGTCCTCGGTGCGACGCTGCTTTCGCGCCCCAGCGACTGTCTGCGAGTCCGCAACAGCAACGACCGCGTGCTGGCCTTCGGTCAAATGAAGTACAGCGTCACCTCACGAGGCGGCAAGGGCGTCAAGACCAGCCACCGCACCACGTTCGAAGAGATTTTGCGTCCGGAAATTCAACTGGTCGACTGGAACCAGGTTGAATGAAACAGCTTGAGTGAAAGCACCGTCGCGGCGTGAGCCGAACGGCCAGAACGGGCCGCGAAAGCAAGCCGACGAAGAGGCGGGAAGGAGCACGAGGTCGCGCACCGTCACGGTGCTCGGCCAGCCGGCCTCCCTTGGCCCGACCAACCGAACGGGCCTGCCCCTCGCTCGCCGCGGCGGAAGCCGCAAAGACGCACCGAGAAACGAACAGCCAAACGAACTTCGGAAACCAAAGGCTCTCAAAAACAAAAATGGCTACCGTAACGAAGTCGGAGTACCGAGCGAAGGACATTGAGGTCCTGGAAGGGTTGGAGGCGGTTCGTCGCCGGCCAGCCATGTACATCGGCGACACGACCTCGCGCGGTTTGCACCACATGGTCTGGGAAATTGTCGACAACTCGGTCGACGAGTTCCTGGCCGGTGAGGCGGACCGCGTGACGGTCACGCTGCACGCCGACGGCTGCTCAATCACCGTCACCGACAACGGTCGCGGCATTCCGGTCGACAAACACCCGAAGCTGAAGAAGTCCGCGCTGGAGGTGATTCTCACGACGCTCCACGCGGGCGGCAAGTTCTCGAACAAGAACTACGTTCGCAGCGGTGGCCTGCACGGCGTTGGTGCGTCGGTCGTCAACGCCCTGTCGGAAGAGTTCGTGGCGACCGTGCGACGGGACGGCTACGAGTGGCGTCAGACGTACCGTCGCGGCAAGCCGACGTCGCCGGTCAAGAAAGTGCGGCCCTTCCGCGGGCACGGCACGACCATTTTCTTCCGGCCTGACCCGCAAATCTTCCGTCGCACCCAGTTCAACAGCGAAATCATTCGCCAGCACCTCGAGGACATTTCGTTCATTCACGGCGGGCTGAAAATCGTTTTCGAAGACCAAGTCAAAGGTGTCACGTACGAGCTGCACAACCCGGACGGGCTGTCGGCCTACTTGGAGAAGCTGACGGCAGAAGAGCAAAAGAAGCCGGTCCATGACCAGGTCTTCACGGCGCAGCGCGACGACGGCAAGACACGAATCGAGCTGGTCATGCGGTGGACGGAAGCCACGGACGAGCAGATTCGGAGCTACGTCAACGGCATTCGAACGCACGCGGGCGGAACGCACGAAGCCGGCCTGCGAGCCGGTGTGGCCAAAGCGGTCCGCAATTACATGGAAGTGCACGAAATCAAACACAAGGGCGTGACAATCACCAACGACGACATTCGCGAAGGACTGCTCGGCATTCTGTCGGTTTTCGTGAACGACCCGGTCTTTCAAGGGCAGACGAAAGAGAAGCTGAACAACCCGGAAGTGCACAGTCTGGTCGAGGGGCTTGTCCGGCCCGCGTTGGAAAACTGGCTGAACAGCAACCCGTCGATTGCCGACGCCGTGATTGGCCGGATTGTGTTGGCGGCCCGAGCTCGACAGGCCAGCCGCGCTGCGGCGACCGAGGTCCGACGCAAGACGGCCGGCTCACGTCGAAACGGCCTGCCCGGAAAGCTGCTCGACTGCCGCTCGACCAACCCCGAAGACTGCGAACTGTTCATCGTCGAAGGGCAGTCGGCCGGCGGCTCGGCGGGAATGGGACGCGACAGCCGCACCCAGGCCGTCCTGCCGCTCAAAGGCAAGGTGCTCAACACCGAGTCGCTCTCGACCTCAAAAATCATGAACAACCAGGAGATTCGCGACCTGGTCGAGACGCTGGGCACCGGCATCGGCCCGAACTTCGACATTCGAAAGCTCCGCTACGGCCGAATCATTCTGCTCATGGACGCCGACAGCGACGGCTACCACATCAGCACGCTGCTCTTGGCGTTTTTCTTCCGGCACATGCGAGAGCTCATTCGCCAGGAGAAGCTCTACATTGCCCAGCCCCCGCTGTACCGCATTGTCGTGGGCAACGAAACCTACTACGCACGCGACGACGCTCATCTGGAAGAAATCCTCGAATCGATTCCCTCCAACCGAAAGGTGGAAATCAGCCGCTTCAAGGGGTTGGGCGAAATGACTCCGCAGCAGCTCAAAGAAACCACGCTCGACCCGAAAAAACGAACGCTGCTGAAGGTGGAAATCGACAGCCAGTTGGAGGCCGACCGCACGTTCCACCAGTTGCTGGGCAAAGACTCCAGCGAGCGCTACCGGGCAATCATGGAAGAGGCAAGCCTGGTGGACGACTTGGACGTTTGACGGCCGCGGTCTGACGCCGCTCGTCCTTTCAGCGTGTCGCGACAGCAGGGCGGCTGGCCGGTCGCGCCGTCGGTTTCGTCTGCCCGACAAAGGTCGGCAGGCTGCGCAGTCCAAGAAACTCGACGCACGCCTCCGTCCAACGTACTTGAGGGCCTCCGGGAATTGCAGGGCCACGCTCCGTCGTGGCCGCCCCCCGGAGGGCCACGCTCCGTCGTGGCCGCCCCCGGAGGGCCACGCTCCGTCGTGGCCGCCGTTGGTTCGCGATTCGGGGTTCGGAATTCGGGACGCGGGACGCGGAACGCGGAACGCGGGACGCGAGACGTGAGGGACACCGTCCCTCCGATTCTCGCTCAACCTCGG
>CAYSAG010000321.1:0-5966 GCA_964428935.1 uncultured Planctomycetaceae bacterium | reverse complement strand
GGCAGAAGGCGGGATTAGAGATAGGTTGTGGTGACTGGAGTTCAGGCGTGTGCTCTTACGATCTTTGCCTTTCGACGAGGTGAGAACCAATGGTCGACGCGTTCTGGTTGAAAGTCGTCTTTTGGTGGAGCGGCCTGACGTTGGTCTACATTTACGTCGGGTACCCGCTGCTGGTGTGGACGTTGGGGCGTTTGTGGCCGAAAAGAGTTCGAAAGGGTCCGGTCCGCAAGGACGTTTCGGTTGTGGTTGTCGCGTACAACGAAGCTCACAACCTGGAGCGAAAAATTCGCAGCGTGCTGGCGTCGGACGGAGCGGAGCAAGTGCGGGAGGTCGTGGTGGCCTCCGACGGCTCGACCGACCACACGGCCGAAGTCGTGCGGGCCGTGTCTGACCGGCGGGTGCGTCTGGTCGAGTTCCCGCACCGACGCGGCAAGCCCGCCGTGCTGAACGACGTGGTTCCCACGTGCCGGGGCGAAATTGTCGTGCTGACCGACGCTCGGCAAGAACTGAGCCGGCCGGCCCTTGCCGCTTTGTTGGAGAACTTCGCGGACCCGACGGTCGGCGTCGTCTCGGGCGAGCTCGTGTTCCGCTCGGACGAAGACACCACGACCGTCTCCAGCGGCGTCGGTGCCTACTGGCGGTACGAAAAGTTCATTCGGAAGTGCGAGTCGCGGTTCCGTTCCGTGCCGGGCGCCACGGGCGCTCTGTACGCCATTCGAAAGAGCTTGTTCCGGCCCCTGCCCGAAAACACCATTCTGGACGACGTCGTGCTGCCCCTGCAAATTGTGGAGCAGGGCTACCGGTGCGTGTTCGAGCCGCGAGCCGTGGTCTGGGACCGTCCGAGCCGCTCACCGCGTCAAGAAGCCGTGCGCAAACGCCGAACCATTGCCGGTGCCGCTCAACTGGTGGTCAACCACCCGCGCTGGCTGCTGCCGTGGAAGAATCCAATCTGGTTCGAGTACGTTTCGCACAAACTGCTGCGGCTGCTGTCACCGGTGTTGCTCGTTCTGGTCGCAGCCGCCAACTGGCCACTGCGTCACGAGCCGCTTTACGCCGTTACGTACTCGCTGCAGCTCGGACTCTACCTGGCCGCCCTCATTGGTTGGGCCTTTCAGCGTCTGGGGCAAAAGGCCGTGCTTTTCGCTCCACCGCTGCTGTTCGTGACTCTGAACAGCGTCACCCTGGCGGCCTTGTGGGACGCCCTGCGCGGCCGCTTCCGCCCGACCTGGCGAAAAGCGAGCGGCTGAGACGCTGCACGCCCGCCGCCGGAGCCACGCTTTGCCACAAGAGTCGAAGACGAACTTTCCCGCGCCGGCCCAACAGCCGCCGTCACCTCCCGGAGCCCGGGCCGGTCCACGTCGGTCCACGCCACACGCCACCGCCGAACGTCGTCACGTACATGGTTTTCTTGTCTCGAGGGTCGATTCGCACCCGGTGAGCCACGCGAAACGGAAAGTCTTCCACCTCGTACCACCTTGTGCCGCCGTCGTTCGTCGCCCACAGTCCGCGGGTCGTTCCCAGGTAGACAATGTCCGGGTCGTCCGGGTGAAACGTGACGAACATGGCATGGACGTACTTGCCGAAGTCCCGGTTCTTGAGCACGTGCTTCCAGGTGCGGCCGCCGTTCGTGGTCTTGTACAGACCGCCCTGGTCGCCACCGGGTCCGGGGTACGAACAAGCGGCCAAGAAAATGACGTCGGGGTTCTGCGGGTGGACGGCGAAGCCGGTCGGCCAGCCCAGGCGCAGTCCGGCGGTCAGTTCCGTCCACGACTCGCCGCCGTCGCTCGACTTCCACAACCCGCCCGGTACGGGAAAACGCGAGCCGTGCCGGTTGCCCGTCACGCTGACGTAGACCGCGCCGCTCTTCTCGTGCACGCTCACCTGGTACACGTGCCGGTTGCCTTCACGCCCCACGCCCGGCTTCTTGTGCCAAGTGCGACCGCCGTCGGTCGACTTGTAAACACCGTCGCCGTACATGGTCACGTACAACGTGGTGTGGCCGGGCCGCGACCTGGGGTCGACGGCAATGCCACACGCCGGCAGCTTGGGCAACCCCGTGCTGCTGGGACGCCACGTCATGCCGCCGTCCGTCGAGACGCACACACCGCCCGGTCGGTAGTCTGAGTTGACGTGGGTCCAATGCGGAATGTCGTGCTTTCTGGAACAGGCCGCGTAAAGCCTTCCTCGGACGAACGGGTCGAACGCAATGCCGTAGAAAGTGTTGCTCCACGGACTGCCGCGCCCGCCGTAGGACCACGTCTGACCGCCGTCGACTGAGTAGGCGAAGCCAATGTCGGTGTAGGCAATGTAGTGCCGCAGGGGGTCGTGCGGGTCGAAGTAGTAGTCCCAGCACGTCGTCACTTCCAAACCAATCGACCGGTAGCGGCCCCCGCGTCCGCTCGGTGCCGTGCCCACCCGCTCGTTCATGACCGGCTTCCAGTGTCCGCCGCCGTCACGACTGACGTAGAAGTCGCCTTGCGTGCTGACCAGCACAATCGACGGGTCGTTCGGACAAACATTCAAGCCGTTGTGCACAATGTAGTAGCCCCAGTACAGTTCGGTCTGCACCCAAGACGGCTCGACGTTCTCTTTCATGCGGAAGCAGCTCGACCACGACCGACCGCCGTCAGTGGTGACGAAAACCTCTTTCCGGTTGCAGCAGTAAGCGACCTGCGTCCGGTTGGCGGCCACGACGACGTCTGCCAGCTCTCCTTTGCGGGTCTGACGCCACGAGCGACCCGCGTCGTGCGACGTGAAAAGACCGCTGGCCGTTGCCACGTGGACCGTCTCACGTCCCCGCTCCGACGCGGCGGCCACCGCCCGAACCTCGCCGACGTCTGGCAAAGGCGGCAAGGGAACGGCCTGGGCGGCTCCAGCGACAAGGCGGTACAGGCGGTCGCCCACGGCGAAGTACACGGTGTCCTGAGCCGTGGCGGCCAGACCACGACACGGCCCGCTCGCCAGCCGCTGCCACGTCCGACCCAAGTCGCGAGTCAACCACACCCCGCTGGAGCTGCCCAGGCAAATGGTCGAGTCGCTCAGGCAAACGGCGTGGCTGATTCGGTCCTTCCCCCACGGCGGGTTGTCCGGACGCAGTGGCCGCCACGTGCGACCTTTGTCCGTGCTGAGTCGGTCCAGCCACACGACGACTTTCTCGTTCGTCGGGTGGAACGCCGGCTTGCAGCCATTGGCACCACTGATTTGCTTGTGGTGAATCATGCGCCAGGAGCGGCCGCCGTCGAGCGACCGGTAGCAGCCACTCATGTCGGACGAAAGGAGCCAGAAGTTGTGGTCGGCTGGCGCCACGGCCGGAGTGAACATGCCGCCGCCTCCACCCATGCCAATGCTCTGGTAGGGGTAGTCCTGCCCCAGACAGACCGCAGCCCACAGCCAAACCAGCCAAGCCAGACCAACTCGCTTCATGGTTCTTCTCCGTCGTCGTGCCGAGGACGCGCGTCGCTCCACCGACCTTCACAAACCAGCCGGCAACCAGAGCCTGCAGGCGTTTCTCCGGCGCACCGTCTCGACCGGCCACGCGTGCTAGCCGGACTCACTCTCGTCGTCCGACTGGTCCCTGGACGGCACCAGGTGGCTCAGAATCATTCCCACCAGTGTCCCGGCCAACGCCCCGAGCAACAGGCCGACGACGCCCATGCCTGCGGCGAACGTCCCGCAAACGCTCTCTCCAGGCTCCAATTGCACGCTCCGAACCGCGAGGGCTGGGAAAAGAAACATGCCAACCGCGCTGCCGAGAAGTCCGAACGCGCAGCCCCACCGTTCTTCCCTGGGCGACTTCTCAATCAGCGCCATGTGCGTGCTCTCCCAACCCGCACCTCTCGTCCGGACGAGCCGAACCCCGTGTCTGGACGAAAACCACGCACCGCCGCAAGGTCCGGCCACGCCTCACCGCGTGCTTGGACCGCCCAGCGCGTGGCCCGTCACCGTCGACGCCGCGTTGCTCCGGCCGCACGGCCCCGACCGGGTCGCCGTTCGCAGACGCGCCCTGCCTCCGAAAAGCGCCAAGAACACTCGGTCGATCGTACGAACAGGCACCTCAAAAATCCAGGATGGCACGACGCCCCGGCCGGGCCTTGCCATTCCGCTCCAGTGTCGCCGACCGGGGGCCGCCCGACACCTCACGTCCTCGGCCACAGCCCCCTTCGCGCGAGCCCCTGGCAGGCTCAATGCCCAGCCGGTACACTGGCGAAGCTGTTTCGCCCGCTCGCGAAACACACACGACTTCCGTCCCGAACAGCGTCCGTGTTGAAGCCACCGAGTCCGTGCCGACAAACTTCGGAGAACTGTCATGCGAAACCGTCTTCATTCCAGCCCACGACGGCCGGCTTGGGCTCTGACGGCCGTCGCACTGGCTTCCTGCCTTTGTCTGGGACAGGTCAGTCCTCTGGCCGCGGCAGACCAGGCACGACCGAGACTGGGAACCAACCTGGCCGGGCCGGCCGATTGGAACACGGAGCTGCCGTTTGTGGACGTGTTCCGGTTGTCGCGCAAGTGGATCAGCCAGCGACGCGGAACGGGCTGGGGCAAGGGGCCGCCGCTGGAGCTGGACGAGCACGGCTGGGTGAAACGCCTGGAGCCGAACTGCTGGGCCGAGACTTTGCTGTGCACGATTCGCGGCGGCCATTACCCGTCCGGGCGCTACACGGTGCTCTACGAAGGACGAGGACGGCTGGAGTTTGGCGGAGCCGCCCGGGTCGTCGAGAGCCGCCCAGGCCGACTGGTGATCGACGTGGACTCGAGCCGCGGAACCATTTTTCTGAAACTGGTCGAGACGGACCCGAACGACTACGTCCGCAACATTCGCGTCCTCATGCCGGGCTTCGAACGCACGTGGCGCGACAACCCGTTCCACCCGACGTTTCTGAAACGCTGGAAAGGCGTGGCCTGTTTCCGCTTCATGGACTGGATGAAAACGAACGGGTCGTCGGTCCGCACCTGGTCGGAGCGGCCGACGCTGTCGGACGCTACGTTCACAACCAAGGGCGTTCCGCTGGAATGGATGATTGACCTGTGCAACCGGCAAGACGCCGACGCCTGGTTTTGCATGCCCCACATGGCCGACGACGACTACGTCCGCCGGTTCGCCCAAATGGTGCGCGACCGGCTCAAGCCGGACCGAAAGGTCTACATTGAGTACTCCAACGAGGTCTGGAACAACCTGTTCCCGCAGAGCCGTTACGCTCGGGAGCAGGCTCGGCGGCTGGGCATTGGTCCGAAAGACCGGCCGTGGGAGGGCGGTGGAATGTACTACGCCAAGCGGTCGGTCGAAATCTTTCGCATCTGGGAAGACGTTTTCGGCGGCACCGACCGGCTGGTGCGAGTGCTCGCCTGGCAAGCGGTCAACCCGTGGTGGATGGACCACATTGTCCTCCCCTACGAAGACGCCTACAAACACGCCGACGCGCTGGGCATTGCCCCCTACGTGGCCATGAACGTGCCGGGTCGAGGGGGTCGGCGGAACATGCCCACGGCCGACCAAGTCGCTCGGTGGTCCGTCGACCAAGTGCTGGACTACGTCGAACAGAAGTCTCTGCCGCGAGCGGTCCGGGCCATGCGTGAGTGCAAGAAGGTGGCCGACAAGTACGGACTGCTTCTTGTGGCGTACGAAGGAGGCCAGCACCTGGTGGGCGTTCGAGGCGGCGAGAACAACGAGCGGCTGACGGAGCTGTTCCACGCGGCCAACAGGCACCCCCGAATGGGTCGCATTTACGACCGGTACTTGTCGGCTTGGGTCGAGGTCGGCGGCGACCTGTTTTGCAATTTCTCTTCTGTGTCTCGTTGGAGCAAATGGGGCAGTTGGGGCGTGCTGGAGTACTACGACGAGGACCCGAAGAGCAGCCCCAAGTTCATGGCCCTCATGCGGTGGGCTCGGTCCTTGGGCCAGGCCGTTGGCGAGCAACGGGGTAGTTCTCCATGAAATTGGTAAACGACTTCGGTCTTCGTTGGCT
>CAYSAG010000320.1:0-5978 GCA_964428935.1 uncultured Planctomycetaceae bacterium | reverse complement strand
CGTCGCAACCCGGGCGGTGTCGACGGCTCGCGCCGTCCGTCGTTACAACTTTACGCCTTTCAGGTCGGGTTCGAGCTTCTCGGCGGAAGCGAGCAGCTCCTTCCAAGTGACCTCACGGCCTCGGTACGCCGCTGTTCGGCCCAGAATGCAGGTCAGGTTCGAGCGGACCGAGGGGGCGACGGTGGAGTTCGAGTAGTCTCCTTCCGTCACGGCCTTGTAGAACTGTTCGATGTTTCGCAACGCTCCGCTCGTGTACAGGTTCTCCATGGTTCCGCCCGGGTAGGGCTTCTTGCCGCGAATCCAAACCTCGCCGAAGTAGTCGGTGTCAATGACCCCGTCGGCGCCGAAAACGCGACACCGAATTTCGTCCTTCACGCCGGGAATGGACTGAATCGACGTGAACGACACGACGACGTCTTGTGGGAACCAGAAGGTGACGACGAAGTGGTCCCAAATGCTACCTTCGGGACGCACCGTGCGACCGCCCGTGCCGACCGCTCGCAGCGGGTCGGCGTTCACAATCCACGTCGCGACGTCCAGCGCGTGAATGCTTTGCTCGACAATGAAGTCGCCGGACAAAGGCAAGACGTAGTACCATTGGCGGAGCCGCTGCTCGGGGTCGCTCGGGGGAACCCCGCGGCCGCCGCCCTTCCAGGGGTAGTGAGCCTCGCCCAGGACCAGCCGTCCAATGTCGCCCGCGTGCACGCGCCGAACGGCTTCTTGGTAGATTGGGTCGGCCCGGGTTTGGAAGTCGACCAAGAAGACCAAACGTTTCTGGGTGGCTCGTTTGCCCGACTCGGCAATCGACAAGCAGCCGGGAACGTCGACCGCAATGGGTTTGGCGACGAACACATGCTTGCCAGCCTCCACAGCCGCCGCCGACTGTTCGGGGTGAAAGTACGGTGGAGTTTCAATGACCACCGCGTCCAACTGGCAGTCCAACAGCCGCTTGTAGCCGTGGAGTCGAGTGAACCGTCGGTCCTCAGGAATGCTCAGCTTCTGGCCCACTCGGTCGACGCGGTCTTTGAAGTAGTCGGCGCACGCGACGAACCGGTACTTGCCTGTTTGATTGAAAAGGCGGGTGAGCCACGTGCCCCGACCGCCGCAGCCGATGAGCCCCAACGTGAGTTGCGAGTTGGCTTGGGTCCCGCGCACGGTGTGCGGGGCCAACAAAGTGAACGCGGCCGCTCCAGCCAAGAACCGACGCCGCTCGACCCGGTTTCCGTCTCTGCTTGTCCCGTTCTTCTCGCTGTTCATTGCCCTCTCCTTTCGCACTTTGTTGCCGTCGACTGGTTTCGGCCGTTCTGCGCGAACCGGCCCTTTCGCTCTTCGAGCCCTCAGTCTTCCACTTGCGAGTGGCGGCGAACCACGTCCAGCCGCCGCGGTTTCTCGATTTCCGTCACAATGCGGCCGTCTCGGAAAATGGTGACCGTTCCCGTCGACTCGCTCACCGTCACGGCAATTGCTTTGGTCACGGCGGTAATTCCGGCGGCGGCGTGGTGTCGAGCCCCCAGCCCCTGCGGCAACTCGTACTCTTCGTCTTGACTGGAAATTCGCAAGTACGCGCCGCACGTTTCAATGACCCCGTCTCCTCGAATCAAGAACGCCCCGTCAATCGTGGCCAGCTCCTTGACCGTTTCTTCCAGTGCGGGGTCCAGCACGTTGCGTTCTTCCTCGCTGTAGCCGCGGAAGGGGTTCAGAATGAGCTGCCGGGACATCGACATGACCCGTTCCGTGTCTCCAATGACGAACAGAGCGCCGACCGGCTTGCCTTCCCGTCCCTCGTAGCCTAGCTCGATGGCAATGTTCACCACGCGTTCCAGGACTTCGGGCTTGATTTGGGACGCCGCGGCCTCCGGCGTGTCCGACGTGAAGTACATTTCGTACTCACGCCCGATTTGAGTAATGAACAGCGAGTCGAGCCGGCCGCTGTCCGGCAAGCCGCTTAAACACAGAATCACGTCTCCCCGTCGAACCAGCCCGCGGGCCATGGCCAGGAAAACGGCGATTTTGACCTGGCCGGTTCGGCTGAGCGGAACGTTCGGCACGCGTAGGAACCGCGTCCCCCGCTCCTCCTGCGACTCTTGCTCCTCGGCCGTTTTCGAAATGTAGTAGACCGACTGTTCCAGACCCGACGGCGTCGGCAGCAGCTCGCCGCCCAACGCGTCGACGTAAACGAAAATGGCAGCCGCCCCGCACGACTGAGCAATCGGACCGGCGTGGTTCATTAGCGCCCGCGAAATTTTTTCCGCAATGTCGTTTCCACGAACCCGTGTCGACTCGGCCATGACCGCTCCCTCTTCCCGAGGACCCGACTTGTTGCTTTTCGAGGGCCACACTACCTTCGCCGGAGCTGCTCTTCGCGCAACAGCCCCTCCTCCGCGAACACAGGCAAACGGTTCACCGTCTGCCTCTGGGCGGCGTGATTCTAAACTACCAGAACGGCCGCACGAAGTCCCGCCAGACGGGCCGGCGGCGGGCAGGAACGGAGTCGGGAAGGAAAGACCGCGGCCAGCCGGCAGGAGCGACGCTCCGACGCGACCTCAGGCACGCAACGCGCCCGCTGGCGGCGTCAGCGACACACTCCGAGGAACAGGCTGCCCACGGACGGCTCGCCTGACCACCGGCTCGCACCGGTGGCAGAACCAGTCGGGCGTCGGGCCGTCACCCGGCCAGCCGGTCCAGGACGAAGCTGGCCGTGCTGAGCACCAACAAGAAACCGCACATGTCGGTAATGGTCGTCAGAATGGGGCCCGAAGCCATGGCCGGGTCCTGCTTGAACAGGCGGAGCACCAAAGGAATGGCCCCGCCCAGAGCACCGGCAAGGACCGTGTTGGCAGCCAAGGCCGCCCCGACCACCACGCCCAGCCACACGTTGCCTTTCCACAGAAAAGCAATGGCTCCCAGCAACACGCCCAACGCCACGCCGTTCATGAGTCCCACGGCCACTTCCTTTCCCACCACCCACAGCACCTCGGTGGGGCGCACCAGCCCCAGAGCCAGCTCGCGAATGCTGACGGCCACGGCTTGGTTTCCCGAGCAGCCACTCATGTCGGAAATGATTGGCAGAAACACCGCCAGGGCAATGACCGCTTGCAGCGTGTCTTGGTAGACGGCAATGACGCTGGCGGCGACCAGGTTCAGCAGAATGTTAATGCTCAGCCACGACAGTCGGCGCAGGCTGCGTTTCCACGCCGGCATGGTTCGCAGTTCTTCGCCGCCCAGAATGCCGGTCAGTTTGAGCATCAACCGTCCGGCTCGCTCCTCGGCCGCCTGCTCGACGTCCTGCCGACGGACCACGCCGACCAGACGGCCGTCGGCGTCCACCACGGGAACGCCGAAAAGCTGGTTGTGGTCGAAGAAGCGTTCCAGCTTTTGCAGCGAAGCGTCCACGGTGACGTACTGCGGGTCGGGAATGGCCAAGCGAGCAATTGTCTCGTCGGGGCGAGCGAGCAACAGGTCGCGCAACCGCAGCACGCCCCGCAGCCGTCCGTGCTGGTCCACCACGTAGACGTACTGGACGTCGTACTTCCGGTACCGCTCGACGTTCGAACGCAGGTCGTACAGAACGTCGTCAACCGTGTAGCTTTCTGGGTAGGCCAAGTACTCCGAAATCATGAGGCCGCCGGCCGTGTCGGCGGGGTACTGACGCAGTCGCCGCGCGTCCGCCGCCTCGACCGGGTCCATGGCCCGCAAAATGGCCTCCGCCTCTCCCGCGTCCAAGCGGTTCAGCAGGTCCGCCTGTTCGTCGCTGGCCACCTCGTTCAAGATTTCCGCCGCCTCGCTGCGGTCCATTTGCTCCAACAATTGGGCGGCGTGAGCCTCGGGCAACTCCTCCAGCAACTGAGCGGCTCGTTCTGGAGGCAGAAGGTCGAGCAGTTTCAGTTGCTGCTGCTCGTCCAAACGGGAAACGCAACGGGCCGCGTCGTCGCTCGGAATTCGGTCGACCTGCTGCTCGACGCGAGCCGCGTCACCCGACGCAATGGCCTCGGTCAATTGTCGCAGTCGTTCGTCCATTCCCGTTCCCTTGCCTTCCGTTTCGTTCGAGCCGTTCCTGCCGTACCGCTCGCCCCTCCGTCCCGGACCCCCACAGACCGGCCTACGGGGCGTTTGGGGCAGCCACAAGGGCTACCCCTACCCGGATTTGCTCGACCGGTCCAAGCCGGGCCGCAGCAAAAGGGCAGTCGCCCGGCGTGAGCAAACGGGCACCTGCTCGACGCGTGGCCACGGCCGTGCCGGCGCTGGCGGTTGGCCGAAGTTCCCTTCGACAAGCAAACGACGTCTGCTTCCAGCAAACGGCTTCGCGGCCCCTGACCACTCTGCTGGCAGGCGGCGCAACAACCGCGGCCCGGACGCGAACCGGTGTCCAGCCACCAGTGACTGCATTTTCCAGAGTCGGCTAGCTTTGCCAAGGCCTGCCCCAAGCTTCGCCGCCGAAAAATCGACGGACGGCTTGCGCGTCGACGCGTCGAGCCACACCGCGGTGCGGCCCTGTCGCTCGGAGCCACACGGCTTGTGGTGTCTGCCAACGCCGGAGCCCCACGTGCCGCCCTGCCGCGTGGCCCACCCAGCCGCCCAGCCCGTCCGTCGGCTTTTGGTTCAGCCCCTTGACGCTGGCCGCTCCACCCTCCAATGTTTGACCACAACCGGGTTTCACCAGCCGGGCCCACTCAACGTCGTCGACTGCGGACCGCGACGGGTGGCTGAGGACGAGTCCGTCGCTCAGGACGAACCGGCCGCTGAGGAGGAACGTCTCGGTCTGCGGACGCGCGGTCTGGTGCAGGAGCCAGGAGCCATGTCGGACTGGACGTCGGTGCTGGAGCAAGTCCACGACGCGCCGCAAATGTTTGTTCTGAGCGTCACCGGGGGCGGCACGGGAGCCATTGGCCGGCTGCTGAGGGTGCCGGGAGCGTCGCGGACGCTGCTGGAGGCTCGTGTTCCCTACGCGGCCGCCGCGCTGGCCGACTGGCTCGGCCGCCCGCCCGAGCAAGCGTGCAGCCGCCGCACCGGACTGCTCCTGGCTGCAGCCGCGTGGCAGCGGGCGCTCCAGTTGCTGCAGCGAGAACCGGAACGCCAACACGCCGTTCCCGTCGGACTGGGCTGCACGGCCTCGCTGGCCAGCGACCGCCCGAAACGAGGCGACCACCGCTGCTGGGTCGCCACCCACGACGCTCGGCACACCCGCTGCTACCACCTGACTCTGACCAAGGGAGCTCGCACGCGAGCCGAAGAAGAGGACGTGGTCGAGCAACTGGTGCTGGCGGCCGTGGCCGAAGCGTGCGGGCTGACCGGCGTCCCCCAACTGCCGCTGTTGGAGGGCGAACGAGTGGTCGTGGAGCAAAGGCGGGCGGAGCGGCCACTGGTCGACCTGGCCGAAGGCCGGCGGCCGGTCGTCTGGCGACTGCCGGACGGCTCGTTCCAAAACGACCTCCAACCCCGCCCCGTCGGCCTGTTGTGTGGAAGCTTCGACCCGTTGCACGAGGGGCACCGGCTGCTGCGTCGAGCGGCGGAGCAGCAGCTGGGAGGGCCGGTGGCGTACGAGCTGACGCTGTTCAACGCCGACAAGCCTCCGCTCGACTACCTCACTCTGGACGAACGGTGCCGACCGCTCGACGCTCCGGCCGCGCTGACGCGAGCCGCGACGTTTGTCGAAAAGTCGGTCGTCTTCCCTGGCGTGACTTTCGTCGTCGGCTTCGACACGGCCGTCCGCGTGCTGGAGCCTCGCTTCTACCAAGACAGCGAACGACAAATGCTGGCCGCTTTGGAGCAACTGGCGGCACGCGGCTGCCGGTTCCTGGTCGCCGGCCGGCTGACGGACGGCCGGTTCTGCACGTTGGCCGACCTGCCGGTCCCTGCCCGGCTGCGGCAGTTGTTCGTAGAGCTGCCGGAGTCTGTTTTTCGGGCCGACGTTTCCTCCACCGAACTCCGACGCCGCTCGGCAAAGCAGGACTGACCGTCAAAATCGGTAAAGTCCCTTC
>CAYSAG010000319.1:0-6001 GCA_964428935.1 uncultured Planctomycetaceae bacterium | reverse complement strand
AACGGCAGTCCCGAAAAACGGGCCAGCCGGACGCCGACCAGAAAGGAAGAGAACGGGGGAGCCGTGACGAAAATGGCGTCGTGTTTCACTCGCTGCAGGGCCTCCTTTCCGCGTCGAACGGCGGCCGGGTACCACAGGACTTGCGGGTCGGGCTGCAGCAGCCAGTTGACGGCTCGGCGCAACGCCCGCCTGGCCAACCGGGGCAGCCTGCGGCCGCTCGGCCCACTCGGCTCGTCGCCGCCCGACACCCGGCTCTTGAGCGCGTAGCTGGGTTCGAGCGTGCGAGCTCGCAGCACCGTCACCGTGGGCGGCACGTCCAGCTCCAGCGTGTGGTCCAGCACGGGTACGGACGGGTTGGCCACGGTGAGCACCGTCGGTTCCCAGCCGAAGTCGGAAAGCCACTTGACGAACTTGGTCGCTCGCTGCACACCGGCTCCGCCAACGGGCGGAAACCCGTAAGCGACGACCAGAACGCGCTTTCTTTTTCCGTTTGTTTTGAGCTCGTCCGTCATTGAGCAGCTCCGTCACTTGCCGGTGACTCCGCACAGGCGGTTGTGGCACTGGCTGCGGCTGTCTCCGCAGCGGCTGCGGCTGTTTCCGACGCTTCCGCGGCGACGGGGGAAGCTGGCCGACCGCCCGACAGGGGCGAGTCGACTGCGACAGACGCGGCCGCGTCGTGGAGTGCCGTCGCGTCTTCAGGCAGACTGGCGTCCGGCTGTGGCGAGCCGCGTCCGACGCTCGCCGCCGCGGACGTTTCTGAGCACTCGGCCGGTGTCGCTGTTTCGGCCTCCGCGGGACAACGGCTTGCCGGCCGGACCGTCGCCCGCCCGCTCCGACGACGCGCACACAACGCCTGCAGTCGCTCGGCCACTTCGTCGGCCGCGTCGTCCCACGAGCGAGGTCGGTACTGAGCGGCTCCCAACCGGTAACGCTCGTCGCCAATTCGCAGCAGTGCGTCGGCCAGCGTCTCGACGTCGCCAGGCGGAACCAAAATCGAAAACGACGGGTCGGCAATTTCCGACACGCTGCCGACGTTCGTGCTGACGAACGGCGTTCCGCAGGCCAACGACTCGCGCAGCACGTTCGGCAGGCCCTCCGACCAGCTCGACAACACGGTCGCGTTCGCCGCCCGGTACCACAGTGGCGTTTGCTCGTAGGGAACCGGCCCGACGAAGTGCACGCGGTCCGCCACGTGCAGTCGCTCCACCTGACGCTGCAGCTCGTCACGCAGCGGTCCGCCGCCGACCAGGTACAAGTGCAACGCGCGGTTCCACGTGCAAGCGGTGGCAAAAGCTTGGGTCAACACGTCCAGCCCTTTGACGGGAACCAGCCGTCCGACCCACAGCAACACGCGCTGGTCGGCGGGAAGGCCCAACGTTCGCCGCGCTTCCGAGCGGCTTTCGGGACAGAAAAGGGAGCGGTCGACTCCTTGGTAGACCGTGTGGACCCGCTCCGGCTCGGCCCCCAACTCGACGACCACCCGACGCAGTCCCTCGCTGACGCAGAAGACGGCGTCCAAGCCGCGCAGGGTGTGACAAACGCGACGGCGTCGGGCGGCGTTGGCCGTCAGCACCAGCACGTCGGACCCGCCGACAAAGACCGCGGCGGGAATGCCGGCCTGGCGAGCGGCTCGGCGAGCGGCCTCGCCGTCCGGGTCGACCCAGTAGCTCAACACGCAGTCCGGCCGGAACTCCTCCAACACGGCTTGCACGTGCCAGCGAACCGACCACCACAAAAACTGTCCGTAGAACCGACGGAACAGCTTGGGCGTGTAGAAGTAGGTTGGGCGAGTGACGGGCACGGCGCGAGGTGGGGCGGACGCACAGCCGGCGGACGAGCCCGTCGGCGCGGTGTCGCCTTCGACCGCTTCCGGGTGGACGCTGTCAGCGGCCGGCTCGGCCGCCGTTTGGCCTCGGCGTCCCCGCCGCTTCCACCAGCCGACGACAGCTCGCCAGCACGGTCGGGGAGCGACCACGCGGACGGCGTGACGCCGAGCCAGACTGCGACAAAGCTGCTCGTTGTACGTCCCGCAGACGGGAGCGTCTGGCGAGGGGTAGACCGAACTGAGAAACAGAATTTTCATGACGACAGCGTCCTGTCCAGGGCTTCGCCTAGCGAGACCGAAGGCCGCCAACCCAACAGTTCTTTCGCTCGCCGGTTGCTGTAGCGGACGCCGCTCCAGTGGTGGCGAGCCCAGTAGCGAGTCACGACGGGCGGAATTTGGCCGCGCGTCCGACGGCTGGCCCATTCCACGCACCGAGCCAGCAGGCCGACCAGTCGGCGCGGAAGGGCGAAGGTGGTCGGAGCTTGTCCGCGCCGACGCAACTCCCGCAGCAACTGCCGGCCCGTGGGAAGCTGGTCGTCGACCACGTTGACCACCTGACCCTCCAAACCGGGCACCAGTCCAGCCAGCGCGACCGCCTCGGCGCAGTTCTCCACGTACGTGTACGGCAACGGGTCGCGTCCGCCGATTCGAACCAACAGGCCGCCCACTTGCAGTCCCACGCGACTGCTCAGGCACCCTCGCTCGTCCCCGTAAATGACTCCCGGCCGCACCACGACCAGCGGCAACCCGTTTTGCCGAAAGGCTTGCCAACAGACTTCTTCTTGCACGGCCTTGCTGTAGGTGTAGGCGTCTCGCAGGTGTGGCTTGGGGTCGACCGGGCACGACTCGTCCAACGTGCTCCCGGCCGACAACTCACCGGCCGCGTAAATGCCCAACGAGCTGACCAACACGAAGCGACGAAGCGGGCTGTCGACGGCTGCTTCGACCAAACGGCGAGTCGCAACGACGGTCGAAGCGAACAGCACCGCCGGGCTGCCGCGCAACGCGGCCGCTAGGTGGTAGACGACGCTGGTCTGCTCGAGCAACCGCCGGCAGTCGTCCGATCGCAGCAGGTTGACCCGAGCCAGCTCGACCCGCGTCCACAAGTCCTCGCCGACGAACTGCCGCAAGCCGTCGACGTCGCTGGTCGGTCGAACGGCACAACGCACCACCAGCCCGTCCTGCAGCAGGTGGCGAACCAGCCGCCGACCCAAGAAACCGGTGGCTCCCGTGACAGTCACAACCATTGAGGTTCTTTCTCCGTTGTTCTCGTCCCGTCGTTCTGGCTTGCTGACAGTCTCCGTGGGCCGGAACGAGCAGCACGTCGTGCCGGCCAGTTCGGCTGTCGTCTGGCCCGTTCGTGGCTGAGTGTGGCTCGCTGGTGGGCGAGCCGCCTCAGGGGACTGACGCAGGTCCGAAGACGCGAAGCGCCGTCCCGGCCAGCTCGCCGCAGCGTGCTTGCCGCAACGCCGCCGCAGTCAGACCGCGGCCGGTTCCGGCCCACGAACGGACGGCTCCGTCTGCGCGGGCCGCTCCGTCTGCTCGCCCCTTTCGCCGCGCACCGCGGGGTCCGGTCGAACCGTGGTGTTTGGACAAGCTGCCGTCTCGGTCCGAACCGCCGCCACTTTCGCCGCGTTTTCTCGACACGAGGCGAACACGGCGTCCAGAATTCGCGTGACGCGAAGGGCTTCGTCGTAGGGCACGGGCGGCTCCGAGCCGCTCCGGACCGACTCGTAGAACAGACGGAACAGCGTTTCCATGCCCGCGAAGTAGTGCAGCTCGCCCCGCCAAAACCGAACGACGTTCCGCCTCAAGTTCCCAAACGCCTCTCGCCACTGACGCCACGGCACCTCCAACTTGGCCAGCGCGCCGGGCAGCGACGCGTCCCGTTCCAAACGAATGACCTGTCCGTTCAAGTCGACGTCCAGCGTGCCTTTGGTGCCGTAGACCCGCGTCAGTCGGTGCCGCGGTTTGACCGCACTGCTGAAGAGCACCGTGCCGGTGACCTGTCGACCAACCAGCTCCACACGCAGCTCCGTCGGAAAGTCGAACCGCCGGTCGTGTGAGAACCACACGGCCCACACCAACGGCTGCTCGTCCAACAGGAAGTCGGTGACTCGGTAGAGCGGGTGCGAAAGGGTGTTGTGGAACAGGCCGCCGGGCAGTCGACGCACCCAGTGCTCGGGGTCGGCCGAGACGAGCCTTCCGAACGGCCCGTCAATGGGGTAACCCAGAACCGACTCCACGTGCCGCACTTCGCCAATGAGTCGCTCGGAGCACAAGTGACGGCAACGCAGCCACAGCGGGTCGAAAAGCTGGTCGTGTCCCAGGCAGACCAGGCGGCCGGTTCGACGAGCGACCTGCAGCACGTCGAGCGCCTCGGCCGCGTCCAGCGTGAACGGTTTCTCGACGTAGACGTGCACGCCGGCTCGAAGGGCTTGGACGGTGAGCGGTGCGTGGGTGGGGACGGGCGTCGTCACGTGGACCACGTCCGGCCGCTCCCGCTCCAACATTTCACCGAAGTCCGTGTAGCGGCGCGGAACCTCGAACCGCTCGGCCGCTTGCCGCGCCAAGTCCGGCTCGCGGTCGCACACCGCCACCAGCTCGACCCCTTCAATCTTCTTGATTTGCTGCAGGTGAGCGTCGGCAATTTGTCCACAGCCCACCAGGGCCACTTTCAACTTGTCCGTGTGCGAAGTCATTGGGTTCCGCTTGAGTTGCCTTTCGCCAAACTGAGGGGTTCGTTGCGGTGAAGGGCCGTTCGGCGGCTTCAACCCGAGTCGGCCGTCGAGGCTGAGCGACGACGGACGCTCGTCCGAGCCAGTCGCTGGTACATTCGCTGGTACCGCGCGACCGTCTTGCGAATGTCGAAGAACTGCTCGACCCGGCACCGAGCTCGTCGACCCATGTCCGGCCAACGCTCCTTGCAGCTGCACAAGGCCACCACGGCTTGGGCGAGCGCTTCGGGGTCGCCGGGCGGGACCAGTCGACCGGTCAGGCCGTCGACGACCACTTCGGGGTTTCCACCCACGCGCGTGGCGACAACGGGCAGGCCCACGGCCATGGCTTCCAGCAACGTCAGGGAAATGCCTTCCGTGCGAGAAGACGAAACGAACAGTCCGGCGTGCGCCAACAGCTCGGGCACGTCCGACCGCTCGCCCAGAAACTGGACGTGAGCGCCCAAGCCCAGTTCGCCAGCCAACCGCCGCAACCGTTCTTCTTCCGGACCCCCGCCCACAATGCGTAATTGGAAGTCGGGCACGCGTGCCAGCACACGAGGCACGGCGCGGAGGAGCGTCGGAAAGTCCTTTTCAGCCGAAAGACGGGCGACGCTGACGGCCGTGTGGTGCAGTTGCGGGCCGCGGAAGACGAACTTGTTCACGTCAATTCCATTCCACACCGTGACGGTCTTGCGCGCAGAGAACGGGTCCTGCCGTCGGCACAGGCGCGTGGCGTCGCGAGACACCCCGACAACTCGCTGGCAAAACCGGTTCGCCAGGACGAACTGGGCTCGTGCTTTCCACCCCGAGCCGCAGCCGCGTCCGTGCTGCGTGTTGACAACCACGCCGACACCAGCCCACCGCGCTGCCAGCGACGCGTAGAAGTGCGCAAAGGTGTTGTGCGAGTGGACGAGGTCGACTTGCCACTGTCGGAAAAGACGAACCAATGCCCGAAGGCGTTGGACTCGCGAGGGGCCGACGGTGCAGAGCGACCGGACCGGCCAGCCTTGCTCGGCTAGCTCTTCGGCCGGGGGGCCCAGCGGCCCCAGAGCGACAAAGTGAAGCTGAAAGCGGCTTCGGTCGCAGAAACGTCCGAAGTCCACCAGCAACCGCTCCAGCCCGCCGGTCTGCAAAGTCATGCTGACGTGGCAAACTTGCAGCGGCCGTTCAGCCGGCTCCGCGGAGTCCGGCCGACAGCCGGCCGCCGCTTGGCCGGACGGCGGGACTTCAAAAACGGCCGTCCGCGCGACGGGGTCCGTCACAAGCGAAGTGTCGGTTCTTAACGAAAGGGTCATTGGCGTTGTCCGTTGGAATGAGGTGGCCGCGAGAGGTGTCCATTGCCCGCCGTCAGTCGGCTCCGGTCCCTGCAAGCCGTTCGCACAGCCAGCGGCCTCCGCGCGCACGGCCGCTAGCCCAAGCGACGGTTCTTCGCCAAAAGACTCTAGGCCACAGGACT
>CAYSAG010000318.1:0-6016 GCA_964428935.1 uncultured Planctomycetaceae bacterium | reverse complement strand
CGCCGTTTGCCGGCAATGCGGCGCACCGTATCTGGTCGGTGAGCGAGCAACAACGGAGGAAGGACGCGATGTTCTGAGGCAGCCAGGCCGCGAATCGACCGAGCATCCTTCTGGGCTGGAGTTCTTCCTGCTGCTCGATGAGGCCACCAGCACGGTGCCTGACGACGAGGACGAACTGGTTCTGGTCGGGTATGAGGAAATTGGGCAGACCAAGCCGGAAGAGCGGCTGCGGCTGTGTGTACGCTGCGGCGCGATCGACCGCGCCGATTCGATGTCCGACACGTGCGCTTGCGACCCCGGCCACACCGTTCCGGTGGTGTGCGTGGCGTCCAAGAGCGGAGAGGTCCACGTCTGTCGGGCCTGCGGGGCGCGCAGTCCAACAGGCGTCGTGTTTCGCTTTCTGACCGGGAACGATGCGGCAGCCAGTGTGTTGGCGACTGCCTTATACCAACAGATTCCACCGCGTGAGAAGTCAGAAGAAGGCGAGCCGCAGTCGCAGTCCGAGCCAGACGATGAGTGGAGCTCAACGGCGTCTACGCCAGCGTCCGACGGTCAGCGCACCGCCCGCGTCGGCGGCGGACGCCAGCTGCTGATCTTTTCCGACAGCCGACAAGACGCGGCGTTTTTCGCACCTTACCTCAACCGCACCTACTGGCAGATCCTCAGACGCCGGTTGATCCTTCGGACGCTTGAAGAGCATAAGCAGCGCGTGCTGGAGAATCGGTGGCGCGTGCAGGACCTGGTACGTCCGTTGAAGCAGTTGGCCGATCGGCTGAACCTGCTGACCGGCATGAGCGAGGAAGAAAAGGAAGCGGAGGTGACCAAGTGGGTTCTCCACGAATTCCTCGCACTGGACCGACGCAACAGCCTCGAAGGGCTGGGATGCTTGGGTTTCGGCCTGGTTCGGCCCGAGCGCTGGCAGCCACCCGCTCCGATGCTGCAGTGGGGACTAGACGAGAACGAGGTCTGGACCCTGTTCGAAGTCCTTCTGGATACGGTGCGTTTCAACTCGGCCATCGTTTTTCCAGACACCGTCGCTCCCACGGATGAGTTTTTCGCGCCGCGGAATCGCGAGTATTTCATCCGCGGTCAGGCATCCGACGCGAAACGGCACATCCTGAGCTGGTGTCCGTCCGGATCTAATGTTGGCAACGCCCGCCTGGATTTTCTCCAGCGCCTGCTGGATCGACTGGGACAGCATCCGTCGCGGGATGAATGCGTTCAAATCCTGGGTCGGATTTGGGCCCGCGCTTTGAACTTGCCCGACCGCAGCAGTTGCTGGCACGACTATTTTTCGGCTCATCCGCTGAGGGGCGGAGATGTGGTCTACCGCATGAAACCGACTTATTGGGAGTTGCGCGAGGCCACCATCGACCCGTCGTTGCAGTGGTACTATTGCCCGCGGTGTCATCGGCTGACCCTGCGAAACGTCCGGAACGTTTGCCCCACTTACCGATGTCTGGGGACGCTGGAGCCGGCCGCCCCGGACCAAGTTCTTCCCGGAAACCACTACCGTCGTCTTTACATGACGTTGGAGCCAATCGAACTGGTTGCACGGGAACACACAGCCCAATTGACGAGCCGTGCCGCGGCGGAACTTCAGGCCGACTTCATCGAGGGCGCGGTGAACGTGCTGAGTTGCTCGACTACCTTCGAACTCGGCGTGGATGTCGGGCAATTGGAAGCCGTATTCATGCGAAATGTTCCTCCGTCGGCCGCGAACTACGTGCAGCGAGCCGGCCGAGCCGGCCGTCGGACCGGCACGGCGGCCTTCGCTCTCACCTTCGCTCAGCGACGGCCCCACGACTTGGCCCATTTCAGCGAGCCGAACCGGATGATCGCTGGCCATATCCGGCCGCCGTATTTCGAGTTGGCGAACGAGAAGATTGTCCGGCGGCATGTTTACGCGACGGCGCTGGCCGCGTTCTGGAAGGAAAGACCTGACGTCTTCGGGAACGTGGAGACCTTCTTCTTCTCCCAGCCTGGCACAGGCCCCGAGTTGGTCGAGCAGTTCTTGGCTGAACGACCATCCTCCCTGGCTCGCTCGCTCCAGCGGATCGTGCCCGAGCCGCTCCACGAAAGCCTGGGCTTGGAGAGTTGGTCGTGGGTGAACGACGAAGGTGGCCTGCTCGGTCAGGACGGCGTGCTGACCCGAGCCGCGAAATTGGTTCGGGAGGACGTGAAGAAGCTGGAAAAGGCCCGGCAGGAACTCATCCGACAGGAAAAGCCTTCCGATCACATCCTGCGCATCATTCGCAACATCAAGCGTCGGTACTTGATCAGCTACCTGTCCAGCCAGAATGTGATCCCCAAGTACGGGTTCCCGGTCGACGTCGTGCAGCTCGACGTGCTGCATCACAGCGACGAGGCGAAGGACCTGGAGCTGGACCGCGATCTGCGAATTGCGCTCTCCGAGTACGCTCCGGACAGCAAGGTGGTTGCCAACGGCAAAGTCTGGACAAGCCGGTACATCAGACGCTTGCCCGACCGAGGCTGGCGGCAGTACCGTTACGCCGTCTGCGACAACTGCCAGTGCTACCAGCGAGTGCTGGCCAACGTCAGCGACCGACTGAAAGTGTGCCAGGTGTGCGGCCAGCCGCTGGTGGGCCGGATGCGCGGGGAGTTCATCATTCCTGAATTCGGTTTTCTCACCGACGTCAAAGGTCCGGAGAAGCCTGGCGAGTCCCGGCCGCCGCGAACGTGGTCGAGCCGGACGTATTTCTCGGGCCAGTCGAGGGAGCGAGGGCGGATCGAGCTCATCCTGGCCGGCAAGCGAATCGTCGCGACCGCCGCAACCGAAGGACAAATGGCCGTTATCAACCACGCCGGCCGAGGCGGGTTCTCCGTTTGCTTTGCCTGCGGCTATTCGACACTGAAGAGGGCCAGCTCCAGCTCGCACGTGACGCCGTGGGGTACGGAATGTCGCAGACCACTGAAGCGCGTTTGCCTCGGCCATGAGTTCAAGACCGACGTCGCGGTGCTGCGAATCGACGGACACCACGACGCGAGACCCGGGTTCTGGCTGTCGCTGTTGTACGCAGTGCTGGAGGGGTTGAGCGAGGCACTCGATATCGAGCGAGACGATCTGGACGGCTGCTTGTACGCCTACGCCGGAGATCTCACCGCGCCGTCTCTGGTGCTCTTCGACGACGTTCCGGGCGGCGCCGGTCACGTGCGGCGTCTGGTCCGCGATACAGACACGCTGCGCACCGTCCTGGAAGCGAGCCTCCACGTGCTCCAACGCTGCGACTGCGGCGGTGAGCTGGCCGACACGAGCTGCTACGGCTGCTTGCGTAACTACCGCAACCAGTTCTGCCACCACCAGCTCAATCGCGGAATGGTCATCGAGTTCCTGTCCAACCTACTTTCATCGAAGAATCCAGAGACGCCAACGCGGTGAGACAACGCGCCCGTCCCCTTGCGTTTGCGGTGGTGCGGCACTGGTACGGTTTGGACGAGTGCGTCGTGACGACCGTGACTGCAGAAATGAGACTGTGGTTGTGCCCAAAGTTGCGTCCGGGTTGACAAGGAAAACGCGGGCTGATCTCGTCTGAGGTCGTCTTGGTTGAAGAGCGAGAGGCCGCGCGGTGACACAAAGAGAAGAAGTATGAGGGCACAAACAGCCCCGCGCAGTGAAGTCGCGACTGCCAGCATGCGGCGCCCCAGTTCCCGAAGGGGCGGGTGGTCTTCGTTCTGGTTCGCCGAGAGAAGCCGACGTCTTGCCCCGAATGCAGTTCGCAGTCGATCCAACGTGGGCGTTGCAAAGAACGACGCGATACAATGGCGCGGCTGACAGCTGCGAAATCGTGAGAACTTCATCCAGCTTGACCGGCGACAGGGCACTTGTGATTGGGCGGTTACCCGGACGCGTTGGGCGCCTGCGCGACGGACGTGTGCCCGGGCCAACCCAGGGGGACTTCATCATGCTCACACGCCAGTCTCACTGGAAAACTTGGATGCTTTGCCTGGCCATCTGGCTGGCTAGTGCTGCGCGGCTCGGATCATTTGCCTGCGCCTCGCCGGAACTTGACTCACCGTCTGACGACTCACGGACGGTCGTCCCTTCGCGTGTGCAGCGGCTGATCGATCAAGCCGGGAACGCGGAGAACGAATCCGAAAGGCTGGAAGCCCTCGTGCGGCTGCAGCGGTTGTCCGAGCTGGACGCGTCGCTCAAGAAGGATGTGGACAAGATGGTTGACTTCGTTCGCCGTTGGAACGATACACGTCGTCTGGCGTGGTTCGCTCGGGAAGTCAACCGCACGTGCGATTTCGATTTCGGAATCGACCGGGACTCCCCGCTGTACCCGCTGACTTGCCTTTATCGCGGCCGCATGCTCGTCTGGATGACGCTCGAAAGCGGGAACATCCTGCACGATCCGAAACGACGGCGATTGTTCCTGGACAAGGCGGTCGCCAACTTTCGGCAGGCTCAGCAAGCGTTTCCGAATAACCGCATCATCGGCATGTACCTGGGCCGGCCGATTCCTTGGGACAAGCCGCTTTCGTCGGCCGCGAATGCCCCCGAGTGGGCGGTCCTGGTTCGAGAAAATCTGGAACGGATGGCCGACATCATCACATGGTGGATCGACCACCGTCTGCAGCCGGACGGTCAGTACGGCGGCGGTTGGGGCGACGACTGCGAAATGTGGCGATGGTGGGTTCCCGTGCTCATTGGCTTCGAGGATCCGAAGATCGTGGCCGCCCAAGTGAAGTTCTCTCGCGCGCTACTGAACCAGCCACACATGAAAGGCGGCTACACGTCGATTCTGACCGACGTGGAGCACTCCGCCGAAGACTCGTCCGATGCTATCACGCCGATGATGCACCTGGAGCCGGACAGTCCGGAATGGGAAGGTCGCGCCAGACGGTTGGCCGAGCTGATGCGCGACCTTTGGACCGGAGTCAACCAGCGGGGCTTTGTGCAATTCAAGAGCACCTACTTCAGCGTCGACCGTGTCGACCCGAGGCCGGAGCGGGCGTGCGATACGGTCTATCATCCGCGAGCCGTTCAGCCAGCTCTGCTTTTGTGGCAACGCACGGGCGACCCGGAGTTGACTCGACTTTTTTCCCGCTGGATGGACACGTGGGTGGATGCCGCGGCGCGGTCCGAACGCGGCAAGCCGGCTGGCATCGTGCCGTCGGCCATCCACTGGCCGGACGGGCGCGTCGGGGGCCTCGGCCCGGAATGGTGGGACCCGCGGAACCACGGCGAGCCGACATTGTACCAGTGGCCCAGCGCGCTGAGCATGCTGAACGACACGCTGCTGCTGACGTGGTTCATGACGAAGCAGGACAAGTACCTGCAGCCGCTGCGCTCGATGGCGGCGATCCGGCTGAGGTACTTGCAGCACCGGCCGCCCGAACCGTCCAGGCCCGGAGGCGAAGCTTGGTGCGCGGCGAGGCTCGGACTGCTCGCCAGCACGCTGGCCAAATACCGATCTTTGACAGGGCGATCGGAGTTCGATGAGCTGTTGCGTCGAGAGGGCTATGCCGTCGGAAATCTCGCTCCGGATCGGCAAATCAAAGCCCTACTGCCTCGTCTGCGGGCCAGCGCGCGGGCGCTGCGAGTGAATTTTCCTGGCTACACCAGCGAGGTCCGGTGGACGGACCGCGTTCTGCGATTCCCGGCCCTGTTTGAGCCCGGCATGATGTTTCGGGAAGGCGTGGCCGGTTTTGAGATGCCCAACCCCAGCTTGATCTATTCGGTTGTCACGGGCGACCCCGGCCGTTGCGGTTATTTCCCTCTGAATGCGGTCCGCTGGCTGACGCCACCCCGGGACATTGCCGCTTGGGTCACCGAAGCTCGCGACGACCGGTTCGCCGCCAAGCTGTTCCTGTGGGATGCCGCTCCGCGGTCCATGGCGGCCGAGCTGTACCTGCTCCGGCCGGGACGCTACTCGATGACCCTCTCAGTCGAGACGGCCGAAGGGAGTCGGCACACGGTCAGCCGCCGGCCGATCGAGATCAAAGGCCGCCGGACCCGCGTGGCCTTTCGAGCGCCCCCGCGGGAAGTACT
>CAYSAG010000317.1:0-6054 GCA_964428935.1 uncultured Planctomycetaceae bacterium | reverse complement strand
AGAACGCAAAGCGGTGCGCACCACAAACGCCATCGAGCGCCGCTTCCGCGAGGTCAATCTGCCGGCGGCCCGCTTGTCTGACAGTGACCGGCGGGCGGAGGACGACGGTCCGGCGTGGCCGCCTGCGGCTCGTCGCCTGAGGCGAACCTGACGGACCACGCTCCACGGAGCTTCGGCACCCGCAAGCGTCGGGAAAACGTGGACGAATTCCTTCGGCTGCTCACTCCGCACTCGCCGCACCTCGTGACAACTCCTTGCGTTTGGCTTCCGTGTCCCAGTTCAGCGGCGTCTTCGAGTAGGGCTCCTGGTAGCGGTCGTAGGCCAGGCGGAGGTGGTTGGCGTCGTGGCCGGGGGGCGGGAAGAGGACGAGGCCCCAGGTGGCGAGCACTCTCTTGCGGTAAGGCGGCTGGTACAGGCTGGCAATGAAGGCGTTGCGTGCGTCGACGGCGTCCAGAACCCGCTCCAAGGCGTGGCGGTCCGGAGCGACCTGGTACGCGTGGTAAAGGTGCACGACTTTGACCAAGTGCTTCAAGTTCTCGAACTCAGTACGCACCAGGGCCAGGCGTGCGTGCACTTTCTCGGCTCGGGCCAACCGTTCGGCTGCTGCAAGCTGGGTTTCCAATGCGGCGAGGATTCTTGGCGTGTAGAGGAACCCGATTAACCGGAACGGGTCGGACAGGTACTTGTGGCGGCGGCCGTAGATGTCGCGGTAAGCCCAGGCGGGGCAGCGTGTGCCCAGGTAGTCCGAGTACAGTTCAATGGCGTGGTAGAGTTGGTCGTAGAAGCGTTGCATGGGGCGGGCCGCTTTACCGAAGGCCGCTTCGCAGAATTCGACCATCAGTTCCGCCGCGTGGTTGTTTTCCGGGTCGTCGAACATGCGGCCCATGACGTAGTAGACCGGGCCTTCCAGGCCGTAGAGCTGCCCGGGACCGTCCCGGTACAGAGCCTGAATGCCCGCTCGGTACAACCGCCTCGCCTGAGCCTCGATGAACAGCGGGGTTCGCATTGGCGTGTAGCGAGTGCCCAGGTTCGGACACCAGTTGTAGACGTAGCCGCTGAAGCCGCCGGGGACCACGTAGTCCTTCCAGAGGGCAATGTCTTCTTCGTTGGTGCCGGTGAGCATGATTTGCGTGTTGGCCGGGAATTGTTTGAACGTCTTGGGGGGCCGGGCCGTCTGAATGTACGAAATCATTCGCACCACCACGCCCGGACGGTCCTTCAGCAGCCGCTCGGCCAACTTGCGGTGGAAAATCCACAGCTTCTCGCCCCAGTCGTTGCCCGTGCCGTAGAGGTCGTAACACTGCTTGCATTGGCAGGGGCGGAAGCCGTCTGGTTGAGCCAGGTCGACGACGCGGTAGCCGGCGTCGGCCAGTCGAACCAGGTCGCGGTAAATCAGCTCCTGCACCTCGGGGTTGGAAATACAGTACTGGCCCGAACCTTCGAGCAACCGTTTGCCGCGAATGAGGGCGAAGTACTCCGGGTGCGTCTTGCGGTACTTCTCCGGCGGAATGGCTCGCCAGTACGTGTGCCCGCCGAAGGCTTGGTCCACACGCGGGAACCGGTTCATGGCCAGGTCGTAGAAGCTGCCGCGCGCCGGGTGAGCCGTGTTGAAGGACAGCCACGGCGTCTTTTCGACATTCAAATCCGCGGGTACGGCGACCGTCTTTGTCGGCAAGAACTCGACGGCCGGCGTCCTCTGCCAGTCGACCCGCGCCGCTGCACTGACCGGGTTGTACGCCGGCAGCTCCGGGTACAGGAACCGCACGCCAACGTACTGGCGCAGGAAGTCGACGACGCCCTTGGCCGTGCCAACCCGGTCCCACGTTCCGCGTCGGCGGTCTTGGGTCTTGACCGGGCTCGGCTCGTCCCGACCGACAATCAGCACGTTCCGGCCGGCTGCTTTGAGCACGTAGCCCCAGCCTTGCAGTTTCGACACGTCCACGCCGTGCTCCCGCGCGAACCGCGTGTTGCCGAGGAAAAGGGCCGGCTTGGCGGGGTCGCGGTCACTCTCAGACACGACAGGAATTTCGAACCCGTTGGCGCGGAACGCCGCCTGCACCAGACGGGCCGTCTCGCGCAGGCACGCCGCAATGCGTTCGGTCGGAGCTTCGTCTGGCAGGACGACTTGGTAGTCGCTCGTCCCGTCAGCGGCCAGCACCAGACGGCCTGCCTCTTCGCAACGGGCGTTCGTCGGGAGTCCGACGACGGCGGCCACTGCCGCGAACAGGAACGCAGTCGCCGCTGCCCGGTCGAGCCGCCAGGGAAGAGGGGAGCAGAAAACTTGCATTCGCGAGCCTCCAGTTTTGGTGAGGTGAGCGTCCAGCTTTCGTCGGGTTCCTTTCGTTGAGAAACGCTGCCTTCCCGACACGGCGGCGGGCGAAACCAACTTGACGACGCCGTCTTTGGCGCTTTCCAGCCGACTTCAAGAAGACGCCCAGCCCGGTCGCTCCACGCGGCGCTGCTTGACCCGTGCCGCTTGGCGGCGAGGGAACGCCCAGAGACGGCGAAGTTCCGGACCGCGCGGGCCGGCGAACGGCCGTCTGGTCTTCCCGACAGCGGCCGAGCTCAAACTGCAGCTCGGCTCTGTTGCGAGCGCACGAGAAACCATTGTATTCTTTCGGCGTGCGAATGTGACGGGCGTCGTGGACGAGGTCGGCACCGTTCTGAGTGTCTGGCTGCGCGACAAAGGCCTTCTCTGGTCGGCGGCACGGGGGCTGTCGCGCCGACCACGGCGTTTCGTCGGCGAGGGAGGCCGTGGCGTGAGTCAGCGTCCGGGACGGGCTGGCCGGCTGTCTTGCGTGCCGACGCTCGCTGTCGAGCAGGGGCGGAGAGGCTGGCGGGTGCTCTGGCGAACGAGCCGACTTTCCGTCCGCCCTTGGACGCTCGAACGGTCTCGGGGAGGGGCATTCGTTTTTCGAGGAGGTTCCCATGTTCCGCAAAGCGGGCTGGCTGGTCTTCGTCGCGTGGGTTGTGTTTCCAATTGAGTCGGTCCTCGGTTCGACACCTCGGTTCGTCGCACCGACGAATGAGCGGGAGCTGGCACGGCGCGTCGAGCAACTCCGTGCCGCCTACGCCCCGTTCCTTCGGTCTCTGCCAGAGCCACTGCCTGCGCCGGACCGCGTCTCGTTGAACGGTCCGTGGCGGTTCACTTTCGAAGTCAAGGACCCGCCTCGAAAGACCAACGCCATTCCGCCCGCTCCGCCCTGGTACACCGTCGACTTCGACGACTCGGCGTGGGAAACGACGACCGTTCCCGAGTGGCGCTACCGGACGCGCGGCCACGACAACGCCTTCGACGTCGACAAAGTCGACAAGTGGCTAGGCTACCGAGGCGACCGCCAGACGAGCCAAATCTGCTGGTACCGGCGGACCTTCACCGCGAAAAAGCCAGCCGCCGGAAAACGCCTGTGGCTGTGCTTCGACGGCGTGGACTGGGAAGCTCACGTCTACCTCAACGGTCGCCTCTTGGGCAAGCACCGAATCTACTACGAACCGTTTCGGTTCGACGTGACCGACAAGATTCGGCCCGGCTCCAACACGCTGGCTGTGCGAGTCGTCGACGGCCATGAGTTCGGGGAACCCATGACGTACTGGGCCACCTTCCCAGACATTCGAGCCAAGTGCCAGCGGTACACGCCCGACCGAAGCCAGTCGATTCCCGGCAACTTGCCCATTGGCTACCACTGCGGCACGGGCTTCGGGATTTGGCGAGACGTCTACCTGGAGCAGACGGGGCCGGTGCGCGTCGACGCCGTTTTCGTTCGCAACGACCTGTCGGACGGACGGGCACGAGTGCGGGTCGAGCTGGACAGCGACGCGGCTCGCTCGGTCCGGCTGGCTGTCCAGTTGCTGCCGGAAAACTTCGAAGGGCAGGTCTACGAGAAGAGGTTGTCGGCCGAGCTTCGTTCGGGAGCGAACGTCGTCACGACGACTATTCCCATGCCCAACGCGAAAGTCTGGTCACCGGAGACTCCGTACTTGTACCGCTGCCGCGTCTGGGTGCAGGTCGACGGCCAGCGCAGTGACGCTCGGGACGTTCTCTTCGGTTGCCGCAGCTTTCGGCTTGCTCAGCCAAAGGCCCGTTCGGCGGGCCATTCGAAGTCGGCTGGCGGGAAAAGCTCGGCAAGCGGCCCGGCCACCGGTTCCACCGACCTGCCCGAAGCCATGTTTTTGCTCAACGGCCGACCGTGCTACTTGCGCGGAACGAACATTCAAGGCTTGAACGCTTACGCTTACTGGGGTCAGAGGGAACGGCTGATTCACACGGTGTTGCTGTTGAAGGCAGGCAACTTCAACGCCGTCCGAGCGTGCCAGCACGTGCAAATGCCCGAGGTGCGTGAGGTGTTGGACCGGCTGGGAATGATGAGTGAGCAGGACCAGGGCGGCGGGTGCCACGGAAAGCTGCCGGACGGCATTCGTCGAAAGCCGCACATTCAGACGGGACGCGTGCTGGCTCGCGTGACCTACAACAACCCGGGTGTCGTGCTGATTTGTTTCGGCAACGAGCACCGGTTCGACACGGAACCGATTGTGCGGGCCGTTCTGGAAGTGGACCCGCAACGGGTCGTCAAGCCAATCAGCGGCCGGTTCTTCCACAAGCAAACGCCGTTGAAATTGCCGCGGGAGCTGCTACCGAACGTCATTGACGACGGCCACACTTACGCCGGCTGGTACGGCAAAGTGATTCCGCAAACGTGGGGCTACCCACCGCCGGTCTCCGGTGGCGACCAGCGAATGGTGACCATTGGCGAGTTCGGCGCTGAGGCTCTCGACTCGTACGAGACAATGAAGACGTACCCGCCGCAGTTCGCTCCGCCTCCCCCCAACGCCGACACGCTTTGGGCGTGTAGTCAGGTCGAGAAGCACGACGTCCGGCAGCTTGTCGGTTTGGGCCGCGACCCGAAGAACCTGGCCGAGTACATTGAGGCCAGCCAAAACTACCAAGAGGCCCTGGTGGCCGACCGAGCCATTCAAATGCGACTGCTGGCTCGAAAGGTGGCCGGCTACTTTCATTTCCACTTCCTGGACGTCGTGCCCGTGTTTTGGCCCAAGGCCATTGTCAGCCACGACCACCGACCGAAGAAAGCGTACTACCAGCTGGCGCAAATCAACCAGCCGGTGGTCGCGTTGCCGCGTTTGTCGGGCCAGCGGCCGGACTCCATGACCATTTGGGTGGCCAACGACCTGCCGGAAGCGTTTGCGGACGCAACCGTGCGGTGGACGATTCGCGTCGGCGAGCAAGTGCTCCTGAGCGGACAAGCGCAGACCGACGTGCCGGGGCTGAATGCGGTCCAAGTGCAAACGGTCGACCTGAGACCGGTCACGCAAGAGCATTCGGTGTTCGACCTGGTCTTGACGCTGCTCGACCGGCAAGGCCGGGTCGTCTCGCGCTACCAACGTCAGGTCCGCTGCGTTCCGAAGTCCTTGTTGAAGTCGAGAAAGCGGTAAAGCGGGGGCTGGCGGGCCGCCGGAGGTGGCGTCAAGTTTGAACCAGCTCGCGTCGTCCCACGCACCCGCCGGGACGGGGCTGGGTGGAGTGCTTTCCGTCAACGACCGGCGTGGGCGGTCGAGAACCGGCCGCGCCTGAGCAAACTCGAGGCACGAAAGCCGACACCGACACGGAGAACACAAGCAATGCATTGGTTCCGACAACGACTTGCCCAATGGGTGCTGTTGACCCTGCTTCTGGGGCTGGCCGCGCCCGCTGCCGCCCAGCTTCGCCCCTACACCCGCAACCCGTGGTATTGGCAGTACCGCGGACGGCCGGTGCTGCTCTTCGGCGGCTCGGACCGAGACAACCTGTTCCAGTTGGCCGGCCAAGGCGACCGGTTGGTGAAAGAACTGGACGAACTGACTCGCTGCGGCGGCAACTACGTCCGGTGCACAATGAGCTCTCGCGACTACACGCCCAAAGGCCTGCGCTGGGACCGCCTGCCCTACCCGTTTGCCAAAGTCGGAGACAAGTACGACCTGCGGCGGTGGAACCCGGTCTACTGGGAGTCTTTTCCAATTGAGTAACTACCCGGGGAAGAGAGCGTCTGACGATCGATGGTT
>CAYSAG010000316.1:0-6058 GCA_964428935.1 uncultured Planctomycetaceae bacterium | reverse complement strand
GAACGTTCAACTCTCTTGGGCCAACCGCTTGGGCAAAGCGCGGTGCCGGTGCGGCAGGCGTCGACGAGCGAGCCGGTCCGCTGGAAACAGGGGTCAGCCTTGGACGAAGGACGCTTGGACGGGGTCGACGGGCAAACCGCTTCTTTCGAGCTGCTCGTCGCGCTCAACGGAGCCGACTTGGCCGCTGGTCCGACGGACGAGGGGCAGTCGGGAGACGAGGCTGTCAGGAACGCCGACGTCCTCCGACGCGCTGACG
Organism: uncultured Planctomycetaceae bacterium; assembly: GCA_964428935.1. Taxonomy (GTDB): domain Bacteria; phylum Planctomycetota; class Planctomycetia; order Planctomycetales; family Planctomycetaceae; genus JAADHY01. The sequence goes on along the minus strand of CAYSAG010000316.1, from coordinate 5,802 downwards.
TCCCAGCCAACAGCCCAAGACCGGCTGCTCCGCGTTTTGCTGCAGGAACAAAGCGGTTGCCCCGTCCCTCAAAGACCGACAGAGCTGACCGTCCTGCGGCCGAGAAGGTCGAGGGAGAAACCGAATGACCGGCGAACAGTTGCTATTCGTAATACTGGCGGTGGCGGCTTGTTGCGGAGCCGTCGCGGTGGTCGTTGTCCAGAACGTCGTTCGAATGGCGTTCTGGCTGATCGTTTCCCTCGCGTCGACGGCTGGCCTGTTCTTCTTGCTGGAGGCGGATTTCGTCGGCGCAACGCAGTTGCTGGTCTACGTGGGCGGCACGCTCGTGCTGCTGATTTTCGGTGTGATGCTAACGGCCAGCGGTCCCTACCTGAAGATTCAGTCGTCGCTCCGCGAACTGTTGCTGGGCGGACTGGTCGGGACGGCTCTGCTCTTTACGACGGTCGGCACACTCCTGGGGGTCAACTGGACGAGCTTGGCCAAACGACAAGGAGCCGTTCCGCCTTCAGCGAAGTCGGCCTTCAATCCGCGGCAACAGGGCAACACAGTTCGCCCAATTGGTTTGGCGCTGCTGGGGCTGCGGCCAGACAAAGACTTGCAAGGGCAACAGAACCAGTTGAGCACGGGGTACTTGTTGCCGTTCGAAATCGTCTCGGTCCACCTGCTCGTGGTCTTGATTGGCGCCACTTACTTGGCTCGAAGCAAGCGGCGAAAAGCAACGCACGAGCGGCCGGGCGAGTCGTAAACGCCCGGTCGGCTCAGAATTGGCAGCAAAGATGCCTGGGAAAGCTCCGTCGAGCGGACCCTGCATGGCTCGGAGCTCTGTGTCTTCTTTGGGTGTCAGTCGGCACCGGGAAACGGAACAAGAAAAAGCTTCCGCGAGGAGCGGCAAGAAATGTCCGGAGCGGGGTTGAATGCGTACTTGTTAGTGGGCGCCGTGCTGTTTGTGTGCGGCGTCGTGTGCATGGCGACCAAACGAAACGGCATCGGCGTGCTGATGGGCGTCGAGCTGGTGTTGAACGGCGCGAACGTCAATTTGGTGGCCTTTTCGCACTTTACCCCGCTGGGACTGGACGGACAGGCCATGGCGTTGTTTGTGATTGTCCTCGCGGCGGCCGAGGCAGCCATGGCTCTGGCCATTGCGTTAAGCTACTACAACGCATTTGAGACCATCGACGTCGACCGCGGTGACGACTTGCGCGGTTGAGCGACGTCGAAATGATTAAACGAAGTCAGACGCTGGCAACAAGCCCGAAAGGGCGTTCCCAAGCAGACGGTTTGGAACTCCGGGGCAATGACTGCTGAAACCCTGATTCCGAAACTTCTGATCGCTGCCTGGCTGCTCCCATTGCTGGGGTTCGCGGTCGAGGTCGTTGCGAAATACTGGCAGAAAAACCGACGCAGCAAGGCCGCCGCCGGACTGGCCATTTTCTGCATCGGAACCGGCTTCGTGCTCAGCGCAACTGCCTTGGCCATGGGGATTGACTGGAGCACGATTCTTGCCAGCGAAGGGAATGCCCACCACGTCGCCAGTACCGAGCACCAGGAAGCCGGCGCCCCAAGAACGCACGACGCCCCAACGAGCGGCTCTGCGCACGTCCAACTCCCACTGGCCGGGACCATTTACTGCCTGGCGCGCTTCGGCGACCTGGAAATCTCGATCGACTATTACATCGACAGCCTGACCTTGGTGATGTTCACCATGGTCACACTCGTCGCTCTGTGCATTCACATCTTCGCAGTCGGCTACATGTCCGATGAGCTAACCGACGACCACGTGGACCACTTGGTTCACACTCCCAACGGAAGTCACCTTCACCGGCCCGGCCGGTTTTACCTGTTTTTCGCCTACTTCTCGCTGTTCAGCTTTTCCATGCTGGGCCTGGTGCTGGCCGGCAACATCTTCATGGTGTTCGTCTTCTGGGAGCTGGTCGGCATTTGCAGCTACTTGCTGATCGGCTTTTACGTGGAGCGACACTCCGCCAGCACAGCGGCGAACAAGGCGTTCATCGTCAACCGAGTGGGCGATTTCGGCTTTATCGTTGGTTTGATGATCATTTGGTCATCGTTTGGAACCTTCCGGTTTGCAAACTACCAGCCTGCAGATGGAGGACCACTCAAGCCCGGACTTTTCCAGATGCTGCGCGGCAGCGAGGGGCAGCCGAAAGCAGGGGAAATCGACGAAGAGAACGGCGTGGTCTACCTGCGTGACGTGGACGGACGCCGCTTGGCTGAGAAGGCGTCGACCGGGGGACCCACTACCGTTCCGTACTGGCTCTTGGTCGCGGCCGGATTGGGCGTATTTGCCGGCTGTGTCGGCAAGAGCGCCCAGTTTCCGCTGCAGACGTGGTTGCCTGACGCGATGGAAGGCCCCACACCCGTTTCAGCCCTGGTGCACTCCGCCACAATGGTTGCGGCCGGCGTCTATTTGGCCGGACGCTTCTTCCCCATGTTCACGCCGGAGGTGTTGCTAACCATTGCGTACGTGGGCTGCATTACACTGTTCTTGGCGGCCACGATTGCTGTCGTAGCGACGGACATCAAGCGCGTGCTCGCCTATTCGACTATCAGTCAGTTGGGATACATGATGCTGGGAATCGGGGTGGCTGGTTGGGCAGCCGGCCTGTTCCACCTCATCACCCATGCGTTCTTCAAGTCGTTGCTGTTTCTTGGGTCGGGCAGCGTCATCATTGCGTGCCACCACGAGCAGGACATGCGGCGGATGGGCGGACTGCTGAAGAAGATGCCCATCACCGGATTGACCTTCTTGATTGCCACGATCGCCATTTCGGGACTCGCGATACCCGGCTTGATCGCCTTTTCCGGTTACTATTCCAAAGACGCGATCATGGCTTCGGCTTTGGCCTACACCCAGCAAAATGGATCACATGTGTTGCTGTTCGTCGTCCCGCTCATCACGGCGGGCTTGACCGCTTTCTACATGTTCCGACTCTGGTTCTCGACGTTTACCGGACCACCCCGCGATGAAGAACTTTACGAGCATGTCCACGAAACTCCTTGGGTCATGACCGGTCCTCTGGTCGTCCTGGCCTTCTTTGCCATGTTTGTCGCTGCGGGCGGCCAAGAAGGACCGCTCTATCGCCTCCTCTTACAAAGCGAACCGGTGGGTTTGGCGGAGGGAGTCGCCTCGGCCGGGCACGCAGTTTCGGTCACGCTGCCAAGTCATGAAATGGCTCATTCCGCGCACGCGGCAGCAGGCGCCCAGGCACTCCTAGCAGCCGTCGTCGGCACGTTGCTGGCATATTTCCTCTATTGTCGCCCGCTCATCGATCCCGAGGAGATCCGAAAGCAGATCAGCGGAGTCCACTCGTTCTTGGTCAACAAGTGGTATTTCGACGAGCTATACGACGCTCTGTTTGTTCGGCCGGTCCACGTTGTGGCAAGGTTTGTCGCCAAGATCGACCGCTACGTTCTGGACGGCTTCCTGCACTTTGTGTGCAGTCTGGGCGTGACAACCTCTCGACTGGACCGACTTTTCGACGAGGGCGTTGTCGACGGTGCCGTCAACCTGATTGCAGACGTGATCCACGAATGCGGAGCCACCCTGCGATTGTTGCAAACGGGACGGCTTCGGCAATACGTCCTGTTCATCGCGGTCAGCGTCGTCACGCTGTTCGTGATGCTGTACATCTTCTTCCCGAAGTAGCGTTGCGAGTTCATGGGTGGAAGTTGTGCGAGGTACCGCTTGACCACCGGATCGACTCGATTCGGAGCAAGTAAGGGAGGCTGGTCGAGCGGGCTTGCCAGACGGAGAAGCAGGAACAAGATGATCGGACAGTCTGAATGAGGTAGCCCTGTCCGCCTAAACTCTACCGACGACGTCCCGCCACGGGGCACAGGACTTTTGGGTCAAAGCACTGGAGGGGACAAAGACAGCCATGATCAACCCTGCAGTCCTTCTGTCCGCAATTATTTTCTTGCCGACGTTGGGAGCTCTGGCTCTGTTGGCGTTTAACCCGAAAGCCGAGGAACCCATGCGTCGGTTTTCGCTGGGCGTGACGGTCGTGACCTTCCTGTTGACGGTCGGACTGTGGATGTATTTCGATCCCGCCCAGCCGCAAGTGCAGCTCCAATGCAAGATTCCCTGGATTCCGAACTGGAACGTCTATTATCAACTAGGTGTCGACGGCATCAGTTTGCCCCTGGTACTTTTGACCAGTTTCATCAGCATGCTGGCTATGCTGGCCTCCTGGAGCGTCACGAAGTACATCCGCGGCTACTTGATTCTGTTTTTGCTCCTTGAAACCGGCATGTTGGGCGTCTTTCTCGCGCTGGACTTTTTCCTGTTCTACGTCTTCTGGGAGGTCATGCTACTGCCGATGTACTTCCTGATCGGCATCTGGGGCGGGCCTCGCAAGGAATACGCAGCCATCAAATTCTTTTTGTACACTCTTTTCGGCAGCGTCCTGATGCTGGTCGCCATGCTGATGTTCTACTTCAACAGCGGCTCCAGCTTCGACCTGCTTCATCTTGCCGCGATTGGGCAAGGCCAGGTCCCCAATTTCCAATTCAGCCGGACGATGCAAATCGCGGCTTTCGTTCTGTTGTTCATTGGATTTGCCATCAAGGTGCCGACGGTGCCATTCCACACGTGGTTGCCAGACGCCCACGTCGAAGCTCCCACTCCGATCAGCATGATCCTAGCCGGCATCCTGCTGAAGATGGGTGGATACGGTATCCTTCGAATCGCGTTTCCGCTTTGCCCTGCGGGCGCCCAGCACGCCGCATATGCCTTGGTGATCATCGGGGCGGTCAGCATCATCTACGGTGCCTTCGCCGCGATGGCTCAAACTGACTTCAAGCGCCTTGTGGCCTATAGCTCGGTCAGCCACATGGGCTACGTCATCCTGGGATTGGCCGTTTGGAAGATCGGTGAGAGCGGAGCGACGGTCGGCCGAGATTACTGGGCGATGGGAATGAACGGTGCCATGTTCCAGATGCTCGCCCACGGCATCTCGTCCGCCGGCATGTTTTTCCTGGTGGGCGTGGTCTATGACCGAGTCCACCACCGTGACCTTGACAAATTCGGCGGTTTGTTCGGGCGAATGCCTCTGTACAGCGCGTTGGCCGTGGGTATCTTTTTCGCTGCCCTAGGACTGCCCGGGCTTTGCGGGTTCATCGGCGAGGTTTTCGTGGTCCTGAGCGCGTGGCACTACAATCGCGTCATCGCCGTGATTGCGGCCTCCGGCGTCATTTTGACCGCCGGGTACATTTTGTGGACAATCCAGCGGGTCTACCTTGGTCCCGAGTACAAGGGGCCTCATCCAGAGGCCTTGACTCCGATCAAGCCGCGTGAGGCATTGGTGGCGGCGAGCCTGCTGTTTTTTGCGATCGTGCTCGGCGTCTATCCGGAATTCATGTTCGGCCTGATGCGTGCGTCCGTCTCGCACCTCGTGAACTCGATGGATATCGGCTTCCAGGCGGCTCAGGCGATGGCGTCGGCTGCGACCGCTGCCCTGTTTTGAGCGTACCTAGGGCAAGACCGGAAGCTCGGAAAGCGCGACCGGTCGTCGCGGCAGCCTCAGGTGGTCAACCAAGCGCCTGCAGCATTCGATATCAGGAACTTGGGCGTGGAGTTTTTTGTAGTCCGCCCTTTAACGTTGGCCGGCAACACTGTGGCGACTAAACCGTAAGGCTTCGTCTCAGAACACGAACTCAACGTGACGCAGTCCCATGACCAGCTTTGATGCTTTACTGGACAGTTTGATTCGCGACACAGTGGGACGCTCGCTGGGATTGTTCGCGCCCGAGCTGGTCTTGTGCGTGACAATCCTGGTGATG
>CAYSAG010000315.1:0-6075 GCA_964428935.1 uncultured Planctomycetaceae bacterium | reverse complement strand
GCGGTCAGACGGTCCACGGCCGGCACCCGTTGCAGACGTCCGACGCGGTGGGAGCAGCTTCCGCAGGACATTCGCGGCTCGCCCGAGGTGGTTCCGGACGAGACGGGCTGGCGAGTGGGTGGACGACGGGCCTGGCTGCACGTCTTTGCGACCCCGACGGCGACCTGTTACGTGACCGAGGTTGTTCGAGAATCGGAGGGACGCGGTCCCTCGCGTCCGCGTCCCGCGTCCCGCCTGCCGCCTCCCGCGTCCCGGACCCGAATTCCGAATTCCAAACCCCGAATCGCGAAGCAACTGCGGCCACGACGGAGCGGGGCCCTCCGGGGGCGGCCACGACGGAGCGTGGCCCTCCAGACCGCCGGCCACGACGGAGCGTGGCCCTCCGGAGGGACGCGGTCCCTCGCGTCCGGCTGTGGCTGCGGGGCGAGGTCTCGGCGGAGCAGCTGCGCCAGCGGGGCGAGCAGTTGAGGCAGTGTTTGGTGGGGCGGCGAAAGCGGTACGCAGACAGCGAGCGGTTGGCTCCATTCTTGTTCGAGCAGGTGGAGTGCGTGTTTGCGTTCTTGCTCCGTCCGGGCCTTTCGGCGACCAACGGTTTAGCGGAACGGGCGATTCGTCCGGCGGTGGTGAACCGGAAGGTGTCGGGCGGCAACCGGACGTGGCTCGGAACCAACTTTGGGGAGTCGACGGGCGAGAGACCTCGACCTGCGCCCCGGCTTGTTGTTGGCTGTCGGCGTTCGAGTCGGTACCGCACGAGTGTGCGTCCAACGAGGCCTCTCCCCCCATCCGCTTCCTCCACGACCGGCTCACCTCCCCAAGCCCACTCCTCCCCCGGCTCCAACGCGGTAAGCAATTGCGCTGCAACACTATGGCCTGCGTCAAGCCGCCTAAAAAGACGCCTCAAAACACCATGCGCGCACGACGCGCGCATGCTGTAAGTCTTTATTGGTTGCGGCTTTATGCCGCGTTGGGGCGAATCCTGGGGCAGCCGGGTAGATCGAACTCTTCCCGGGCCAAGTGGGCTTCGAATCGAAGGCTCGTCACGTTGACTGCGTGCGGTCTTCGGAGTCCGTTTTTGCGAATGACGTCACGAGCATCGGCTCGCGAGCCGCGCTCGTCTCAGAGTCGTTTCGACCCTCCCCACTCTGCGGCTTGCGCCGGCTGGGGGGCTGGCAGCGCGTCAACATTGGTTGGGCCTGAGCTGAGGTCTTGGATGTCGGAGGATGACGGCTTGGAGTTTGGGGACGACACACGTGACTTGATGCGGTGGAAGCGTACGCTGTGTTCGTCCTTGTACCGATCACCGATGACGGTATGCTGAAATCGTCGTCTTTGACCGACTGTGCAGTCCCGGGAGAAGCCCGGATTGCAAGTGCGGCTCCTTCGGCGACCTCGTGTGAACAAGAAGGGACTGCTGCGAAACAGCGGCCTACTGCTTTGCGGCGCGCCGTGGGCTACTCCATCCGTCATCCACTTTCGGGGAGGCTGGTCATGCTCGAGGGCTGCCAGAGCTTGGCCGAATGCGAGCAGCGGCTGTCTGAAGGCATGAACGACGTCACTTTGCTCGGCGACTTGGACCTTTCTGAGCAGGACGGCATGCTGCTGGCGCGGCTTATCCGCAAGAAGTTGGACGATGGGTTGTCGGCCGGGACTCACTACCTGGAGTCGGCAGCGCCGACGTGTCTGGCCTGCTTCCTGGTTTGGACTGCTGCAACTGCCTATCGCGAGGGCTGTTTCTGGCCAGTTGTCGCCGAACTGGTGGGCTTGTGCGATCCGAACTGGCAGAACCGCTGGGGCCGGCTGTTCGTTGATTTCCTGCGGGCGAGGAAGCTCCCGCGCCTTGAGTTGCCCGACGCACAGCCGTACCTCAGCAACATCTTGCTGCACGGCGGGATTCCAAACAGCTGCCTGCCGGATTTTTTCGAGAAGGTTCTTGAACCCTTCGTCCGCCGGACGTTGGCGAATCCCCATGACAAAGACGAAATCCTGTACTGGCTGGGCAGCTATCGCAAAGCAGACGGAGAACGCGAAGCGATTGAACAGGAGCTCCGGCAGCTTGAGAAGTCACGCGATGCACTTCTGGCTTCGCAACGCATTCTCCAGCAAGCGCTGAAACTTTACGACGACATCGTTCGCCTGTGGCGGCTTGAAGAACAAGGACGCGAAGTTGTCGTGGCGCAAGGCCTGCCCAGTGACTGCGAAAGTGTATTGGACGACAAACGGCGGCAAATCGAACAGATCGAACACCAGTTGCAGGAGCTTGCGCGGCGGCGTGCGGAGTGTGAGCGGCGAGTCGCTGGGGCAACGAGGCAATACCAAGACGTTCTCAAGTGCGAGAAGGCCATCAAGGACTTGGCGTCCGGCTTGGTCGCATTTCGCGAAGCGCAGCAGAACTTGCAGAGGCTGCAGGCGGAACAACGCGAAGTCCTTGATCAGATCGAGAAGACATGGCGTGACGTTTCGGCCGAGCCTTGGCGAGATGAAATCGGCGAGATGCTTGCGAGTCTCTCATCGAATCAGGTCCTTGAGGACGCCGAAAAGGCCGAAGCACCGAGTGCTTCACAGCACGCGGCTCTTGAGCCGGGCGACCGCGGGGTTCGCCCGAGGCACGCGCGCCGGAAGGCCTGGCCGCGCACGGCGGCAAGAACAATTGGCGTCATCTTCCTGTTGGCTGCAATTGGTGTGCCAGGCGTGTTGGCCGTCTCCTGTGTGATTCTTGGAGCTGCAATGCTGCTCGTCGCTGAGTTCGGACGCCGGCTCCAACGCCATGCTACCAGCGGCGATGAGGGGACGACCAGGCTGGACGGTGGGGCACGACAGGCGAGTGGGAACGACAAGGAGGCAACTACAGAAACCGCCCGCATGCTGTCATGGCTTAAGGCGGTTCCCGTCCGCGTGGAGTTGGCAGGGAGGGACGCTGGGACAGTGGTCAGGACGCTGTCGCGGATCGGGGCCTGGCACCAGGACCTGACGAAACGACTACGACCAGCGTGCCGGCAGGCGGAGCAGGTTGTGGAGGATTTCGAACGGCGGTGTCGAACCGTGGGCGAGCGGTTGGGTCTGCCGCCCGGTTTGAGTGCTGTGGAATGCGTCCAACGGCTAGAAGCGTCTCTGAGAGCGGCCAAGGTTCAGGAGGAGCAGGCACGCGACGCCCTGGAAGAAGTCCGGCGAATCGCTGCAGAACAGGGTGGACTGACGACCAGACGGGATTGGCTCCAAAGGGAGCTTCAGCAAATGGAGCAGCTGCTTCAGCGGTTCGGCGATGGAAACCTTGAAGAGGGGCGGGTGCGACTGCGGAATGTGAGGCGTTGCCGGACGGAGGCGGCCCGTCGGCGAGCCGAACTGGAACGGCAGTACAAGAATTTGGAAGCAATCGAGGAGGTGGTAAGGCAGGCACACGGGCAAGACGGAAAGCAGGCCATCGACCAGCGTTGCCAGGATGTCGACGCGCAATTGCGCCAAGTCGAACAGCGACTGGAGAAACACAGACAGTACTTGGTGAGCTACCCGACTGTCTTTCCTGGTGTGGATGAGCCGATTCGGCGGTACTTGCTTTACGGACGGGCGTCGGCGGAGCGATTTTTCGTCGCCGCTGTGGAGCTGATGGTCGCCGCGATGCGGGAGCGTCGCTTGTTGGATGCGCGCGACGTGAGCCTGCCGGAACGGGTGGTCCGCCGTTTCCGTCAATGGTGGGAAGACCGGTTCAAGTCTGATGTCCGGCCGGCGGATGAAACCGATTCCAAGTGTTGCTCATTTCTTGGTCCTGCGGTGTTTTTTGATCCACGTCGCAAAGACGTGATCATCAAATGGCCACGCCAAAGGGTTCCCGCTGAGTTATTGCAAGATGGCGCATCACTGGTGCTGTGGAGCGACGGGCCACACCGTCAGCGTCGACGCACCCCGCTGCGTCTTTTTGACATTGGCGACGGGCAGATCGAACTGGGGAAAGTTGAAATGGTGGTGCCCGCGCCAGCCAGGCGCTACTGTTTCCGTTTTGAGAGCGGTTCTGCGTGGGTTCGCGAGTGGGACGTCGAGCTTCCAGACTATGCCCCAGTGGTTTTTGCGTTCGATGGACGCACCGGGCGCCTGCTTCGCGAAGAGGCTTTGCCACGGCAGCAGCTCTGGCTGGTCGTAGATCGACGGTACGCGTTCTGTGAGCAAGACATTGTGCAATCGGAGGAAGGAGAACTTGCGGGGAATTGGAGCGAGTACCGGGCGTTTCGGGTGGACCTCGGCCAGCTGCCGAGCGACGCTCTCACGCTCCGCTCATCAACAGGACAATCGCTGGCGATCACACTGGTCTCGTGCGGCGAGCTCACCGGTGTGGAGTTCTCACGGGAACCAGACGCTTGCGGTCTGGAAGCGGAAGGGGGTGAGCTCTATCTGGACACGCCGCCCGATATTTGCGTTCCGATCGACGATGCGGCTGAGCTCGACCGTTGGCATCTTTCGCTGAGCCCAGTTGGTTCGAGCACGCTTTCCGAAGCCAAGCATGTGTCGCTAGCCGAAATCGGCGGAGCCGTGACCGTCGACACGGAGCGCCGCTACGCAAGGGTGAGTCTGAAAGCCAAGTCACTACTTGGACCGACCGCTCGTGGGCGCTTCCTTGTCCGTGTTTATTGCCCGCCGTGGCGGGACTGGCGGCGGGAGATCTGCATCATTCCACGGGTCGAAGCGGTCTTCGAGCCGCCGACCTGCTTGCCAGCTCGAGAAGATGAGGAAGTCGTCGCTCGCGCCCGGTTGTCCCTGCCGCCCAACACAGAACTTACTGTTTCGCCACCGGTGGTGGTTGAGGAGTGCCAACCGGGGGCGGCAGTCATAAGGGGCAGCGCTCGTAGGGACTGCTTACCGGTACGACTGGTGTTGCGTGAGACAGACCGCGAGGTGACCGTGCCCCTGTCCCTGCCGATCCCAAAGATCCGCTGGCGTCTGCAGGGCGCGGCGGACGAGCGTGCCGATGTGTGGTACGACACGATTCAAGAAGAAATGTGGCTCGGCGATTTATCGGGCGAACTGAAACTGATGGTCGAGGTCCCGGCCTGGTGGGGGGACAAGAAGATATGCTTGCGCGTAAAGGACGGGGACGAGACTTTGGCGGAGATGCAAGCGTGGACGCGCGAGGGCTACGCTGTCTATGACCTCGCTGCGCAAGCGGAGTCGATCCGCCGCGGAAGTGCTGTCAAGTGGCTCCGCTTAGACCTAGACGCGGCAGCGCTGGGAGTCTCCGTGGCCGAAGCGCCGCTCCTTTCTCTGCGCACACGCTGGGAAGCGACCGACATCCAGTGCGTCGATCGGAGCCGGGGCGAAAAAGTGCTGCTGGACGTGACCTGGCAGGAAAAGGGCGTCGCAGAGAACCGCGTGCTCCGTCTCTGGCGCCAAAAAGAGGATCGCTTCGAGCTGGTTTGGCACCAGGTTCTTTCGGCGCCGTCTCGAACGACGATCGAACTCGACCGGCAGCTGGTACCGTCAGGGTACTATTTGCTTCAGCTGGAGCCGTCCGACCCGTGGAGCAGCACGGCTGCGTCTTCGTCAGACGCGACCCGAGGCTCGCACGCGTGGATCTTCTTGGATTCGCGGGCAGTCTCGCGTACCGCCGAACGTTACGTAATCGATTCGGTGCAGCGGGGCCGTGTCTGTTATCCCCTCGCCGTTCCGTACTACCTGCACATCGTGGGTCGAATTGTGAACTCCCGGCTCCCCGCCGGACAAGTACAACGTCGCGTCTTGGTAAAGACGATAAACGAGGGGTGGTACGTGGCCAACCTGGAAGTGCGAACGACGGACGAGAAGCTGGCCGCGGAATTCGGCGACGCTAACCCTGTGAAAATTGAATGGTCTGAATACGGATCCATCGTCCGGACGATTGAAGATCGCCATGGAGAAGGCGCGATGTACTGTTACGATTGCGAGATGCTGTACTGGGACGCCGGTCGAGTCCAGCAGGAGGAGGCGCGTAACCATCGAATCTTCGGACCGAGTAACCTTGAGTTTCGAGTCCGAGGTGAGCCGGAGTGACAGACCGCGCCGACGGTCCGGAAGGTAAGAGCCTATCCGAAAACCTTCTGGTCTTGCAGAAAT
>CAYSAG010000314.1:0-6105 GCA_964428935.1 uncultured Planctomycetaceae bacterium | reverse complement strand
ACAACAACGTCAACTACGACTGGTCCGACAGCCCGTTGTTGAAGCCGGGACCCACGGGCTTTTACAACCCGTTCCACTTGGCCGCGGTGACACGCGACCCGGTGCTCTTGCCGCTGCAGCAACGGTTCGTCCGGAAAATTCTGGACGAAGTCATTGACGGCGGCTTCGACCACGTGCTCTTTCAGGTGGACAACGAGAGCGGAATTGGCGACGCGACGTTGGAGCCCGACCCGTACTGGGCTCGGTTCGCTCGTCGCTACGCTCACTCGAAAGGCTGGTCGGACATTTTCGTTTGCACGCAACGCCGCTTTCACCCGCCCTGCCCCTACCGGACCAACCGGTTCCGCGACTGGAACAACCCGGAGGTGCGCGTGCCGGTCACGAACGACGCGTTCAACTACTGCGACATTTCGCAGAACAATGGGACCACGGGGCAGGAGCACTACGACAACATTCTTTGGTTTCGCGCGAAGGTGCAGGAGCACGGTGGGCCGCGGCCGGTCAACAACGTCAAGGCGTACCATTTCAATTGGCCCATTGGCGCGGCGTTTCGAGACCGCACGCACGGCACGGACGCCGAAGCGGGAGCCCGGTTGTGGCGGGCCGTGTTTGCCGGCGTTGCCAGTTTTCGCTTCCACCGCGACACGCCTCGCGTGCCGCCCACCGCTCCGCGACACGGCCTGGGGCTGTCGCCCTTGGCGAAGCGACACCTGAGAAGCCTGGCGTCGTTTCTCCGCAGCGTGAACCTGTTTGCTCTGACACCTCGCAACGACTTGCTCTCGGACCGGACGAGCAACGAGGCGTACTGTCTGGCTCAGCCCGGACGGCAGTACGCGGTGTTCTTCACGGGCGACGGCGACCGAGCCGTGGGGCTGGACGTGTCGGGACCGTCCGCCCGACTGTCCTTGCGGTGGCTCGACGTGGCTCACACCAGCTGGGCCCAGTCGACCACGCTCGCGCCCGACACGCGAGTCCGGCTGACGGCCCCAGGCGACGGCCACTGGGTTGCGGTGCTGCGGGTGGAGACGGAGCGTTGACAGCCGGCGTCCGCTGTGCACCGCACCGGCTCGAACGAGCGGCGGCCGCTCGTCGGCTCGAACCAACACAGGGACATTGAACCAACACAGGAGGCAACAGAATGAGCGAACTGCGACGCGTCGTCCGCGCGGCTCTTCTGGTCGCTGTCGGCTTTTGCCTGGCGGCCCGCGCCGGCGAGCCCAACTCGGCCGTCATTCGCCACTCCGACATTGACATGCTCTCGTGGTACCCGCCCGGCCAGCACACGTTGAACCCGGAGGATTTTCGCAAGTGGGGAGCGACGCTGGTCAGTTGGGGGCTGGACGTCATTTTCACTCACACGAAGAACGTCCCGCAGCCGCTCAGCGAGCTGGTTCACGCTGCGTACGAAGGGGGCGTGCGAGCGTACTTGGCGAACCTCGACATGTGCTCGGCCCAGCCGTGGAACTTGGCCAAGGACCCGGCGTTGCGCCAGGCGGTCGCTCGAGACTTCAACGGCAACGGGCTGGTCGTCCCCTGGTTTCCGGCCACCGTGGACGGCGTGCCGGCCTACTGGGGGTGTCTGAACAGCCCGGTTTACCGCGAGAACGTCCGTCAGCGCGTGCGCGACGGCTTCGCCGCCGGTTGCAAAGGGCTGCACGTCGACTGTGCCAACGGCATGAACGGCATTTTGAGTCGACACGGCGGGTGTTACTGTCGGCACTGCATGAGCGGCTTCAAGAAGTACTTGGCCCGCAAGTACAGTCGCCAGCAACTGGCGGCCCTGGGCATTGCCGACCTGGACTCGTGGGACTTCGCCGCGGAAGTGAAACGGGTCGCTGGCACGCCGGAGCGGCTGACGGAATTGGTTCGCACGCGCCAGGTGGACCAACAGTTGCCCGTGTTCCGCGACTACCGAGCCTTTCTCGGCGAGTCGACCTTCGAGTGGCTGAAGGAGCTGGGGCGGCTGACGAAGGAGCTGGGCGGCCCGAACGCCGCTTACAGCATTAACGCCGGCCAGGTTTCCAGTTGGCTGGCTCTGTGGTCGGTCGCCGACTTTTTCACGTGCGAGGTCCGGCACCACCCGGAGAAAGGACGAATTCCCGCCGAAGTCATTGGCAAGTACCGGGCCGCCGAGTCGCTCGGGAAAATCCTTTCGGTGACCGCCGGCACCGTCCGCGACTGGCACTACCCCGCTCGCGGCGGAATGGACCGACTGGTCTCCATGTGGGTGGCGTTCGCCTACGCCAACGGTCACCTTTTCATTGTGCCGAACAACGTGTGGTGCTTCAGTCCGGACAAGGGTGAGCACGCCTACAAGGGGCCGGAGTCGGTGTTGCTCCCCCTCTACCGGTTCGTCCGTGCCAACAGCCGACTGTTGGACGGCTACCAGCCGGTCGAGCAAATTGGAGTGGTGTACCGACCGGGTGGGCCGGCCGAGGTGGTTGGTCCGGACGGTCGGCGACGACGGAAATGGACCGACCCGTACAGCGAAACGTGCGCGGAACTCATGGAAGCCAATTACCCCTTCGGCGTGCTGTTCCCCAAAGGCGGCGCGTGGCAACGGAGCTTGTCGGAGCAGCGGCCAGAGCGTTTCGAACGCATTGTCGTCCTGCCGGGCACTTCGCTCAGCCGCACCGACCAAGCCACCCTCGACCAGTGGAAACGCTCCGGTCGCGCCGTCCTTTGGACCGACGTCCGCTCCGCAGTGGGCTCCATTCGGCCGCTCGTGTCGGTGGCCAACGGCAAACGCCTGTGGCTGTTGCCTCGGCGCAAGAACGACGACCCCAGTGCCCCGCTGGTCGTTCACGTATTCAACCCGAACTACGACCCGCCGCACGACCGACTGCTGACGCAAACAAACGTGGTCGTCCGCGTGCAGACACGGCTACTGAACGGTCGGTTGCAGCGAGCGACCTGGCTGGCGCCCGGCGAGCAACCGCAGCTGGTGTCGTTCCGCGTCTCGGACAACGCCGTCGAGCTGACGGTTCCCCAAGTCACGCTGTGGGGCATTTTGTCGTTGGAGTGCCGACCAGAACGCGGAAGCTGAACGCCACGCGCTGGTGGTCCGCGGTTCGTGGAAACCGTGTGTGCTCCGGGTCGCGAAAGACTGGCTGCGAACCGCAGCGTTGGCCCTTGTGGTCAACCGAAACGGCGGCGCGGTTGCGAGCTGGACGGGGGGGCCTAGTCGCGAACCGTAGCAGCGGCTCGGCGGTAACCCTCGGGGCGGCCCTTGTGGCCGCCCGCAACGACGCGGGAAACGGAGGGTCGCGAGCCAGCGCGCTGTCCGGCCGCTTCCGAATTCTGGCGCAGACTCGAAAACCAACTGGAAAGAGGTGGTCCATGAGACGGGAACCAGCAGCAGGCGGCGCGTTGGAGCGGGTCGGTGGCGTTCGCAGCGAGTGGGCCGCTCGCGGCAGCACGCACACCGCGGGACAGTTGGAGCCAGCCGGCCGGTCAGACCGAGCCGGCCGCGTCGCGTGGGCAGCTGAGCCCGGTTCGCAAGTCGCACGCGCCGGGTGGTCTACGCCTGGCCGGTGGTCCGTCCGAGCGCTGGCGGCTGCCGCTTTGCTCGTCCTGGCGACGGCTTGCCCGCACCGACCGCTCCCGGCCGCCGACGCACCGGCCAGCCGCCCGCTGCGTCCCAACGTGGTCTTCATTCTGTGCGACAACCTCGGCTACGGCGACCTCGGCTGTTACGGCTCGACCAAGCACAGGACTCCCCACGTCGACCGTTTGGCCGCCGAAGGGACGCGGTTCACCGACTTCTACTCGACCAGCGGCGTTTGCACGCCGTCGCGAGCCAGTTTGCTGACCGGTTGCTACCCGCGCCGCGTCGGGCTCGACTGGACCGTTCCCGACGGGCACGTCTTGCGCCCCGTCTCGCCCAACGGTCTCAACCCGAACGAAGTGACCGTGGCCGAACTGCTGAAGGCGGTCGGCTACCGCACCGCGTGCATTGGCAAGTGGCACCTGGGCGACCAACCGCCGTTCCTGCCCACTCGGCAAGGCTTCGACTACTACCTCGGCATTCCCTACAGCGACGACATGACTCCCCGTCCGGGAACGAACTGGCCACCGTTGCCGCTGATGGAAAACGAGCGGGTCATTGAGGCGCCGGTCGACCGCAACTTGCTGACGAAACGCTACACCCAGAAGGCCATTGAGTTTCTGGAGGCCAACCGCAACCGGCCGTTCTTCCTGTACCTGGCTCACGCCATGCCCGGCAGCACGAAGCGACCGTTCGCCAGCGAGCGGTTTCGCGGAAAGAGCCGGAACGGACCGTACGGGGATTCGGTCGAGGAGCTGGACTGGTCGACCGGTGAAATCCTTTCGGCGCTCCAGCGACTCGGACTGGAAGACAAGACGTTGGTCGTGTGGACGTCGGACAACGGGGCGCCGCGCCGCAACCCGCCCCAAGGCAGCAACGCTCCACTTTCCGGCTGGGGCTACACGACCATGGAAGGAGGCATGCGCGTGCCGCTGCTGGTGCGCTGGCCCGGCCACGTTCCAGCCGGGCGGGTCTGCCACGAGCTGACCACCATGATGGACTGGCTGCCGACGCTGGCCGGTCTGGCGGGAGCGTCGGTGCCGTCGGACCGAATCATTGACGGCCACGACATTTGGCCGTTGCTGGCGGGCGTCGAGTCGGCTCACACACCGTACGACGCGTTCTACTACTGGCACACCAACCGACTGTACGCCGTGCGTTCAGGACCGTGGAAGCTGCACCTGGCCATTCCAGGAAAAGTGCGGAACACTCGGGACGGTCGGCCCATGGACCGTCTTTTGTTGTACAACCTGCGGGACGACGTGGCGGAGCGACACAACCTGGCCGACCAGCGGCCGGACGTGGTGCGGCGTCTGCTGAAGTTGGCCGAGCGGGCTCGACGCGACCTGGGCGAGGGGCCCACGCCCGGACCGAACTGTCGCCCCTGCGGTCGGGTCAAGCGGCCTCGGCCTCAGGTGCTCCCGAACCAGCCGGAGCCGGCTTCCCGCTCCGCGCCACCAGCCGGCTCAGTGAGGGTGTCCGGGAGTTGATCCGCGTTCCTCCGGGGATTCGCGGGTTTCGGAGCAGCCGGACGTGTCTTCTTGAGCTGGCCTCGGGACACGAACCGTCAGCGGCCACGACGGAGCGCGGCCCTCCCATTCCCGGACAACCTCGGCAAAATGGGTCCTCGCTGCGAGCGTAGCGCCGCACGAACCCGAACCGTCGGCGAGGAGCGTCGTTTCGCCGCCCGACGCACTTCGGTCCCCGCGTGGCTCTGTTTAGCAGCTCGAACCGAAAGGAGCCCCACCATGAAGAAGCTGGCCGTCAGCCTTCTCGCCTTCCTTTGTCTCGCGGCTTCGAACACGCTGCAAGCCGAGCCGCCTTTGTCGCGTCAGGCACTGGGACGTTCGGTCAAGTTCCGCGTGCTGGTCGACAAGGTCATGCAGCCGCAGGCCAAGTGGGTCACGGAGGAATGGATGGTTCGGGCGGCGGCAGAAGCCGGTTTCAACGTGTTGTCGCCGCGAGCCGGCTTCGACCGGCTGGACGAAGTGCGTCGCGTCGCCCGCTGGTGTCGAAAGTACGGCCTGTACTACATGCCTTGGATGCGCGGCTCGCTTCGTGCTCCGAACGGTCCGCAGGCCGACGGCAAACGGCTGGTCTGGGCCAGCGGCAACGAGCAGCCTTTGTGGAGCCCGAATTCGGACGAGCTGTGGCAGTGGATGACTCGGTACATTGTCGAGTTTGCTCGAATCAGCGCCGAAAACGACCACCTGATTGGCGTGTTCTTGGACTACGAGAACTACGCTCCCGGCAAAGAAGCCAACCTCTACGACCTGTCGTACGACGACGTCATTCTGCGTCGGTTCGCCGAAGCCACGGGAGTCCGTCTGCCGCAGTTGGAAAAGGACCAGCGACACCGGTGGCTGAAGGAGCACGGGCTGTTGGAGCGGTTCGCCCAGTTCCAAGTCGAGCACTGGCGCGAGCGTTGTCGGGGGCTGAGAAAGGCCGTCGACCGGTGGAACCCGTCGTTCCAGTTCTGCGTCTACCCGGCTCCCGGCACGCCTTTCGTGGTCCAGGCCATCTACCCCGAATGGGCCACAAAGGCCGCTCCGCTCATT
>CAYSAG010000313.1:0-6107 GCA_964428935.1 uncultured Planctomycetaceae bacterium | reverse complement strand
ACAACTATCGCAACCTACACGATTTAAGTCAATACAAGGTGTTTACAGCAGTGGCTGAAACCGGGGTTCGGCTCAAGCGGCACGGCGGCGCTGCGAGGGTCTGCGCGGTTGGCGTTGCGTCTCGGAGCCGCGGCTGGTGCTAGCAGCTGACCGAATTGGCCCGCTCTCGGTTTGACTGGCGACGCGGACGGAGGACCGGGGAATGAGAAAACGGCTTGCTGGGCTGCATTGGTTGGTCGTGTCGACCTGGTTGACGTGCTCGTTGCTGACCGCCGTCTTCTCGACGGGCCGGGCGGTGGCAGCCGAGGAGCCGCTTCCAAACATCATTCTGATTGTCAGCGACGACCAAGGGTACCACGACCTTGGTTGCTTTGGCAGCGACGAAGTCATTACGCCGAACCTGGACCGGCTGGCGGCCGAGGGAGTTCGGTGCACCAGTTTCTACGTCACGTGGCCGGCGTGCACGCCGTCGCGGGGGAGCATTCTGACGGGCCGCTACCCGCAAAGGAACGGCCTGTACGACATGATTCGCAACGAGGCTCCGGACTACGGGCACCTTTACACGCCCGAGGAGTACGCGGTGTCGGCCGAGCGGATCCTGGGCATGGACGTCCGCGAAATCATGATTTCGCAGGTCTTGAAAAAGGCGGGCTACGCCACGGCCGTTTTTGGCAAGTGGGACGGCGGCCAATTGCGGCGGTTCCTCCCGCTGCAGCGAGGCTTCGACCAGTTCTACGGCTTCGTCAACACGGGGATTGATTACTTCACACACGAGCGGTACGGCGTTCCGTCCATGTACCGCAACAACCACCCGACGACCGAGGACAAAGGGACCTACTGCACTTACCTGTTTCAGCGGGAAGCGCTGCGGTTCATTCGAGAAAACAAGGACCGTCCGTTCTTTCTCTACCTGCCCTTCAACGCTCCCCACATGGCCTCCAACCTGGACCCGAAGATTCGAGGAGCGGCTCAGGCGCCCGAAAAGTACAAGAAGCTTTACCCGCACCTGAAGGACGACTACGTCCGCGGCACTCGCTACGGCAAACCGGCGTTGGTTCCCAGCAAACAGAAGCGTCGCTTGGAGTACTTGGCGGCCATTACGTGCATGGACGACGCCATTGGTTCGATTCTGGACCTGCTGGACGAACTCCACCTGGCCGACCGCACGCTGGTGGTGTTCTTCTCGGACAACGGAGGTAGTGGCGGCGCGGACAACCGTCCGCTGCGTGGTCACAAGGGGCAGTTGTTCGAGGGCGGCATTCGCGTGCCGTTCCTGGCTCGCTACCCCGGCGTCATTCCGGCCGGCAGTGTGTGCGACGAGTTTTTGAGCTCGTTGGAGCTGTTCCCGACCTTTGCGCGGCTAGCCGGTCAGCCGTTGCCCAAGGGCGTGGTTTACGACGGTTTCGACATGCTGCCCGTCCTGGCGGGGCGGGAAAAGTCTCAACGGACGGAAATGTTTTGGGAGCGTCGAGGGGACCGAGCCGCTCGCGTCGGAAAGTACAAATGGGTCCAGTCCAAGGCCGGCTCGGGACTGTTCGACCTGTCGAAAGACATTGGCGAGCGGCACGACTTGTCGCGTGAGCTTCCCGACGTGCTCGCGCAGGTCAAGCAGCGCTTCGCTCGCTGGCGAGCCGAAATGGACGCTGCGGAGCCGCGTCGACCGTTCCGCGACTTCTGACCGCCGAGAGCGGCCCGAGAGCGGGCTCGTCCTTACCTCTTTCGGGGCGTTCAGTCCTCCGGCCGCCAGGGCTGTGGACCGCCTGGCTTCGCACGGAGAAACCGAGCGTCGACCTGTTTGTACCACCGGTGCAGTCGCGACCGGAGCTCCCGAACCTTTTCCGGCATGCCAGCCGCCAGGTCGTGCCGCTCGCCCAGGTCCTCCTTCAGGTTGAACAGGTGGACTCGGCCGTCCTCGTACCGTTCAATCAACTTCCAGTCGCCCAGCCGAATGGCTCCGCCGGGGAAACCACCCTGGTTTGCGTAGTGCGGGTAGTGCCAGAACAATGGCCGAGCGGCAAGGCGGTCGGCGCCCCTCAGCAGCGGCACCAGGCTGACTCCGTCCTGGTGCTGCTCGGGCCTCAGCGGCAAACCGGCCATCTGAAGAATCGTCGGGTAGAAGTCGGTGCTGATGACCGGCACGTCGCACGTGCTGCCGGGTTTGGTGACGCCCGGCCACTTGACCAACCAAGGCTCGCGGATTCCGCCCTCGTACAGCCAGCCTTTGCCGCCGCGCAGCGGCAGGTTCGAAGTCGGCAGTCCTTCGGCAGTCGCGAGGCCGCCGTTGTCGGACGTGAAGAAGACAATGGTCTTGTCCGCCAAGTCCAGCTCGTCCAGCTTCGCCAACACCATTCCGACCGCCCGGTCCATGCTCTCGACCATGGCCGCGTAGACCGGGTGTTTTTGAAGAATGCGGACTTTCCGAGGCTGCTGGGTCGGCCAGACCTGCTCCTCCTCGGCGAACTCCGGTCGCCCTTCCAGTCCCAGTCGTTCGGCCTTCCGCTTGTACTTCTCGACCAGCTCGCGTGGAGCTTGCAGCGGAATGTGCACGCTGTAGAACGCGAAGTAGACGAAAAACGGCTCGTCCTGGAATTGCTCAATGACTCGGCACGCTTCGCTGGCCAACCGCATGGGCAAGTGCTCGCCGGGCGGACCGTCTTTCAAACGCGGGTTCTTGTACGGAGAAAAGTAACCTCCCGGCGGCGAACCGCGGTTGTGGCCCCCGACGTTGACGTCGAAGCCCTGGTTTTCGGGCCAGTACTCTTCCGTCGGTCCCAAGTGCCACTTGCCGAAGAACGCCGTGCGGTAGCCCGCTTCCTTCAAGGCTTCGGCAATGGTGACCTCCGACAAGGGCATGGAGTCGCGAAACGGTGCCGGGAGGAACCGTCCCGCCCGACGTCCGGAAAACCAATTGGTCGCGCCGACGCGAGCCGGGTACTTGCCGGTCAGGATGCTGTAGCGCGTCGGGCTGCAAACCGGACAGGCCGCGTAGCCATTGGTGAACCGCATGCCTTCCCGCGCCAGACGGTCGACATTGGGAGTGTCGTAGAAGCAGTTCGGGTTGTTGGCTCCCACGTCCATGTAGCCCAAGTCGTCCACCAGGAAGAACACGAAGTTGGGCTTGCGGGCCTGGGCGAGGGAAGCCCACGCGCACAGCAAGGCCAAGACGAGCAAACAACGCTTCGTTGCCATGCTTGTTTTCTCCAGCCTTGGGCCGACGCAACCAGTCTGGCCACGTCGACATTTAGCGAACCCTGCTCGATGCCTCGTCCAGCTGACCGCTTTCTAATGGTCGGGCGGAAACATTTCGCGGACCAACTGGCGAGCCTCTTCCAACCATGCTTTTCGTTCCTCAAGCGTGCTCAAAATGATCGACTCGAAGTTGCGTCGGCGAAAATTCGTCACGCCGCAGAAGCCGAAAATACACGTCTTCCACAAGTTTTCCAGCGGGTCGCCGAAAACCGAAAGCTCGACGTCTCGAGGCGTGTTCGAGGTCGTGAAGACCAACGCTCGCTTGCCTTTCAGCAGACCAATGACCCCGTCCGGTCCGAACTCGTAGCAGTAGCCTTGTCGCAAGACCCGGTCGACCCAGCCCTTCAGCATGGCGGGAGGTTGTCCCCACCAGTTCGGGTGCACCACGACGTAGCCGTCGGCGTCCACGACTTCTTGAACGTGCTGTCGGAGCACGGGGTCGAGGGGAGCGTCCTTGCCAATTTCTTCGTGACGCAAAACGGGGTCGAAGTTTTCCTCGTACAAGTCGTGGAACGTCACGCTGTGTCCCAGTTCCTTCAACGTCTCGACGGCCGTGGCCGCAATGGCGTGACAGAAGCTGCCTTTTCGCTGATGTCCAATGACAACCAGTACCCGCATGAACCGCCTCCAGTAAAAAACAATCGGACGTCTCGCTGTGCGTGACGGCCGGCTCCGGCACGTCGGTTGGCGAGCGAAGCCGCGCAGGAATTTCCGCCCGGGAGTGCTCGCGTGGCAAACGGGAGCCGGCCGGCGTGCTTCCACGTCGTCGCCGCGAAAAGGCTAGAGCGTCTGGCCGGGGGCGACAACCGTCAGAGCCCCTCGTCTTCGCTCGCCTTCTTGCGAAACAGGTGGACTTCCATGTTCTTCAACAAAATGGGTCTCTCCGGTTGCCAGACTTCGGGGACTTGGAAGCGGGCCTTGGCTGGTGTTCGAAGAACCAGCAAAGCGTTGTCGGCGGAGAGAGCGGGCCGAGCCAGCCGGAGCAACGGACGAAACAGCGGTCCGCCCGGTCGAATCTGCTCCACGAGTGCGAACGGTGGGTCGATGAAAATCACGTCGTAAGGAAGCACGTGCTCGACGCCCTGCGGTCGCAGCGAGCAGCGAAACACGTCGACACACCAGCACACGGCCTGACGCTCAACGCCCAAAGCCGCGACGTTTTGACGGAGCAGTTCGTACGTCTTCCGGTCTTTCTCGATGAAGACGACGCTTCGAGCTCCCCGGCTCAGCGCCTCCAATCCAATCGTCCCGGTTCCGGCGAAAATGTCGGCCACGCGAGCGTCTTGGACTTCGTCCTCCAGTCGCGCGAACAGCATTTCCTTGACGCGGTCCGGCATGGGCCGCGTGTCGAGTCCCGGAGGGCTGAGCAGCTTGCGGCGCTTGAACTTCCCGGCAATGATTCTCATCGGTGCCTGTCGCGGTTGTGCAACCGGTCCGGAAGCGCAGGAGAAAACTCTTGCGTGCCGAATCGCTGACCCTTTCCCCGTCGTTGCCCCCTCAGCCGGGCCTCTCCGACTGACTTTCGTCCTGGCTCGGTTCTCCGCCGCGCTGCTTGGCCGCTTGCAGCTCGTTCCAGCGCCGAATGATGTCTGCGGCCTCCTCGGCGACCGAAGCGAAACGTTTCTTCGGCTTGGGCACGACGGCTGCTGCTGCGGGAGCTGGAGGCGGCGCGGCGGCAGCGGACGCGGGCGGTTCCTCGCCCAGCAGCCAGTCGACAATGGCGTCCTCGTCGACTGGGTGTGCGGCCGAGCGTCCCGTTCCGGACTTCGCGGCGTCCGCAGCAGCCGCCTTTTCCACGAGGAAGCTGAGCGGTCCGACTCGGAGCACGTCGCCCGCCTTTAGAACCCGAGGACCTCGGACCGGTTCGTCGTTGACGAACGTGCCCAGTCCGGAGCCCAGGTCCTCGACGACAAGCTCCGCTCCCCTGCCGCTCAGCCGACAGTGCCGCTCGGCGACGTCCGGGTGGTTGAGCCGAATGTGGCAGTCCTTGGCTCGCCCGACCAGCAGACGGTCGAAGCGGTCGGGAAGCCGCAGCTTCTTGCCCTTGTGCTTGCCAGTCTGAATGACCAGGGTCCGCATTGGAGTACTCCCGATTCCCCACCAGGACTCGCTGACAGGCCAGTCGGCCCACCTGGCCGCTCGGGGGTGAGCCGAAAGCAGCACAACCCGTTCAAGAATGGCGGGGCACGACCAATGGTTCGCCGCATTCTGGACAGGTCATGGTCCGACCACGGTGGACGGCTGCGACCTTGAACCGTTTGCCGCACTTGCACTGGAACCGAATCGGCTGGTCGCTGTGCTCCGGCTGGTGTGCGCGTTCCCAAGCTCGGCGGGCAATCTCTTTGAGCGTTTGGAGCAACTTCTTGGGGTCGTAGGGTTTGGTCAGGTAGGCGTCGGCGCCGCACCGCTTGGCCAAGTCGCGGGCGTCGTCCATGTCAATGACGCTCAGCACGAGAATCGGAACGCTCTCGTCTTGCTGCTTCAGCCGTTCGCACACCTCGAAGCCGCTCTCACCCGGCAAAATCAGGTCCAGAATGACCAGGTCCGGCCGGTGCATGCTGAAGCTGGAATGCGCTTGGCCGCCGTCCTTTGCCGTCCGAACGTGGTAACCGTGGTCGGTCAACAGGCGGCGCAACGCTTCCAAGTCGGCCGGGTTGTCCTCGACAATCAGAATGTTCTCGGTAATGGCTGCCCCACCGGCCGCTGTTGGTCCGCCGCTTGCCATGCTCGAAACCCCCGTGGCAACAAAGACCTCCCGTCGCCGTTCAACCTCGCCGTCCTTCAGACGCTGGCCCCCCCACCGGCTCCCCGACGCTGATTCCTGAAAAGACCCGAAGAGTACTTGCAGGCGACGTGCG
>CAYSAG010000312.1:0-6108 GCA_964428935.1 uncultured Planctomycetaceae bacterium | reverse complement strand
GCACGCGTCACCCGAGCCGCTTCTTTCCCCGGCTGCACCCGAGCCGCTCGGCGTCGTCCGATCGGTTCCCCGGTCCCAGCCTTTTGCGGACTGGCCGTCCGCGGGTCCTGTTCTGACCCGCCGAGCTGCTCGGCAGGACCCGCCGTCGCGACCGGGGCCACTTCCTTCGACCCGGACAGGCTTACCTTTCTCACCAACCACCCGACGCCACCTACAAAATCGGCCACCTGAAACGGTGGCCGATCCATCCCGACAGTCAGTTGCCGACTTGCCGTGCACAGCGTCGCCGGGTGGTCCCGGCCTGGGTCGCCGTCAACGGACCGCTCCCTCGATTGGCTGAGCCTTCTCCTCGTCTTCTTCCAGCTTGGTCACCATGACCCGAGTCGTCAGAAGCAGCCCGGCTACGGAAGCCGCGTTAGCCAAAGCCGTCATGACGACCTTCGCCGGGTCAATGATGCCCCGTTCGAACATGTCGACGTACTCGCCGGTGTTGGCGTCGTACCCGACGTTCTTGGCCTTTTGCTTGACCTCGTCGACCACGACCGCGCCGTCCGCGCCGCTGTTCTGGGCGATTTGCCGCAGCGGAGCCTCTAGCGCCTTGGCCACAATCCGGACACCGATCTTCTCGTCGCCTCGGGCCCGGACCTTTTCCACGGCTTCGATCGCTCGCAACAGAGCGACACCGCCGCCCGGCAAGATGCCCTCTTCAATCGAGGCACGCGTGGCATGCAGCGCGTCCTCCATGCGTCCCTTCTTCTGCTTCATTTCCGCTTCGGTCGGGGCGCCGACCGAAATGATGGCCACGCCGCCAGTGATTTTGGCCAGACGCTCCTGGAACTTCTCGCGGTCGTAGTCGCTATCGGTTTCTTCGATTTGTCGCCGGAGCTGCTCGATGCGAGCCTTGATCGCTTGCGGATCGCCAGCTCCGTCGATGATCGTGCAGGTATCCTTCGTCACCTCGACCTTCTTGGCCCGGCCAAGGTGGCTCAGCTGCACGTTCTCCAGTTTGATGCCCAGGTCCTCCGACAGCATTGTGCCGCCGGTGACAATGGCAATGTCCGTCAGCATGGCCTTGCGGCGATCGCCGAAGCCGGGAGCCTTGACGGCCACGCACGGCAGGATGCCTCGCAGTTTGTTGACCACCAACGCCGTCAGCGCCTCGCCTTCGACGTCCTCCGCAATGACCAACAGCGGCTTGCCGGTTTGAGCGATTCGCTCCAGCAGCGGAATGAAGTCGCGCAGATTCGAAATCTTCTTCTCGTGAATCAAGATGTAGCAGTCCTCCAGGACCGCCTTCATTTCCTCGGGGTTGGTCACGAAGTAGGGCGAAATGTAGCCCTTGTCGAACTGCAACCCTTCGGCGAATTCCAACGTCGTCTCGCTGCTCTTGCCCTCCTCGACCGTGATGACACCGTCGCGGCCGACCTTTTCGATGGCATCCGCGATCAGCTCACCGATCGAGGGATCATTGTTTGCCGAAATGGCCCCGATCTGCTTGATCTGGTCTTTGCTCTCGACCGGCTGGGCCATTTCCTGCAGGTACTCCAGCGCGGCGTCCACGGCCTTCTCGATGCCGCGGCGCACGACGGCTGGGTTCGCTCCCAGCGTCAGGCTGCGCAGGCCCTCTTCGAAAATGGCCCGAGCCAGGACGGTTGCCGTCGTCGTGCCGTCGCCGGCCACGTCGCTGGTCTTCGAAGCCGCCTCGTTGACCAGCTTGGCGCCCATGTTCTCGAACGGGTCTTCCAGTTCGACCTCCTTGCTGACGGTCACCCCGTCCTTCGTCACAGTGGGACCGCCGTAACTTTTCTCGATGATGACGTTGCGACCGGTCGGCCCCATTGTGACCGCCACGGCATCAGCCAACTTGTTGATGCCGCTCTGCATTTTCATGCGAGCCCGGTCTTCGAACAGCAGTTGCTTAGCCACGCCTCACCACTCCTCTTTCTATTTCTTTTCAACCGTCCGACACGTGTCTTACCCGATGCCCACCGACCGACCGCGGCGGCTGCAGACGGAGGCTCCGCCTGCAGCCTACCGGTTTCCGTCACGGCCTACTCGACGATCTTGGCCAGAATGTCGCTTTCGCGGAGAATCTTCAGCTCCTCGCCGTCCACTTCGACCTCGGTCCCGCCGTACTTGCTGAACAACACCTCGTCGCCCACTTCGACACCGATCGGGCACCGCTCCCCGCTGTCCAGCAGCCGGCCCGGACCGACGGCCAACACTTTGCCTCGCTGCGGCTTTTCTTTCGCCGTGTCCGGCAAGACAATGCCGCCCGCAGTCGTCTCCTCTGCCTCGACTGGCTTCACCACAACCCGATCGTCAAGAGGTTTCAGTTGCATTCCTGTCTCCCGTCTTGTCTTCCTACGTGCACCACTTGCCCAGTCCAAAAGGCCCACCAGCAACCGACCACCAACACGCTTGCCGTCGCCCGTTGGAGAACAGGCGACGGTTTCATTGCCTCGTGCTACATCATGTCGTCCATGTGGCTGTGCGATTCCTCCTCCTCCTTCTTCTTGGGCTCTTCCGCCACCATTGCGTCGGTCGTCAGCAGCAGACACGCCACGCTGGCGGCGTTCTCCAGCGCTGACCGAACCACTTTGGTCGGGTCGACGATGCCCAGTTCAAACAAGTCTCCGTAGCGGTCGGCCAGAGCGTCGTAGCCGTACCAGTCCGATTTCTCCTGCCGGACGCGGTTGGCCACAACCGCTCCGTCCAACCCGGCGTTCTCGGCAATCGTCCGCAGCGGTGTCTCCAAGACGCTCTGGAGCAGCTTCACGCCCAGAGCCTCGTCACCCGACAACTTCAACTGCTCCAGCGCCTTGCCCGCTCGCATCAGCGCCACGCCGCCGCCAGGAACGATTCCCTCTTCCAAAGCCGCCTTGACCGCGTGCCACGCGTCGTCGATCAGGTCCTTGCGTTCCTTCATCTCGGCTTCCGTGGCCGCACCAACGTTGATCTGGGCAACGCCGCCGGCCAGCTTCGCCAACCGCTCCTGCAGCTTCTCGCGGTCGTAGTCACTGTCGGTCTCTTCGATTTCGCGACGAATCTGTTCGGCGCGACCCTCGATCTCCTCCTTGCTGCCGGCACCTTGCACGATCGTCGTGTCCTCCGACGTGACGATCACCTTCTTGGCCCGACCCAGGTCGCTCAGCTCAACGCTCTCCAACTTCAGACCCAGATCCTTGAAGATGGCTCGACCGCCGGTCAGGACGGCGATGTCGCCCATCATGGCCTTGCGGCGGTCGCCGTAACCGGGGGCCTTGACCGCGCACACCTGCAGGATGCCCCGCAGCTTGTTGACCACCAGCGTGGCCAGCGCCTCACCCTCGACGTCCTCCGCAATGACCAGTAGCGGCTTGTTGGCCTGTGCGACCTTTTCGAGCAGCGGCACCAAGTCGCGAGCGCTGCTGATCTTCTCCTCATGGACGAGGATGTAGCAGTTCTCCAACACGCACTCCTGCGAATCCTCGTCCGTCACAAAGTGCGGAGACAGGTAACCGCGGTCGAACTGCATGCCTTCCACCAGTTCGACCTCCGTCGTCACCCCGCGCCCCTCTTCAATCGTAATGACGCCGTCCTTGCCAACCTTCGCCACCGCGTCGGCCAGGATCGAACCGATTTGCGGGTCGTTGTTGCCAGCGATCGAAGCGACCATCGAGACCAGCTTACGGTCGTTGGCCTCGACCTTTTTCGACATTTTCCGCAGCGCCTCGACGACCGCCTCGACCCCCTTCCGGACTCCGCGGGCCACAGCCATGGCGTCGGCACCGGCCGCCAAGTAACGGAGCCCGTCACGGAACAGAGCTTCAGCCAGCACAGTGGCCGTCGTCGTTCCGTCGCCCGCCACGTCGCTTGTTTTGGAGGCCACTTCCTTGACCAGCTGAGCCCCCATGTTTTCGAACTTGTCTTGCAACTCGATTTCTTCGGCGACCGTCACGCCGTCCTTGGTGACTTTGGGAGTTCCCCAGCCCTTGTCCAGAACGGCGTTCTGGCCGCGCGGCCCCAGTGTGCTCTTCACTGCCCGGGAAAGCTTCGACACGCCTTCGATCAGTTTCGCCCGAGCTTCCTCGTCGAAAGTCAGCAGTTTAGCCACAGCTACTCCTCTGCTTCTCTCTGTTCAACAGACCAACCTACCCGGTCCCGCTTTCGGTCGGGCCGCCCCAGCTTGCGACCCGCCCCGCCGTCGCGGACCGCACTCCAACCCCTCAGCCAACACAACGACCGCACGCCAACCCACCGGGCTGGCGGAAGACACGCCCCGCTCGGTTGCAACCACTGTGCCAAGACCGGCCGACCCACGCAACTTCCAATTTTGACGCAACTTAGGGAATTCGAGCGTTCCTCTGGCCTCCCAGCCGCTCCCTGCCAACTTGACAGGTTCCGGCGCGACGCAGCGATCACCCTGCCAAGCCACGCCCCTCGGCAAACCTCCCCGTCACCAACTCGAGGCACCAATGCCCGCCGATCACTTGAGAGTCTGCGCCAGGGGGACTAAGATGCGGCCCTGGTCTGCCTCCTCCATTGCGCGCAGCGAACGGCTACCAGCTTGCTGCTTGGCCGTCAACGCTCACGAAGGAAAACTCGAGAGCCTGGCCTCGCTGGAACGGCTCACATTTGCTGCAACGTGTCGGACGCTTTGGGAGCGGGTTCGGAGTGCGCCGAGGGGTGGTTGCTTCGCTCCAGACAGAGTTCGTCGCAACCGGCCCGACGGCGCGAATCTGTCGGAAGCACTAGGAGAAGGAAAGGAGCTGAGTCGTGGCAGTTCGCGTAGGCATCAACGGATTTGGACGAATCGGTCGGCTCACGTTTCGGGTCATGGCGGCTCGGCCAGACGAGTTCGAGGTGGTCGCAATCAACGACCTGTCCGCCCCGGACCTGCTGGCCCTGTTGCTCAAGTACGACAGCGTCCACGGCAAGTTCCAAGGGACGGTGGAGCTCGGCGACGGCGAGTTGATTGTGAACGGAAAGGCCGTCAAGGTGCTGGCCGAGAAAGACCCGGCCAAGCTGCCGTGGGGGGACCTCGGCGTCGATGTGGTTCTCGAGTCGACGGGCGTGTTCCGCAGCCGCGAGAAGGACGGGAAGGCGGGCTACGACACACACCTGAAGGCCGGCGCCAAAAAGGTTGTCCTCTCGGCGCCCGCCAAAGACGAGCCGGACCTGACCGTGGTCATGGGCGTCAACGACGACCAGCTCAAGCCCGAACACAAGTGCGTCTCGAACGCCAGTTGCACGACCAACTGCCTGGCCCCCATGGCAAAGGTGCTGCACGAGAACTTCGGCATTGAGTGTGGCATCATGACGACCGTTCACGCCTACACGAACGACCAAAGGGTACTCGACCTGATCCACAGTGACCCCCGGCGGGCCCGTGCAGCCGCCATCAACACCATTCCGACCTCGACCGGCGCGGCCAAGGCGGTCGGCAAGGTGTTGCCCGAGCTGAAAGGAAAGCTGACGGGCATTGCCCTTCGAGTGCCCGTCCCCACCGGTAGTGTGACCGACTTGGTCGTCACGCTCAGCAAGGCGGCCTCGGTCGACGAAATCAACGGGGCCATGAAGGCCGCGGCCGAAGGCCCCATGAAGGGCATCATTGAGTACGTCGAGGACCCGATCGTGTCCAGCGACATTGTCGGCAATCCGCACAGCTGCATCTTTGACCCCAGCTGGACGACCATCGTCGGCGAGCGAATGGTCAAGGTGCTTGCTTGGTACGACAACGAAATGGGCTACTCGGTGCGAACGGCCGACGTCATCAAGAAGATCGCCTCGCTGTAAAGCCCATTGCGGTAGCACGAGCACTCTCAGCCAGCCGGTCTGCTCGGGTCTTGGCGGACCGGCTGGCTTTTTTTCACAAAGTCCGGCGAGCGGCGCAAGGCTCGCTGTGGGTCTCCGTCGCCCGAGACGCGACGCACCGAGCGACGCGACCGTCGTTCCGCACGCAAGGCGTGCGAGCGGACGGCCACGACGTGGCGGCCGCCGCGTCGTGGCCGTCCGGCGTGGGCCAGTCAAGGCCTCCAGTCGACGAAACTCCGCCGTTCTTCGGTTCGCCGTGGGTGCATAACGGGATTTGTTTTTTCATCCGGGGCGGAGAGTGAGGGCGAAGGA
>CAYSAG010000311.1:0-6117 GCA_964428935.1 uncultured Planctomycetaceae bacterium | reverse complement strand
CCCCAGACGCCTGGTTCCCACAGGCGATTGCCCCCTCATCCGCCCTTCGGGCACCCGCCGCGGGAGAAGGCACTGAATTCGGTCGGCGTCGTCACCGATCAATCCAGTCCGCCGTGCAGACTCCGTCGTGCTGGCCACAAACGACATCCCAAATCTTCGATTTGACAAAGCACTAGTCGTCTCCCGGCAGCCAGAGTTTTTTCAGTTCTTCCTCGTCCGCGCCGCTGGGCACCCAAATGCCCGACTCGGTTTCGCGGCCGACCACCCCGGTCGTCTCGTCTTTCTCGTCGTCCCACGGGCCGGAAAGCTTGTTGCGCTCGGCGGCTTGCAAGACCAGCTCCGCCACCTCCGGCACCTTTTCGCGGTCCCGCCAAAGTTCCACCAGGACACGTTTCAGGTTTTCTTTGTCGCGCAGCCGGTCCAGCGCCCAAATGGCGAGCTGACGCCAGCGAATGCGGTGCAGCGCCTGGTCCAGCCACACCCCGGAGCCGCTCGCCTGCTGAGCTTCCTCCAGCAACTGGAGCGCCTTCTCCCTCTGTTCCAGCTCGACGTAGCAGTTCAGCAACGCCTGACGCAGCTCGTCCCGCTCTCGGGGGCTGAACAGGTTCCGGCGCAGAGCCTCCTCGCAGAACGGCCGCACCACGCGCCAATCTCGAATGCTGGACCAGCGGAAAACGGTGCTCAGCATTTCGTCGCTCAAAGCCTCGACGTCCAACCGTTGCAGCTGCAGGGCGTTGAGGTCGGACGGCGTTCGGTTTGGGGGCAGTTGGAGCTTCGCCCGCGGCGGCAGTTGCAACCGGCTGCGCAACTGGTCGACGTCCAGCAGCGGGTAGTCGGCGACCAAGCAGAACGTGTCGAGGACGTACACGGCCGCGGCCAACGCCACACGCAGCTCCTCTCGACCCGCCGCCTCTTCCGGCGTCGCGCCGCCCAGCTCTTCCTGAGGCGTCTTCAGCCACACCTCTTCGACGAAGCGTCGTGCCCAGTCGCGGACCTTTCGCCGGCACGCCCCGTGGTCGCTTGCGGGCAGGAGCGTTTGCGGCCCGACAAGCCGCAAGAACAACTGGGGCAGAATCCGCCGCGCCGACTGCTCCGCCCCGACGGTTTCTTCAATCAGGTCGCCCAAAAAGTTTCGAATGTCGTCGAGGACCTGGTGGACTCCTTCGACCGGCGAGACCACCACCAACATGAGCGGCGCCACCGGCCTTTCCTCGGCGTCAGCCGACTTGGAGTCCGGTTTCACGAGCATGAGGGTCGCCAAGCACCACGGCACTTTTTCCGGAGGCGCGTCTGGGTCGGACATCCATTCGTTGGAAAACGGTTGGTCCAGCCAGCTCACGTGAGCCAGTGACGCCCCGTCCGGCTCATCGTCTCCGACCGTCACGAAGTCAGTCGCGAGGCAGTGCTCGGCTTCGGCCAGTCGCCGGAGCGCCTCGTCGGCCGACCTCAGCCGGAACACGGTCACCGTCGACTCGGCCAACCGTTCACGTTGCACCCAGCCCAGCACCTGGGCCAGCGTCTCCCATTCGACGGCCGTCTCGAAGTCGTCGGCCAACTCGGCCGCTCGGCGCAACAGCGAAATGGCTTGCTTGTCACGAGCCGCCCACGCGTAACTCAACCCCGCGTTGAACCACAAACGAGCCTCGTCCGGGTACTCCTTGGTCAGCTCTTCCAGCAGCTTGCCGGCCGCCTCGAAGCAGCCGACTTCAATCAGCTTTCGAGCGGCAACGGCTTCGCGTCGCCCCGCCAGCTCCTCAGGAAGCTCTTCCAGCCGCCACGGACTTCGCAGGCAATGGGGAATCTGCGAGTTCTCTTCAAACCGCTCAAGCAATTCCATCAGCCGCTCCCGGCTCTCCAACCCCATGGCCTGCGCGTGGTCTTCGTCGAGCGAACCACTGGTCACCGACAGCGCCAAAGCCAACTCCAGGTGAGCCCGACGAGCCATAGGCCGATGAGACAGCCGCTCGGCCACAATGGTCGCCAAAATGGCCGCGTGACGGGGCGTCTTCAAAGCGCCTTTCTGAAACGCCTTTTGAACCTCGGCCCGCGTCCGCTCGTAGCCCAACTGTTGGACGTGAGCCATGGCCCGAATCAACAGAGCGGACGGGTGGTCCGGCTCCCGCGACAGCGCCTTGTCGCACTCCGCCACGGCCTCGTCGTACCGCGACTCCGAAAACGCCAGCGTTGCGCGTGTGACGCGGACCCACAAGTTGTCCGGGTGCTCAACGACCAGTTTGTCCAAAACCTGCTCGGCCAACCTCACCTGGTCCGCAGCCATCATTCGCTGCACACGCTCGATGTCCGCGCGGACCTTGTAACAGCAAAACTTGAACTTCTTGCCGCTGTCGCACGGACAGGGCTCGTAAGGGTCGTGTTCCTTTGCCATTCTCGCTGTCCTTTTGCTCTCCTTCTCGGCTCGTTCCTGGTCTACCGCTCGGCGGCTGCCGCCGCGACCGACTCCGTGTGAACAGGTCGTGGCTTGTCGCGCCGTCCAAAACCTTGTCGTACTGTCTGAAACGGTGCGAATTCGTTCTGAGTGCGGCCGTTGCGGAAAAGAGTAGAGTCGACGCAAGCGAGGTCAAGCCAGCGGTCCAGTTGGGACGCGGAAACGGCTTCGTCCAACAAAGAACCTCCACCGGTCTTCCTGAGCGGCTGCCAACCGGCCCGGCGCGGCAGACACCGTTCGACGCGCTCCGTTGGTCCGCTCGACCCGCTGTTCGTTCCGACAACGCCGCTCCCGCGACACGTTCACCCGACCCGCCGTCGGCGCGAGGCAGACGTCCGCCGCGGTGAGCCGGAACAAACGCTGAATGGTTCGGGACGACGCGCCGCGAACCAGTCTGAACGCCTCGCTGCCGAGCGGCTTGCTGCCTCTTGTTCCAAACCGTTCCGAGTTCCCTTTCCTTCTGTGGTCGGTTCTAGTTGCTGCCGCCGGAGTCGCTCGTACCAGTCCGCTCCGGACGCCCTGCCCGACCCGCTCTGCCGCCACAACCACCCTGCCGGGGCCTCCAATCCACCTAGCCGCGAACGACTTTCTTCGCCGTTTCGACTCCTCTCCACTCTGCTCGCCGGCCCACAAAGGCCCGCGTTTCTCGCTCCGGTCCGTGCGGCTTCGACACGTCCCGCTCCCGCTCCGGAGCCTTTCGGCGGTCCCGGACACGTCCACGGACTGCGCCGGTCCCGGACACGCCACACGGCGGCACAAGGCCTCCAGTCACCACATCCTAGCAAAACGCCTGTCGAAAGTCCCACCGAGCGGGCGAGCTCCCAGGGAAACAAGTGCACCGCTTCCGGAAGCGGACGACGCTCCTGGCCCCGTTCGGCCGCCACGGCCGCTCAAGCCCACAGCCGTTTGTGCTTTCCCAGCCGCTCGAGCGCTGGCTTGGGTGTGCCGTCCGGCCGGACCAGTCCCGAGCCGGGGTACGGGTGGCCGTCAGGCGGGTCGACCAGCCGCCCCCAAAAGACACCGACGACCGACGGCTTAGCCATGAGCAAAGCCACGACCTGGTCGAGCCATTCCGCCTGAGCCGGCTCGGACCAGCCGTCTCCCCACGGACACGGCCAGACTTGCTGCTGGACGGCCTCCGAACGGACGTCGGTGCAACCGGGAAAGGAAATGGTGACGTGCAGCGGCACCTCCAGGCGGCTCCACGTGTCGACCAGCCGGGAGAAGTCCAGCAAGTCCCGGGGCAGCGTGCCCAGCCGGCGGTAGCCGAAGTTCACCTCCAGGTTGATTCCCGACAGGCCCAACCCGAACCGGAGCAACGCGTCGGCGAAGTCGAGCGGTCCGAAGCGGTGTTCGCCTCGAGCCATGTACTCGCCCCACGGCTGAACGACGCCAACGTAAAGCAGGGCCTCTTCGTCCACTTGCCGAGCCACTCGCAGCAAGCCAGCCACCAGCGTGACCCGGTCTTCCCCGGACAAGCCCAAAGCGCCGCCCACGTTCAGTCGTCCGGCCACCTCCCAGACGCGAATGCGTCCGACGTAGCGGCTGAGAGCGGTCTCGACGTAGTCGCTCAGGAAACTTCGAAGGTTGACGAAGTCGCCCGCCCAGCTCTTCAACCACTTCGGCACGCCGCTTTCCGAAAAGTCCAACAGCGGGCCGCCGACCACGTTCAGCCCGTGCCGCTCGCACCAATCGATTTGTTCGTCAAACAGCTCCCACCGGTACTCGCCCTCCACCGGCTCGACCTGCGGCCAGAAGCAGCTGACGCCGACGGCGTGCGAGCAGGCCAAGACCGTTTCGGTCCATTCCTCTTGCGGCGCCGCTTCCTGCAGCCGCACCCCCAGCAGGGCGGGAGGCCGCGACAGGCGAGCCCGTTGAGCGGCCAGACGCTGCGACGCGTAGTGTTGAACGAACTGCTGAGCGGCCGAAAGGGCGTGCTGGAGCGCCTCGGCCACCAACCGCTCCGTTTCGCCTTCGTCTTCCGCGGTCAAGGCCTGAACGAAGCAGCTTTGAGCCCGTCGGCACGAGGCGGCCACGTCCGACGGCGTGGCCAGCCCCAAGCTCTCCCACGTCGCCAACTGGTTCCGTAGCTCGCAAATTTCGCCTCGAGCCAGCTCCAAGGCCAAGTCGTACGGCTCTTCCCGTTCGCCCAGCGTCGACGTGGTCAGAACCGGACAGCCGAAGCCTTCGACCGGCCACGCCACGCTCAACTTGGCACTCTCCGAGCCCACGCGACGGCAGACCAGCAGCCCGCTGTGCACCTCCACCTCGGTCGGGTACACACACCCGCCGTAGCCGCTCAGGTAGGCTTGCTCCGCGCACTCGGCCCAACCGGGAGGGACGGCGTCGGGACGAAAACGAAACCTCATTAAACCCATGACTGCCCGTGTCCGCCGAGCACACGCTGACGTGAAAAAAAGACAAGCCCGACCGGTCGTCGCAGCGTCTCTTGCCAGTCGGCCCTCGCGCAGTAGCCCGTCGACCCGACCTCAGCTGCCGACCACCGACGCCTGCCACCTGCAGAGCGTAACCAGCAGCGCCGCACTGCCCTCTTGCCGCGTGGACAAGCTCGTGCGGCCCACACAACTCCCGCGCCTGCCAGTCCAGACGCCGGACCGGCTCGGTTCGCAGCGTTGCTGCTCCGGCCCGCGCACTCACCGCCGGCCCGTCCGCCAGTCTACCGGTCGGCAGTTCGTTGTTCAAGAAGCGGCCGCGTGGTAGACTGCGTCCGCGAGCCGTCGCTGGCCGAATGAGGAACTTGCCGGGTGCGGCGAGTGTTGCCGAGGGCAGAGGCCGCCGGCCGCCTCGGGGTGCGGCGAGCGGTCGTCGGCTTGACTTCCCGGTGCGAAAACGGAGACCCGGCCAGTGGCCGGGGGTTCCGGTTGTGAGCTCGACGCGGCTCGCCGCACCGTTCACGTCCAACTTCTTGTTTCTTCCGTTCGGCTTCTGGGCGGGTCGGGCCGCGAGCGGCTCGTCCTGTCTGCGTTGTCGAGGCTGGCGTGCGGAGGACGGCGGCCCCAAGCGGCAGCGTCCGGCAGTCGGACTCGCGGGAAAGGAACGGTTCATGCAGAACGAAGCTCGCTCACCACAGGCCTTCGTCCGCAGTGACATTCCCGGTGTTCCGGTTCGCCGCGGCAAGGTGCGGGACATTTACGACTTCGGCGACCGTCTGCTTTTGGTCGCAACAGACCGAATCAGTGCATTCGACTGGGTCCTGCCGACCGGAATTCCGGACAAGGGCCGAATTCTGACGCAATTGAGCCTCATGTGGTTCGAGCGGCTGGACGTGCCGAACCACCTGCTGACGACCGACCTGTCGACCCTGCCTTTGCCCGACGGCGTGGACCAAGAGGCTCTCGAAGGCCGGTCCATGGTGGTCCGCAAGGCCGACGTGGTGCCGATTGAATGTGTGGTCCGCGGCTACTTGTCCGGGTCGGGGTGGCGTGAGTACCGGCAGTCGGGCACGGTGTGCGGCATTCGGCTGCCGGAGGGGCTGGAGGAAAGTGCGAAGTTGCCCGAGCCAATTTTCACGCCGGCCACGAAGGAAACCGAGGGACACGACGTCAACATTACGTTCGAACGAATGTGTGAGTTGGTCGGCGAGGACTTGTCGCGAAAGCTTCGCGATTTGAGCTTGTCGATTTACTCGGCCGCGGCAGACTACGCAGCGT
>CAYSAG010000310.1:0-6121 GCA_964428935.1 uncultured Planctomycetaceae bacterium | reverse complement strand
AACTTCTTGCGCGTAGCGGGCGTGGTGGCCGAGGACGCTCGCTGGCCGCCGGAGCGGGCTCGGTTGGAGTCGTTTCCGGCCCGGCGTCTGGGGCCCGCCGCAGAGTCTGCCTCGGAGACCGGCTCCACCGGCCCTGTCGCCGGTGGCTGAACAAACGCTCCGTCTGTCCCCAGCGCGTGGCGGTCGACCGTCGGCCCCGTCGCTCGGCGGTCTTCTGGCCGCTTCGCTCGCTGGAGAAACACCGACCGAAGCAGTAGAGTACGGCTCCGCTTTGCGCGGGCGGCCCGCCCGGTCTACGGCGTCGAACCGCCCCGAACCGTCTTCGTGTCTGGTTCGCCGCCGAAGCTTCGGCACGACCCTCACAACCGGCCTCGCGTGGAGCGGCGTCGGTACGCTTCGCCGTGGCTGTGCAGTGTCGCACAACCGCTACTCCGGCCCCGGCCGATACTTCGTTACGGGAGCGGGGTGGGGGCGTTTCGGAAGCGGCGTGGCTGGACTCGACGACGAAATCCCTTCGCGACTCCACGGCTGGGTCGCACCGAGCGGTCGACGGGCCGGACGCACCGACCTCCGGCGTTTTCTCGAACCGCTCGCCCAGACACCACTACGCGCGACAGCGTGTGCTTCCGCCGGCACCGTTGTCTGACCCCAGACTCAAGCAACCGACGAACCTCGAGGACCCATGAAGCGAGTTTCGCACGCATTCCGCCGCCTCCGTGCTTGCCACGGCTCGCACCCTGGTCGCACAACTTGCACACGCGACGGGCGAGCACCTCACCCAGTCCGACGGACCGTCGTGCTGCGGCGTCTGCACCGGGTGGCCGTCCTGACGGCCCTGCTGGCGGGGTTGGTCGGGCCGCCGAGCCAGACGGCTTCCTCGACGGCTCAGGCGGCCGGCTGGCAGCAGGACTTCGAACAGGCCTGGCAGCAGGCTCAGCGCTTGCAACGCCCGCTGCTGGTCCACTTCTACGCCGACTGGTGTGGGCCGTGCCGACAAATGGACTACGCCGTTCTGAACACCCCCGAGGTGCTCCGAACTTTGGACGCCGATTTCGTGGCCGTCAAAGTCAACGTCGACCAACGTCGGGACTTGGCCAACCGGTTCGGCGTGCAGAGCATTCCCACCGACCTGTTCATTCTGCCGGACGGGCAGGTGGTGAGCCGGTCGACGGGGGAGCAGAGCAAGGAAGCGTACTTGGCTCAACTGGCTCGCGTGCTCAGCCGCCACCAACAGGCTCGGCGGCTGCACGTGGCGGCCAAAGCGGCACCGTCTTCAAACACAAGACCGCACAACGGAAGCTCTCCGGCGGCCGAAGCGGCCGGGCGCGGCACAACGTCCAACCAGCGACGACCCACCGCGTTCGTGGGCTTGGAAGGCTACAGCCCGGTGGCGCTGAAGCGGTACAGGAAGTGGGTCAAGGGGTCTCCCCAGTTCGCCGCTCAGTACCAGGGCGTCACCTTTTACATGGCCAACGCCGAGGAGCTGGCCGAGTTTCGCCGGGCTCCGGACCTGTACGCCCCCCGACTGCTCGGCTGCGACCCGGTCATTCTCTACCTGACCGACCGAGCGATTCCGGGGAGCATTGAGTACGGCGCGTTCTTCGACGGGCAACTGTACTTGTTCGCCAGCGACAAAACCCGGCAACTGTTCAAGGAAAACCCGCTGCGCTACGTGCAGGTTCGGAACGTGCTCAACGTGGACGAGGTGATTCGGCTGAGCCGACGTTGAGCGGCCACGGCGGGGCGAGCCCGCTCGCTGGCCGGCCCTCCGGACTGCTTCAAAACTGGCCGACGGTGTCGAACTGGCTGCGAGTGGACGGGTTGCTGCAAGTGTCGTAGTGCCTGTCGCACGGGGAACGTGGAGTGCGTACCTGCGCCCGAGCAAGACAACGGTGAGGGCGACGCGAGGGAGGGAATCGAAGCTGTGCCTCGTGGCGAAGCACACTCGGTGCTGCAGCAAGGAACTGAACGGACCTGTCGGCGAACGGAGACGAACTCCCGCGCGGCCTCGCTTGGCGAGCCAAGTGCTGGGCATTCGGGCCGCGGCGCTCAGCCGGTAAACGGCCAAACCAGCGGAGCCAGCGTGACCGTCACGACCGCCACGAGCAAACTGAGTGGAACACCCAACCGCAGGAAGTCCGTGGTCCGGTAACCGCCCGGCCCCATGACCATCAGGTTCGTCTGGTAGCCGATTGGCGTGGCAAAACTGGCGGCCGAGGCAATCATGACGACAATGGCAAAAGGCATGTAGTTGACCGGCATTCCCAACTGAGCGCTCAAGCTGTCGACGGCGGCCATGGCAATCGGAAAGACCAGCACGGCGGCGGCCTTGGCAGTAATGAGGTTGGTCAGCACCATGGTCAGCAGGTACAACGCCGCCAGCACCAACCACGGGCTGGCTCCAACCAGCCCAATGACGTGCCGAGCCAGCAGGTCTGCGCTGCCGGTCAGCTCCACGGCCTTCCCAATGCCCAGCCCGGCGGCAATGACAATCAGCACGGTCAAGTCGACTGCCGCCCGAGCTTCGGAAAACCGACAGCACCGCGCTGCGACCATCAGCACCGCGGCAATCAGTGCCGCTTTCAACATGCTGACCAGCCCCAGGCTGACGAGCAGAATCATGCCGGCCAGAATGGCTCGGGCAATCCAAGCCCGCTCGTAGCGCGGCGGCCGCGAGTTCTGCACGGCACTGACCAGGAAGAAGTCGCGCGACAGCCGTTGCGACTCGACGAACGAAGGGTGAGCCTCCAGCAACAACGTGTCACCCGGCTGAAGGACAATATCTCCGATCTTCTGGCGAATCCGTTCGCCGCTGCGAGCCACGGCAATGACGGCCGCGTTGTACCGACTACGGAACCGTCCCTCCCGAATCGTCATGTGTAGAATTGGACAACTGTCCGACACGACCGCTTCAATCAAACACCGCTCCGACCGCGGGCTGTCCAGCTTGAAGACTTGGTCGGTCGCTGGACGCAGTCCCGGAATCCGCTGCAGCTCCACGACCGAGTCCACAATGCCCACGAACACCAACCGGTCATGAGCTTGAATGCGCTCCGTGGGCGGGACGGCGGCCAACACCTGATCCCCTCGGTCGATTTCGACCAAGTACATGCCCGTCAGGTGCCGCAGACCAGCGTCTTCAATCGTCTTTCCCACCAGCGGGCAGTTCGGCTCGACCAGCATTTCCACCACGTACTCGCGCGGGTCCTCCAGTAGCTTCAGCGCGGGCTTCCTTTCTCGCAGCAGCTTTCGCGAGGACAACAACAGAAATCCCAAGCCGGCGGCCGCAGCCGGAACTCCGACCGCTCCAATGTCGAACAGGCCCAGACTGGGGTGGCCCGCGTCGATCAACAGGCCATTGACCACCAACGTCGTGCTCGTGCCAATCAGCGTGCACAGGCCCCCCAGAATGGCCGCGTAGCTGAGCGGCAACAGCAAGTACGAGACGGAAATTCGGTGCTTGCGAGCCCACTCGTTGATCAAGGGCAGCAGCATGGCCACCACGGGTGTGTTGTTCAGAAAGGCGCTGGCCACGGCCGTGGGGACCAGAACTCGGGCCTGAGCCGACGACACGGACCGCGGTCGCCCCAAAAGCTGCTGCCCGACAAAGCTGATGGCCCCGGTTTGCTGCAGACCTTCGGCGACAATGTACAGAAGGGCGACGGTAATGAGCCCCTCGTTGCCAAAACCCGCGAACGCCTGAGCTGGCGTGAGCACACCCGCAAGCAGCAGGACGCCCAGCCCGCCCAGAAGGACCAAGTCCGGTCCCGTTCGGAGCACGGCCAGACCGGCCACGACGGCCGCCAGCACCGCCAACGTAATGACAACTTCCCAGTTCATCGACGCGTGCTCAAACGCCTGACAGCAAACCAAGCAACCCCGGT
Source organism: uncultured Planctomycetaceae bacterium (assembly GCA_964428935.1). Classification (GTDB taxonomy): domain Bacteria; phylum Planctomycetota; class Planctomycetia; order Planctomycetales; family Planctomycetaceae; genus JAADHY01. The sequence goes on along the minus strand of CAYSAG010000310.1, from coordinate 2,237 downwards.
CAAAAAAAGAAGCACCAGCACACTGACCGACCGGGTCGACTCGTGGGCAAGACAGAAGCGGTCAGCCCGTCACGCTGCCTGACCACACAGGGGGCAAATTCTACCAGTCCCCAACACGAACCGGCAATTGCGGTCGCCGAAGACGTTGCCGCTCCACGGGCTGCCGGTTGGTCGGCCTGCCCCGGCGGCCCTCGCCGCCTTCCCGCGAGGTGCCCGCGACCGGCCGCAGCGGCCGGCTACGAGTCCGACGTCAGCAGCGTGCGGAAGGAAGAATCCTCCTTCAGTTGCGTGGTCACTGGTCCGTCCAGGCGAACGGCCTGGCAGTAGGGGCAGTCGGCCGTGTAAATGATTTTTCGACAGCGGCGACACTCGCGCGGGCCGAACAGCACCGGCTGCGACCTCAGCTTCTTGTAGCAAAGGTAAGCGAACGTCAACACCAGAATTCCGGCCAGAATGCCCGCTTCCCAGCCCCACGTGCACAGCAGCTGGGCGACAATGGCAATGCAGCACAAGCTGTAGACCGTGACGACAGTGATTCGTTCCCGCCGAGTTTCGCGTGCAATGGCCTGCGACTCCAGCTCCTCCGACAGCCGCTCCCGCAACACCTCTTCCCTTTCCTGACGGACGGCGTCCGCCAGCGGCGACTCGGCCGCCTCCAACAACCGCTGAATGCTGTCCAGGACCCGGTAGGCGTCGTAGAAGTCGAAGTCTTTTTGGTGAGCCCAGCGGTTTCGGAAGTCGCGCAGCTCACAAACCAGACTCCGTTCCAGTTGCCCCAGCCGCCGCTTGAACACGGCGTTCCACTGGTCCCACATGACCGTCAGCAGCCAATGAGCGTCCCAGCGGACGACGTCGCCGTGGGGCAGCAAAGCGTTGCGGTCTTCGCGGAAGCTGGAGCGAGCGGCTTGAATCCACTGGTCGCCGTAGACGGCCCGCAGCTGCTCCTCGACGAAGGGGTACAGTCCCTCCGTCAAGTACTCCAGGCCCTTCGTCACTCGCTCCCGGTAGGTCAGCATGGCCGCGGCCGTCAGAAAAGCGCTGAAGAAGCTCTCGACACAACGCACCGCGGACTGCGTCCTGTTTCCAGCGCACAGTCCCACGCATTTGAAGAGTAGTTCGTACGCGAAGCTCTGCAAAACCGATGTGGACTGTCGTGTGGGGCGGTGCGAGCAAACGAGGCCAATGGGCGGGACTTTGACCGAGCCTCGGCTTTTGCCGAGTGTAACGACTGCTCCAGACCTGCGGGCTCCGGCGGACGTTCCAGAACAACAGCAGCAGGCGTTTCGACCCACTCGCCCTCTCGACTCGGCCCGCCCTAACCGCCGGCCTGAAACAAACGCGGCAACTGCTGCAGCGAGACCGGCGTCACCCAACCGACGTCCAGCAACGTCCAGTACACCGCTACGGCCAAAAGGCAGTACGTCACCAGGTTGGCGCACAAGCTGGGCCCCATCAGTTTCAAAGCGCTGCCAGCGAACGCGTTCAGCTCCACCCGCACACCACTCCACGTCACGCTGTAGAGCTCGTCCAAGACCAAGTGAGACAGGTAACCGGCGGTCGTGCCGACAGCCATGAGGGCTCGCACGGCAGTCGACGGACTCTTGTAGCACAAAAACACACTCAGTCCGGCAATCAGCGCCGCCGGCACGCTGTGGAACATGCCTCGGTGAGCGGACATGCGTGACACCAGGTAGGCCCCGCCGTACCGGACCGCTCCGTAAACGGCGAACGCCGCCAGCACCGCCTCTTCGAACGTCGACGTGCCTTCCACCAGCCGCGACAACAACACCAACGGAGCCGCCGCTCCCAGCAAACTGAACACCTCCCGCACCGGCCGGCCGCTGCTCGAGTCCAGGTCGGGCAGCATTCCGGCAATCCACGACAGCACCGCAGCCAGCACACACTGCGCCGCAGTGAAACCGAACAACACGTAAGCCCCCGCGCCCACCACGCACCCGACCAGTCCGCTGAACGTAATGTGCCGACGGTAAGCGGCCATCGACCACACCCTCCTGGTTGTCGTTTCGGCTCGCGCCGCCGCAGCGGCTCGCCGACTCCCGGGTCGTAGCCTGTTTGGCCGGTCGACAGGCAAAGCCGGTTGACCGGAAAGGCCACCGACTTGACGACACGGCCGACGCCGCCGGCCAGAAAAGACCACTGGCCGAGTCGGCTCCCGAGCCGCCCGCCGACCGCAAGACCGAAGCCCCCGGCCCGGACACACCTCAGCTCCAATTTTG
>CAYSAG010000309.1:0-6141 GCA_964428935.1 uncultured Planctomycetaceae bacterium | reverse complement strand
CCAGTGGTCAAACAGATTCCGCACGTGGAAGGAACGGAGCGGATTGAAGTCGAATTGCGAGCGAGCCGACAAGCCGGCGGGCGGCGACCGCCGCTGTTGTGCGGGTTGGAGCTGGAAGAAGAGAGCGGAGGTAGAACGTTGGAGCGGCCGGCTGCCACAAGGCGGAGCACGGACTGACGGCTGGTCCACGCCAGTCGCGGTCAAAAAGCAGTTTCCGCCGGCCGGGGAGCGCGTCTGCACGCGGCGTCCGACGGCTGACGAACGCTGTTGCCCCCGTGTTCCGTCGGTGAGGAAGAGCAGGGGAGGGGCCGTCGTCCTTCGGGGCAAGCTCTAAATGGCGTCGACGGTGTCGAGCCAGCGGGCCATTTGGTCCACGACCTCGCTCGGTGGGTAGCGGCGGCCGGTGCTCTTCATTTCAATCAGCGAGCAGCGGTACTTCATTCGCCGCAGGACTTTGGCTCCCTCTTGCACAAACACGGCCGCTTCGTCCTTGTCGCCGCAGACCAACAGGAACTGCAGTCGGAGGTCCGGACGGTTCTCGGGCACCGAACCGGTGACCGGCGACCCGGCCAGCAAGAGGCCTCGGACCAGGTCGCGGTGCCGGAACGCCAGCTCGCAGGCCAGCGGCCCGCCGTCGTCGTAGCCGTGCACCACCACGCGGCTGCGGTCGACCGAGTACCGCTGCAGAAAGTGGTCGACGACCGTCCGGACCACTTGCACGTCGTTGGGCGTCCAGCGTTGCCCCCGAGCCGGTCGGGGGGCCAACAGCAGCCAGCCGCGAGCCTGACAAACCGGCTTCCACAACCGCATGACTTCTTTCTGCATGTCGCCGGCGTTGGGCTGAATCCACACCAACAACCCGTACGCGTAGTCGGGGTTGTAGTCGTCGGGCACGTAGGCCCAGTACTCGCGCTGGGTCGACGGTTCCGTTGCCAGCAGCTCGCCGGTTTTCACTTTTTCGGGTCGCCGTTTCGGCGGCGGGACGGCCTCGGCGGGAACGCGAGCGGGAATGTCGTTCGGCACCGTTTGCAGTTCGACCTCCACACGCAGCGACTGCTTCGGTTTGCCGTGCGCGGAGCGGACGACTTGCAGTCGGACCGACTGACCGGGACGACGCCGACTGACGACGTCCCACAGCTCGGCGGCGTTGCGAACCGGAACCTGGTCGACCTGCGTAATGACGTCGCCGGCTTGCAGGCCCGCTTCTTGCGCCGGACTGTCCGGCAGAACCAGACGAATTCGAACGCCGGGCACGGCGGACGCCAGTTTCGCCGGCAGCACACCCAGGTACGGCGCCTCGTACGGTTCCAACTGCTTGACCAGCGTCGCCGTCAGTTCCAGCGTTTGCTCGCCGCGCCGGACTTTCAGCGTGACTCGGTCTCCGGCCAAGCGTGTGCCGAGGGCCTGTCGCACGTGAGCCACCCGCTCGACCGGTTGGCCGTCGATTTCCACAATGCGGTCGCCCGGTTTCAGCCCGGCCTTCTCGGCTGGCGAGTTGTAGCGGACGCGGTCAACGACCGGCTGGCCCGTCAGTTGGTCTTCGGTTTTCAGCGTCACCCCGAGCAGTCCCGGGAAGAGGTCTTCGCCTCGCTTCAGCCGGGGCAGGACGGCGTACACGTCCTCCAGCGGAACGGCGAAGCCAATGCCCGAGTCGTACCACTCGACACCGGCCATTTCCGAGTCGCCTTGAGGCGACAGCGGGACCAGTACACCCAACACGCGGCCCTGCACGTCGACCAACGGACCGCCGTAGTTGGCCGGCGAGACCTTCGCGTCGGTCTGAATGGCTTTGCCCCAAATGCGGTTGACGGCGCTGACGATTCCCACGGAAAGGTTGGGAAGGGAACTGTCGTAGGTTCGTCCGACGGCAATGGCCCACTGGCCCACGCGGACTTCGGACTTCGGCGCCGGTTGAGCCGGTCGGAGGTCGCTCGCCTCCACCTTCAGCAGCGTCAGCATGCGGCTGTGGTCGGCCGCAACCACGTGCGCCGGTAAACGCCGTCCGTCGGCCAGCTCGACCAAAATCGAACTGGGCTTCGACACCAAATTAAAGCTGCTCGTGACAATGTACCCGTCCTCGGAAACCACCAAGCCGGTGGTCGGGCCGGACGTGGTGAGGAACCGGCCGAGTCGGTCCAGGCCGCCAACGGTTTCAATTCGGACGACCGACGGACTGACCAGCGCCACAGCCTGGCGAAAGGCCTGTTGTTCCAACTGCCACAGCGTGTCGTCTTCGTACGGCGGGCCGGCAACGGACGCGGCGGCTCCGCCGACCAGCAGCAAACCGGCCAGCCAAAGCCAGCCGCCTCGGAAGGTGGTGCGTTCGGGCGGACGCGTTGCGGCTGCAGCCGGCAAGACGGCGCCGTCTGTCGCCGCCCAGAGCTTGGTTCGTTTCACCTGTGCTGCCAGTTTCGACGTGCTCATTTCCTGCCCTTGAGGGTCGGTTTTTTGCCGGTGACGAACCCTCGCCTTCTGCCGCTCGGCGCTCACTCACTTGCTCGAGCGGCAAATCCCTGCAAGCTCACCTTGGGACCAGTGGAACAGGGAACCGGCTCACTGCGCGACTCCTTGGCAGAGGGGTACGACGTGCGTGCCACAGCGGGTCAGCAGTTTAAGTCCCCTCTCGCGCATGCGGGAGAGTTGGCTACAGACATTGGGAAAGGGGATGCCTCGAAAGTAGCATGTGGGGTAAAACGGTATCGACCGCACATGCCGGAGGTCATCCCCATGAGGAGAAAGAGAATGTATCGAGCGACGGCTGTCAAGGATGTGGACTTGGGCCGTGGGATGGGTGGTCGAGAAGGCCAAGGGGCGGTGGTGGGTTTTGATGTGGGGAAACGGCGGTTGCTGGCGGTGGTGCGGTGGGAGGACGGACGGTTTGAGCGTCCGCGGTTGGTGGAGAATCCCGGGGAGGTGCCGGTGTTGGTGGGTCTGCTGAAGCATCAGAGTGCGGGGCGAGGGTTGCGGTTGGCGATGGAGCCGACGAGGACTTATGGCGAGGCGTTGCGTCAGGCGTTGTCGAATGCGGGTTTGCCGCTCTCCCGCTTGCGGGAGAGGCGTGAGGGGGCGTCTGGTTTTCCTCGACAGACTTTTCTGGGTTCGGCGACGACCGAGGCCGGAGGGCCGCCTCGTCCGCCCTCCGGGCACCTCCTCCTCCCCGGCGGGGCAGAAGGGAGACGGGGACGGTGTCGACGTCTCGTTCTCCGGGGCTTGTTTCTGCCGTCGTGGACGGCTTCGCAAAGCGCGTCGTGCGCCCGCCCGGACGGCCCCAACCGGGCGAAGGTCGCCGGTCCCGTCTCGACTCGCCGTGGCATCTCCCGCACTCCAGCTCCGACACTCTGAGCCCTGGGCGCCGTAAGTTGCTGAAAACTCAGAGGTTGCGTCCACCAGCCGGTCTCGCGTCCCCAGCCGCTCCCGCTTTCCCCGCCGGTCCGGCCCGTCCACACCCGACTGCACCCTGCGTCGCCGCTCAGCCGCTCGCCGCAACGTCCCGCGCGACGGCGAACCGGTGCGCGGAGCACCCGAGGTCGCGCGGCTCGCCCGCTCCACCCCCCTGCCGGCCGACCTTACGAAAAATCCGAAAATCCCAATCTTGTGCCCGCCAACAACCTGCGGCAATCGGCCGTGCTGCAGGTGGACGTCCGGCGGAAAATTTCCTTGACCGCTGCGCGGCGCTTGGTACATTTGGGGCTCCGTGGGGAGATTTGGGGAAAGGTGGTAATCATGCCGCTCACCGGCACCTACACCCGCACACTGGACGAAAAGAACCGCGTTGCCATCCCCAAGCCCCTGCGCGAAGACTTTGGTGAGCCATCCCTGAAGACCCTTTACGTCGCCCCCGGCACCGACGGCTCCTTGGCCTTGTACACACCTTCCGCTTTCGAAGCCCTGGCTCAGCGACTGGCCGCGCGGTCCGGGGGACGAGCCAACGTCCGGAACTACCTCCGGCTGTTCTACGCTCGGGCCCAGAAGGTCGACGTGGACGCCCAGGGGCGGATTCGAATCCCGGAACGGCTGGCGGAGCTGGCCGGTCTGGGCCGTGAGGTCGTTCTAATCGGCGTCCACGACCACGTCGAGCTTTGGGACGCTCGCCGCTGGCAGCAGTTCCTGGACCAGCACAGCGCCCAGTTCGACAGCTTGGCCGACGAGGTGTTGGGCTGAGCGCGGAGCGGGACGTCGGCCAAGAGCCCGGCCAGCCGCGACGGCGACGGCTCGTCCAAAGGCGGCACCCGACACGAACCAAGACCAACGACAACGGAAACACATCGACCGCTGGCTTACCGGGCTTTGCGGTTTTGCAAACCGGACTCGGGAGGACGTCCGGTGCACGTCGTACACTTGGCTCTGACGTGCGAGCGACCGTCTCACGCACAAACGGGCGGCATGGAGGCCGCCCGAGACGGATCGCTGTGAGAACGTGCCTTGTTGGATCGAAGGGTCCGTCACGCGCGGTGGAGATGAGACAACTCCCCTCTCCCGCTTGCGGGAGAGGGTGGCTCGCCGGCAGCCGAGCCGTGTGAAGGCCCCCTCATCGGGCCCTTCGGGCCACCTTTTCCCCCGCGGGGGAGAAGGAACTTGTTCCTGGCTCTCTCATGCCTGTCTTCCGCACGCTCACGTCCGCCACGAGGTACCAGACTCGCTCCGCAGCGGGTTTCCTGGTGTCGGGTTCCACGAGCGGGGAGGCGTCGTTCCGCTCAGCTCGCGGCGCGACAGCCCGCTTCCTCGTTGCATTTGTCCGCACCGAGGCGGCTGGTCGGACCGACTCACGCTGTCGCTCGCCGTTCTCGCGGTGTCCCAGTTCGCCAGTCAGCGCCACGACGCACGCGCAACGGCCGGCCCACCGGCCGCACCGTTCCGAGTCCCCCGGAGCCCAACACGCTACCACTGCTGCCCCAGGCCGGCAATGTAGTCCAAGGCTTCGTCCACCGTCGGCACTTTAGCTCCGGGCACGCGGCCGTCCAGGTCGCACTGAGCCAGCAAGACCAGGTCTTCGAAGTGCTCGGACCGCCGCAGTGACCGAGCAATCTGGCCGGTCAGCAGGTACTCGGTCGCCGGGTGACGGTGTTCGATCAAAAACAGCGTTCGCTCGCTGACCAGGCCGCGCAGGGTCCGGACGGCCGCCTCAACCGGTTTCTTGCGGTCAATGCCCAGACCGACGTCGTGCAACAGACACGCGAGCAGAAATTCCTCGTCGTAGGGTTGAGCGTCGCGGCCGAGCTGAAAGACCTGCAGGCTGTGGTAGAGCGCGTCGCCTTCCGGGTGGTAGCGAGGGTCCTGCTGCACCTGTTGCAGCCGCTGCAGCAGCATGCGAAAGACGGACAGGGTGTCGGAGTCGTACGACTCGCCCCGCCAGAATTCTTCCTTCGACAAGCGGCCGGGCTGGAGGCGGGACAAGGCGTAGACGTACCGCTCGACCTCTTCGTCTGACGGCAGGTCGCGAGGGTTGATCTTGCCGCGACAGAGCCACCGAGCCGCTCGCCGCTTGGCCGCGCAGTACCCGGTCTCCGTCCCCCGCAAAACCAGCCTGGCCGCCTCCCGAGCAATCGCATCTCGCAGCGAACGGTTCATGATGCCCAGACACTCCCCGTCCACGTCGTGACTGGCCACTCCACATTCAAACGACCTTCTCGCTCCACGGCCAGAGAACGGCCGGACAAGCCCGAAGAAAAAACTGCTCTTCGCCCCCAACCGCCGAGGCTTCTGGCCGACGCAGTGGCTTGACGGAAGTCGTGGCCGCCGCCTGAGTGGCGAGGATGGGCGACTACGCCGTGGAAGGCGCCGCCCTGACGCAACGGGTACGGGACCCGCAACCGAAAGTCTGACCCGACGCGACTGCGTGGTCGGCGTCGCGCGCCCAGTCAACGTGCCGCACGAAACAGTCAGTTCCCCTGAGCGGAGCTCTCGGGAAGCGAATTCCAACAGCTTGGCGACCCACGGACGTTCGGTTGCGCGAACGACCTTGCCCTTGTCTTTTTAGCGTGAAGACGCCCGTGCTGCCAGTCGGCTTGGCGCGGGTCCCGTCCGGTTCTCGTGTTGGAGCGGGTTGTTGCGTCAACGGACGCTGCGTGTGCGCGGCCGGAGGTAACGGCTGCGACGAAGTGGCGCCGGGCTGGCGCCGACATGCCGGGAAAATCCGGAAAT
>CAYSAG010000308.1:0-6162 GCA_964428935.1 uncultured Planctomycetaceae bacterium | reverse complement strand
GTGGGTTGCCCGTTCCGTAGCCGGTCGCCCTCGTTCGCGGCCTCGCTGCCCCTCCTGTGGTGCCGGCAAGGGAGCTTCGCCGTCGACCGGTGAGCGTCTTTCGTGCCCGGCCGCTTTCTGCTGTCCTGGTCTTGTTGGGTGCACCGTCTTCGGGCTGACGGCGCTCCGACAATCTTAACGCCAGAGTCAACCTAGCCGCCTTTCGGGGGCAGCGGTGCCAGCGCTGCCGAAAGGCGACAAACTCAAGAACGACCGCACGACCAAAGTGGTTTCCGTCGGCGAGCGACAGAGCGGCGGCTTGCCGCTGGGCCGTGTTGGAAGGAAACCAAGCCACTTGGGCAGTGCGGAGGTCAAACTGTTCGGCGACGGTTTGGCGGGCCACAACCCGGCAGCTTGACGACCGCCCCCGGCACCCGTGTTTTGGTCCCATGCCGCTGGGGGGCGGCCCGAGCCTCCCCGACCAGACCGCACAAGGCCGGCCGGCACCGCGCCGAAACCGCCCGCTTGGTCCTCCGCGCACACACCGAGTGGCACGGGCCACGGCCCGGGTAAGAATAAGTACGGAAAAAGTTAGCTGTCGCGTTGGAAGCTGTCCAGCGAAACCGGTGCGTGCGTGCGGGCCAGGGCGGTCGCGGGGCAGGCGCCGTCGTCGGCCGTGCGGACGAGCCTTCGCCGTGGACCGAGTCTGTTCTCTCGCGCGGTGGTCTGCCGTGAACTCGGCCTGTGGCCCGCTGCGAAGTCTCCCCGCGGGCCCCGACGGCCAACCGTGCCGGAACGCCGCGCCGGACCTTCGTCTTGCCGCTGAACAGCGGATTTTGTACGGTTCGTCGCCTGGGGGAGGGGGGTGTGTGTCGACCGGGTGCCGGTTCCGAGCGGGTGCGGGGCGGCAGTCTGGTCCGCAGTCAGCCGAATTGGAGAAGGCCGCGGGCTGGTTTTGCTGCTTCGCTCGTCCCAGCCTGGCCGGGCGAAACGGTCGGCGCGGGTGGGCAACCGATTCCAGGGACGGTGAGTGGAAATGCCAGTGGCTGCAGAACGCAGAGGAGGAACGGCTCAATTTCCGGCTTGGGGGCGGCTGTCGAGACGCGAACACGTCGTTCAGTTTGTCGTGCCGGCCGACGTGACGCTGGTCCTGACCACCGGTCGGACGACGCACGAGTCGCGGCGACTGCTTCGTCAGGTTCGTTGTGCGGCCGAGTGGGGCTTGGCGGCGTTTCGTGACTGCCAAGTGCTGCTGCTGACGCCGGAGGGACTGTTCGAGGTCACGGTCGGCGACGGGCCGACGACGTCGTGTGGGCGAGAGGAAACGGAGGCCGAAGCGGCGTCGGAGTGGGGCCTGAAGCTGCAGCGTGTCGCGGAGAACGTTCCCCCGTGGCGCTCGGACCGTGTCGACCCGCCTGTGCTCGACGCCTTGCTGGAGCAGGCTCGTCACCAGTGGCTGCTCTTGGTTCGTCTGGACGTGCCGTTGCTTTGGGAAGACGTCGAGCACCTGCTCGGGTTCGCTCACGACTACCCTGTGGTCACCGGCTACCGGCTGGAGCGGCCGACCGGGTGGCGGACGTGGGCGGCCCGGTTCGGGCGGTGGGTTCAGGCCTGTCTGGGACGGGTGCTGTTTGGGGTTTCGGTTCGCGACTGGAGCCCGCCGGTTCAGTTGCTCGACCGCAGCGTCCTGAAGCCTTCGGGCGGCGGTCCGAGCGACGGAGCAAGATCCGAGTCGCTGGAACTTCAAATCTGGTCGGCCGTTTCCGTTGGGCGGCCTCCGGTGGCGGAGGTGCCGGTCCGTTTGTCGGCACACTGGGTCGACGAGGCGGACCCGGGTGAGAGCGAGCAGCCCGCTTGCGGTGGCGGACCAGACCGCTCGACTTGGGCCGCTGTCCGCCACTGGCTCGCCTCTTGCGGACGGTTGGTCCGTTGCTACTGGAACGTGCTGCTGTTTCCGGCCGAACCGCCGGTCGAGGACGGGGACCGCTCGACGCCTGCGGCACCGCACGCTCCTTCCGACGGCGGCGGGCTCTTCGGTCGGCTTCGCCGTCGACTGGAGCCGCTGCTCCCGCTGCTGACGCTGTTGGTGCTGACGGCACTGGTCCTGCTGCCGCACTTGTCGTACCCGTTCGTGGAGCCGGACGAGACGCGGAACGCACAGATTGCGTTGGAAATGTACCAGTCCGGGGACTGGGTTTCGCCGACGCGGCTCGGGCGGCCCTACCTGGACAAGCCGCCCATGCTTTTCTGGTGCTTGGCGGCCAGCTACAAGGTTTTCGGCCCGTCCGCTTGGGCGGCGCGGCTGCCGGTGGCTTTGGCGAGCCTGCTGACGGTGTTGGTCACGTACGGGCTGGGGTGTCGGCTGTTGGGGCGTCGAGCGGCGTGGATGGGTGCGCTCGTTCTGGCCAGCAGCATTGGCTTCGTCCTGCCCGCTCGGTTCTTGATTCACGACGCGCTGCTGACGTTTTTCGTGACGTCGACCTGGTGGCTGCTGTGGCTGGGCAGCGGACCGACGGTCGGCCTCCAACGGCGGCTCCTGTGGGCGGCGGCCGGTGCGTTGTGCGGGTTGGGTGTCTTGACCAAAGGCCCGGTGTCGTTGGTGCTGACCGTCCCGCCACTGGTGGCGCTGTGTTGGCTGAGACCGGACCGGGCCCGTGCGTCGGTTCGCGACTGGGCGGTCTTCCTGCTGGCCGCGGCCCTGTGTGCGGCGCCGTGGTACGTGGCGGCGAGTCTGCGGAACGAACGGTTCTTCGAGTACTTCGTGTGGAAGCAAAACATTGGCCGGTTCCTGAGCGGGTCGAACCACCCGGCGCCTTGGTGGTTTTACATTCCGGTCGTTTTCGCCGGTCTGTTTCCCGCGTCGTTGCTGTTGCCGGCGCTGGTGGTTTACTTGTGCGCCCGGTCGCGGGAGCTGGCGGAGTCACGGCACTGGGGGCTGAGCTACCCGGTGTTGACGTCGGGCTGGACGCTGCTGTTCTTCACGCTGTCGGAGGGGAAGCTGCCGACGTACGTCCTGCCGGCCGCTCCCATGCTGGCCCTTCTGCTGGGCCACCTGGTGCACGTGGCGTTTGTGCCGGAGCGACCGTTGCCGACCCACGGAGCTCCTCGCTACTTGCGCGACGTCCGGCGTCAAGCCCCGTTGCTGCTGCTGGCTTTGGCGGCTGCCTCCGGCGTCGTGGGTGGACTGGTCGACTGGCTGCTGCGGCCCGACGCGGCGGTCGGGGTGCTGGCTTCGTTGACGGTGGCTGCCGTGTGCACCAGCGCGGCCTGGTGGTTCGGGTGGGTCGGGCGGTGCCGGACGTCGACTCGCTGGACCGTCGCCGCCCTAGCCGCTCTGGTGGCCGTCTCGAACGTCTTCAACGACGTCTTCCCCGACGCGGCCGCCTACCGTTCGTACTTGCTGGAGGCGGCGGAGCACGCGTCGGACGTGCCGGGCCTGCTGGCGGACCGGTCCGTGCCGATTGTCTTCTTCGGACGCGACCGCGACAGCTGGGAGTACTACTTCCCGGGACACCCGGCGGTCGAGCTGCAGGCCAAGGAGCTGCAGAAGCTGACGGAACTGCTGCGTCGACAGCCTCGGGCTCTGGTCGTGGCCGAACCGCACAACGCCCGAAAGCTGCGGGAGGTTCTTCCACCCGACCTGGAAGTCCAACCCTTGTCGCGGTGCGTGTTGGTGGTTCGAGGCCACGAAGCCGCTGGCTCGACAGCCCACGGGCAGGACGAACGCGAGGTGAGCCCGAGTGGGGCAGGAAGGCAAGCCGACTGAACCGATCGTTCCCGTGCGGTCCGACGGCCCATTCACGCGGCCGGCTTTTCCAGCTCACGCTGTCGGCCTGGGCCGGCCTTCGAGCTGGCCGGCGGGTTTGAGCCGCGAGAGGTCTCGGCGAGCAGGCAGCGCCAGGCGCTCAGCACGTCGGCTTGTTCGTTTTCCGGCGAGTAGGCGCGGCGAACGAATTCCGCGGCGGCTTGGGCCCGTCTCCGAATTGTGTCGGGCCAGCGCCGCCATTGGTCCAGCGCGGTCTCGACGGCCTGCACGTACTGTCGAATGTTGCCCGTCTCGACCGGTGAGGAGAACTCCGGTCGCAAGAACTCTCGCCCGCCCAGTCCGTCGTACCCGACGACGTAGCAACCGCAGGCCATGGCTTCGGCCGGTGGAAGTCCGAAGCCCTCCGGGAAGCCGAAGCTCAGGAAAAACGCCGACTCCCGCAGCGTCCTCGCCACTTCTCGCTCTGACATTCCGTCAATGGCCACGACGCGGAAGCCGTCGAGCGAGCCGCGGGCACGCAGAATTTTCAGCACTTGCACGGCGTCTTGAGCGTTCTTGCGAGGCATGTACGCCAATTGGGGCTTCTTGTCGGTGGAGGGAGCGAACAGGTCGGGGTCGACGGAGTACCGAATGCGGAACAGCCGCAACTGCGGAAAGGCCAGACGCAGGTACTGCCGGCTGTCTTCCGACACGACCAACGCCGCGACCGTCTCCGGACGCTCGTACAACGTCGGCCGGCTCAGGTCTGTCCACGAATGGCCGCGAAACGTGAAGTAGCAGTTCTGGTTGAAGACGACGACTCGGGCCGGGCAGCGAGCCAGGCGAATGCGGGTCCGTTTCTGTCGGCTCCAGCTCCACGAGGCCCGCGCCGAGTAGTACTTCTCGAACGCCTCGGGCAGGACCAGCCAGTCGTCGGGACGAATGCGAACGGCTCGGGCGGTGCGGACCGGCGCCGCGTGTTGAAACCACTTGAAGCGTGGGACGGTGTCGGGGTAGAGCAACGTGGCGTCGAAGCCGGCTCCGGCCAGAATTTCCGCCAGTCGGTGCAGCTTCTTCACGCCGCCGCAAGGCGTGTCGACTCCGGGGCACACAACGAAAATTCGCGCGCTGCTCATTTGCCTCTCGCCAGTTGCAGTCGAAGCGAAAAGAAACCGGGTTTCGAGACGCCCAGCCGCCGGCTCACCGGCCGCTCGCTCTTGCAAGCGACAGCATTCGAACCCAGCTCATTCCCTCGGGACGTTTCTCGTCGACGACCCGCAACGCCAACGGCCGTGGCAAGCCAGCCAGACAGTCGCAGCGGCTGAGGTCGCGGGGCGAGTCGTACACGACCTGAATTCGGTGTGTGGGCAGGAACCGTCGAATGAGTGTCTGACTGAGTCCGGGCACGAAGCAGTCGTGGGCTTCGAAAATGACGTCGGCACGAACCAGCGCCGGACAGCGCTCCGGGTCCAGCAGCTCCAGTTCGGCCCCTTCAATGTCACACAGCACCAGCGTGCGGTCGGAAATGAGTTGCTCGAGCTGCTCGTGGTCGCAGCGGCTGCCGAACGTGACCCGGTCGGACTGACCGTTCTTCTGAGCCAACGTGCGAGCCACCTGAATGGCTTGTGCGTCAATGTCGAACGCAAACACCTGTGGGACCAAACCGGCCCACGCGAAGCCGACGGCGTAGTAGCCTTCCGCGCAGCCAATGTTGACCAGCCGGTCGTACTGTCCGCGGGCCTGAAGCACCCACTCGTGAATGGGCTCTTCGTACGTGCCGGCCAATTTTGGCAGCAGGTGACTGCCACACGCTCTTTCCACGTACTGCATTCCGCGGAACGGCCCGCCGCGGACCGTCAGGTCGCCGCCAAAAACCTCGGCGGCCAACCGAGCCTCTTCCGCCCAGCGGCGAGCGTCCCGCAGCGCCTTTTTTCGAGCCGACCGGCGCCGTCTTTTTTGCACCGACCGACTTCGCTCCAACGCCGCGCCGCTGCGAAAGCTCCACGGCAACCACCTCAGCCGACCCAGGCAGCCCGTCTGCACGACCGACATTGGCAGCTCCTTTCCGAACGACTGGTTTCCCTCCCGAGCTCCGTCCGTCTTTGTCCAGGCGGCTGGCCGGCACGGAGCGGCGGATTGTAGGCCGAAACGGCCGGAAACAGCAACACGCCTTTGGACGAAGGCAAATGGCCACGACGGACCGCGGTGTCCGGCTCCAGGACCGCTAGCAACCCGACGCGACGAAGCGGCCGTCGCAGCCGCGCAAGACGCCTACGACCTGGCGGTCTCTCTGGCCTACGACCTTTACGACCTTCAAGTCGCCGCGGCCCAGGAAGCCTACGACAGCCAGGTGGCGAGCCTGACCGACGCCTTCAACGCCGACATGGCCAAACTGGACCAGGACTACCTGGACGCTCTGGCCGATTCGCAGACACAGT
>CAYSAG010000307.1:0-6216 GCA_964428935.1 uncultured Planctomycetaceae bacterium | reverse complement strand
CAGCGCCGGCCGTCCTTTTGAAAAATTTGCAAGAGCCCAACCGTCGCCGACGGCCCTCCTTTTGTAGGAATTACAATGGGTCGGAAGGCGGACGCTCGCAAGAAACGGCCAACGAACGGGCCGACTGCCGAGCCGGCTGGGCCGTCCGAAAGAGCGAACGTCCGGCGCCCGGCGGGCCGGTTCCTCACGTCAACGGCGGCAGCTCCCAGCCTTTCCGCCGCGGACGCTCCAGGTAGCTGGACTGGTTCGCTTCGTCGCAGTTGGTGAAGCGTTCCGTCTTCGGGTCCCACTCCAACACCTCGCCCACTCGGCCCACCTCACGCACAATGTTGACCAGGTAACACAGGGTGGTGGAGCGCAGGCCGTACTCAATGTCGGCGTTGCACTTCTTTCGAGTCTTGATGCAGTCGACCCAGTTTTCAATGTGGTACTGCGTCTCCAGTTTGGTAATGGGACCGGGGTTGTCCGGCCGGTCGACAATTTCCTTCGGGTTGCTGGCGACTTTGTTGCGATTGATTTCGATTTTGCCTTTCTCGCCAATGAAAATGGCCCCCAGTCCCGGTCCCCAGTCGCCGTCCAAGTGGAGCCGCAATTCGGTGCCGTTGGCGTACCACATGCGAACTTTGGCCCGTGGGCCGACGACCGGCTTGGCCAGCCGGACCAGGTAGTCCAAACGCGTCAGGTCGATTTCCTCTTTTGGAACCTCGTACTTGCCCGACGGCAAGGTCCGGACCGGCTCTTCCAGCATGACTTTGACCGGACCCGTCTCGTCCGTGCCGAGCGCTCGTTGAATCTGGTCGTAGCTGTGCGTGCCCCAGCCGGTGACGCCGAAGCAACGGCCACCTCCGTCGTAGGCCCACCAGCGAGTCCAACCTCGGTGCAACAACCGGTGGTACGGCCGGAATTCGGCCTGGTTGGTCCAAATGTCCCACCAGTTCTTGCTACCTCCCGGCGGCAAGGGCTGGGCCGGACGCGGCGTCCAACGTTCCGGGCCAACGAAGTTCGGAGCCAAAACGACTTTCACCTTGCCAATGGCCCCGTGCTTGACCAGGTCGCTGGCCCAGTTGTTGATTGGCATGGAACGCTGTTGCGTGCCGACCTGGGTCACGCGGTTGTAGCGTCGAGCGGCCTGAACCATGTAGCGGCCTTCGCGAATCGTCAGGCACATGGGCTTTTCGATGTAGACGTCCATGCCCATTTGCATGGCCTGAATGGTAATCCACGCTCGAGCGTGGGTGGTCGTTTCGACCATGACCCCGTCGAGGTTTTCCTTCTCAATCATTTGGCGGAAGTCCTCGTACGGCGTCCACTTTTGGTCCTTCCCGACGGCCGCAATGAACGCGTCGCACAACGGCCGGAAGCAGTCGCAAACGGCGACGACCCGCATTTCCGGAATCTGCAGACAGGTCTTGGCGATGTCTCGCGCTCGGCCGCCCAAACCAATGATGCCCACCGTCACCCGCTCGTTCGCCCCCGGACGCCGTCCGTTGCCGAGCACGTGAGCGGGTACAATGTACGGAGCTGCCAGCGCCGCAGCCGCTCCGGCCTTCAAAACCTGCCGCCGAGAAACACGTTGCCTGGCTGTCATTGTCGGACTCCCTTTTTCTGGACGTCGGTCTTTTGCCTTCCCACACGCGAGCCTTCAGGCCACTCTGTCTGGCCGTGTTGTCGAAGCTACCACAACCCCGCCGGAGCGGCAACTATGCTGTGCCACACCCGCGCTGTGCCCGACAAGCCTTTCGAGCCCCGGGAAGCTGGTCAGCCGGCTCCGTGGCCGGCGCAACGCCGCTCGCGCCGGCTGCCACCGTCTGTTGACCGGGTTTCGAACGGACCCTAGAGTTGTAAGGTCTTGGTGTTTTGGGACGTGTGCACACGTCGCTGCGACCGGACCCCAGCCGGTTGAAAACCGCCCGACAGCGGCGCTTGGCCGTCTGCGCCAGCGTGGCTTCAAGTTTCGGGACGCTCGACGCGAGTTCCTCCGTCGGTGGCAGCCAGTTCGGCTGCCGAAGCGGTCCCCTCGGGCGGCTGGCAGCGGCGGAAGTCGGACACGGCCGGTTACGGGTTGGGCGAAGGTGAGCGGGTCGGGCAGTTGCCGGTCGGTCTTGGTCTGGTTTGTCGCAAGACAGGTTTCATGAGCAACGGTCCGGACAAGAAGAGCTCGAGAAATTCGCCGAAGCGTCCAGAGCGGTCCCCCCGCAGTTTGTGGTGGTACTTCGCTTTCGGCGTCTTCTTGACGGTACTTCTCTTTTCAATGGTCAATGGTCAGCCGAACGCTCGCGAGCTGACCTTCAGCGAATTCTACAAGGGCCTTCAGGACGGTCGGTTCGACCGAACCAACGTTTTCGAGCTGACCTTTCACGACGGGTACATTACCTTTCAGGACCAGCCGCAACCGGCCAGCGGTCGGCAGCCGCCCACGACCCGCTATTACCAAGTGGCTGCCGACAGCGTGCCCGAGCCGCTCATGCAGCAGCTCATTGCTCTGCTGCAACAAAAGGAAATCGACTTCGGGTTCGACAAGCCGCCGTCGGAGTGGCAGTCTTTGCTTTACCTGCTGGCCGTGCCCATGCTCTTTCTGCTGGTGCTGCTGTTTCTTCTGCGGCGAGCGGGGGGAGCGGGAACGGCCATGTCGTTCGGCCGAAGCCGCGGAAAGCTTTACGCGCAGGACGACGTTGGAGTCACGTTCAAGGACGTGGCGGGAATCGACGAGGCGGTTGAAGAGCTGAAAGAGATTGTCGAGTTCTTGAAGAACCCCGAGAAGTACCAGGCCCTGGGTGGCCGCATTCCACGAGGCGTCTTGCTGGTCGGACCGCCGGGAACGGGCAAGACGTTGTTAGCCAAGGCGGTCGCCGGAGAAGCCGGCGTGCCGTTTTTCAGCCTGTCCGGGTCGGACTTTGTCGAAATGTTCGTCGGCGTGGGAGCGGCTCGGGTGCGCGACATGTTCCAACAGGCCGCCGCCCGTTCGCCCAGCATCATTTTCATTGACGAGTTGGACGCGCTGGGGAAGGTGCGCGGCAGCGGCTTGCCGGGCAGTCACGACGAGCGGGAACAGACGCTGAACGCGCTGCTGGTGGAAATGGACGGGTTTTCGAGCGAACAGAGCGTGATTGTCATGGGAGCGACGAACCGTCCGGAGACGCTCGACCCGGCTCTGCTCCGACCCGGCCGCTTCGACCGGCACGTCATGGTCGACCGTCCGGACGTGCGCGGTCGCGAGGCGATTCTGAAGGTCCACGCCGCCCGAATCAAGCTGGCCGACGACGTCGACTTGGCCCGGCTGGCCCGTTTGACCCCCGGTTTCGTCGGCGCCGACCTGGCCAACCTGGTCAACGAGGCGGCTCTATTGGCCGCTCGCAACAACAAGTCCAGCGTTTCGATGCAGGAACTGGAGGAGGCCATTGAGCGGGTCATTGCGGGCCTGCAGAAGCAAACACGCGTCATGGACGAAGAGGAGAAGCGGCGCGTGGCCTACCACGAGTGTGGTCACGCGCTGGTAGCGTGCAGTCTTCCTCACACCGACCCGGTCCACAAGATTTCCATCATTCCGCGCGGGTTCGCGGCGCTCGGTTACACGTTGCAGCGGCCGGAAGAGGACCGCTTTCTGGTCATGCAAAGCGAGCTGGAAAACCGAATTGCGGTGCTGTTGGGAGGCATTACGGCTGAGCAAATCGTTTTCGGCGAGACGTCGACCGGCGCTCAGAACGACCTGCAGCAGGCCACCGAACTGGCTCGCCGAATGGTGACGGAGTTCGGAATGAGCCCGAAGCTGGGTCGCGTGCACTACAGCGAGCCGCGTCCGTCACTGTTTCTGAACGTGGGCGGCGTCCCTCGCATTCCGCACAGCGAAGACACAATCCGCGAAATCGACTTGGAGATTCGCCGAATCATTGACGAAGCCGCTCAGACGGCCCAGGAGGTGCTCACCACTCGCCGCGAGGTCCTAGACCACATGGCTCGCGAGCTCATGGAAGTCGAAGTCATGGACGACGAACACCTCAAGCGAATTCTGGACCAGCACAAGACGGGGCCGCAAATCAAGCCCGGTACGTTCGTCGCTCACTCGCAAGACGACCCCGACGGCAGCTCCA
Source organism: uncultured Planctomycetaceae bacterium (assembly GCA_964428935.1). GTDB lineage: Bacteria > Planctomycetota > Planctomycetia > Planctomycetales > Planctomycetaceae > JAADHY01. Next base: position 2,128 of record CAYSAG010000307.1, on the reverse strand, counting down.
GCAAGCCGTCGACCGAGCGTCCGCTGGACGGTTCGGCCAAGCCATCCGAACAGGACCAGCTCCCTCCACCGGCCGAAGCTTGAACGCGTGCCGCTGGAGCGATCACCAGACCACGACGTTCCAGAAGAGGAACGCCAAGTTCGAAGGCCGGCAGGAACTGGTTAGTGCGGCGTGCGCCCTTTGCGAGAAGACCGAAAGCTTACGAGAAAGCGTGAACCCCGCACGTGCCCCGGTACCTTGAAGTCCGTCAGTCGGGACGCCAAGCCGGTCAGCCTCTGACGCCACTGCGGCAGACGACCTTCTCTCCCACAGGCAGCTTCTGCAAGCTGTGCGTGCGTCCTTCCAGCCGTCGAACGGTGACTGTGACTGCCGGAGGTCAGGTTTGGGCAGCCGCCGGCCGGGCACGGCGCCGTTCGCCTCCTTGGCGTGCAACGCTCCCAGCACCGGTCAGCGGCTGCCACTTCGCAGCTTACGAGGAAAAAACACAAGGGTGGGAGCTGGCGGGCGCAGAGCCCTTGCGAGCTGAGTGGCGAAGCTGGTCTGCGGCGACTGACCACTGAGCGGCGGCAAACCCTCAAGAGCCCGCGCCCGTTGTACCGGGACCAAAGCTCGGGTAAACTAGACTGCCCCACGGTCGGCCACGGCTGGCCAATGCTTTGCTGAGCCGTATTGATTGTGCCTGCCCATGTCTGCGCCGTCTATCCAAAATCGGCAACTTGACGAAAACGGCTGGGTCAGCCGCGGAAGTTACGGCTCCATTGCGGAACTCCAACAGGTTCGGCAAACCGTTTCCGAAGCGTCGCTCGAAATCATTCAGCTCGAACGCGGCGCCATTCGCGGCGAGCTGGTGAACGTGAGCCTGGAACACAGCTCCGTTCACTCCAACTCGTTCAGTCTCTCCGCACGGGGCCGTGGCACCGCTCCCTCGGCGCGGTGGAGCTGCGTTCTTGTTTCGGAGAAGGTGGTCGGAACGTTCAACTGCGAGCCGCTCGACCCGGACAAGGTGGTGCTCTACCGTCCGAGGGCGGAGTTCGACGGCACGACGTTCGGCCCCTTCCACAACTGGGCGCTGATGGCCGACGACGCTTCTTTGCGGCAGGCCGTGCAGTGCCTGTTCGGGGCAGACTTGCCCAGCGTTTCGGAAAGTTGCTGGACGGTCCGGCCCGAGCCGGAACAGCTGGCGCGGCTGCGACGGACTGCCAAGACGCTGCTGGCACTGGGAATCGGTTCGCCAGACATTCTGACCGACCCGCGCGTCCACCGATTTCTCGACCGAACGCTGGTCGAGCAGCTGGCTCGTCTGGTGGCGACAGAGCGGGTCCGCGAGCCGAAGTCGCCACGGCGAGCCGCCGTTTCGTACACGCGCATTGTCCGGTTGGCCGAAGACTACGTGGCGTCGCGGCCCGACGAACCGGTGACGGTCAGCGAGCTGTGCGAGCAGACGAAAGTCAGCGAGCGGACCTTGCGGAACGCCTTTCACTCGGTTTTGGGAATCAGTCCCAATGCGTACTTGAAAGTGCGGCGGCTGCACCGAGCTCGGGCCCTGCTGGAACAAGCGGCTTCCAGACCCACCACGGTCACGTCGGCAGCCGTCTCGTGCGGGTTCTTCCACCTGGGCCATTTCGCCCGGGACTACCGGACTTTCTTTGGCGAAAGCCCTTCCGAGACGTTGGCCCGAGCGCGCGGAAACCGCCGAGCTGGCTGAAAGAGCGGGACGGGGTCTTCGTTTCGGTTCGACCTGGCCGGCTTACTCGTGGCACCGCCACGTGACCGTCGGCTCCGACAAAAACGAAAAACGTCACTCTTCCCCCACGACGGTCCGCGTGGAGCTGGAAGCTTCGCCCCGCGTTTTCTACCGGTCGGCCGGGGCGGACAGACCGCGACGGAAGCCCCGAGCCATTGGTTCGGCGGGGCGTTCGGAAGCCGGGCTGCCGCGCGCAGGAAAGCCACTCGGAGTCGATTCACGCGAGCTTTCTAAAGGCTGCTGCCGTGCTAGAGCGAGGGGGACGGTCCGTACTGGAGGAACTCGAGACTTGGGCGTGCGGCTTTTTCTGCGCGCTGTTGTCCTCTTCTTTTCTGATTCTTGTCACCCTTTGGCTGGACTGCGCTTTGGCTTTCCGTGTGCCTG
>CAYSAG010000306.1:0-6224 GCA_964428935.1 uncultured Planctomycetaceae bacterium | reverse complement strand
CGAGCCCTGAGTTGGACAGAGTGTGTTTCAGTACGAGTGCCACGGACGACTGGCCGTGGAATGAAGCATTCACTGGGGAGGACGCCATGAAAAAGCTGCTGGTGTTGGCGTTGTTGCTGTGGCCCGCAGCGGCCCGTCCGGAGAAAGCGGAACAGCTGCTGGACCAAGCGGGCGTTCGTTCGGGAGTGATTGTGCACTTGGGCTGTGGCGACGGACGACTGACGGCTGAGCTGCTGGTCAACGACCGTTGTCTGGTTCACGGGCTGGACGCAGACGCAGACAACGTCCGGAAGGCTCGGGAGTACGCGTTGGCCAAGGGAGTGTCGGGCAGGCTCACTTTCGAGCAGCTCGACGCCAGCGGCCAACTGCCCTTCGTCGACAACTTGGTGAATCTGGTTGTCGCGGAGCAGCTGGGACCGGTGCCGCTTTCGGAGGTCCTGCGGGTGTTGCGACCCGGGGGCGTGGCCTTGGTCAAGCAAGACGGTCGGTGGGTCAAGAAGGTGAAGCCTTGGCCGGAGGACTTGGACGAGTGGACTCACTACCTGCATGACCCCCAAGGCACGGCTCTGTCGCACGACCGAGTGGTCGGACACCCGCGAGGGCTGCAATGGACCGGCGGCCCGTACTGGGCTCGAAGCCACGAGCACACGGCCAGTCTGCAGGCCATGGTTTCGGCGGCCGGACGTGTCTTCTACGTTTTCGACGAAGGGCCGACGGAGTCGATTCAACTGCCGTCGAAATTCATGCTGACGGCTCGAGACGCATTCAACGGCGTCGTCTTGTGGAAACGGCCGCTCCACGACTGGTTCAACGCCTTGTTCCCGCTGAAGAGCGGACCGGGGTGGATGCCGCGTCGGCTCGTGGCCGTTGGCGACCGCGTTTACATTGCCCCCGGCATTGGTCAAGACCTGCTGTGTCTGGACGCCGCGACCGGCCGGGAGCTGGTCGTTTACCCAGAGACGGCCACGACGTTCGAGCTGGTTGTCTCCAACGGGGTCGTTTTCGCCGCGGTCGACCCGGACCGAACCATGTGTGACTACCGTCAGGAGAACGCCAACTGTTGGAAAGAGCGGGACCGGGCCAGCGTGCGTTGGGGGTGGCACCGCGACAAAGGACTGCGGGTGTTGAAGGCCTTCCGGGCCGAGGACGGCAAGCTGCTCTGGCAAATGGAGACCCCCATTACGCCAATGACTTTGGCGGCCGACAGCCGAATGGTTTGCTTCCACGACGGTCAGGCCGTGGTTGCGCTGGACCGCCGGACCGGCAAAGTGCTTTGGAAGCAGGACACGCTGGAAATCGACCTGGTGCCGACCGGCTACAGTGGTCCGCGGTTGGTGTTGTACGAAGACAAAGTGTTGTTCTCGCCCCGGAAGTACATTTTCGCCTTGGACGCTTACGACGGTCGCCTTCTTTGGACCGTGAAGAACAAGCCGCGGTCGGGCCACTTCAGTCTGGAGGACTTCTACGTCATTGGCGACCGCATTTGGGTGCTGGGTCGGCCGAACAACGGTCAGTTCGTGGTCTACAGCTTGGAGGACGGAAAGAAGGTCGCCGAGTACCGGAACCCCATTCGGTCGTTTTACATTCACCAGCGGTGTTACCCCGGGCGAGCGACGGAACGGTTCCTGCTGCCGCCCATGATGGGGGTCATGCTGTACGACCTTCAGACGAACGAGTGGTTCAACAACCACTGGGTCCGCGGCGGGTGTTTTTACGGCTTGATGCCCGCAAACGGAATGATTTACGTGCCGCCGCACGCTTGTGCGTGCTACTACCAGTCGAAGTTGAACGGCTTTTGCGCCCTGACGTCGACGCCTCAGCCGGCTGAGGCACCGCCGGCCGAGAAGCGGTTGACGAAGGGTCCGGCTTACGGGGTGTGGAAGGAGCAGGCGGAGTGGTCGGCCGCGGAGTGGCCCACGTTCCGCCACGACAACATGCGGAGCGGCTACGTTCGGACGGACGTCCCCGTCAACGTTCGCCGTGCCTGGAAGAAAGACTTCGGCACCAAGCTGACGCAGCCGGTGGTGGCGGACGGAAAGTTGCTGGTCAGCGCGGTCGACCAGCACACCGTCTACGCTTTGGACCCGACGACCGGGCAGGAGCTGTGGCACTTCGTGGCCGGCGGTCGTGTCAACTCACCGCCCACTCTCTACCACGGCTTGGCGTTCTTCGGGTGTGCGGACGGTTTCGTCTACGCACTGGACGCCGAGACCGGCCAACTGGCGTGGCGCTTCCAAGCCGCGCCGAACAGCCGAAAGCTGGTGTCGTACGGGCGGCTGGAGTCGGTCTGGCCGCTGTTCGGCAGCGTGCTGATTCAGGACGGCAAGCTGTACTGCGTGGCTGGCCGCAGCCTGTTTTTGGACGGCGGTCTAAGAATGCTCATTCTGGACCCGAAGACGGGTCGGCTCCTTTTCGAAAACGTCATGGACCGTCACGTGCCGGGCACCGACAAGCTGGTCGACGACCTGCTCATGGGCAAACACATGCCCGTGGCCCAGCCGGACATTCTTTCCAGCGACGGCCAGTACGTCTACATGAAGTCGCAGACCTTCACGTTGGACGGCCGGCGTGTCCGCATTCGGCCGCAACGACCGGACACGCAGTACGACCAGGAAGTGCACCTGTTCGCTCCCACGTCCTTCCTGGACGACGCTTGGCACCAGCGGACGTACTGGATTTACGGTCGGGCGGCCGGCGAAGGCTGGGCCGAGTTCCAGCTTCCGTTCAAGCGCGTGCCGTGCGGTCGAATTCTGTGCTTCGACGAAAAGAACGCGTACGCCTACGCTCGCGACCCCGAGCTCATGTGCAACACGTCGGTCTGCGAGTACCGGCTCTACTGTGCCGACAAGAAGCCCGCTCGCAAGGTCGGCATTCCCAGGCTGGAAGGCAAGTGGATTCCCGGACGCTACCCCACCGACAACCCGTTGGCCGGGCAGTCGGTCGACTGGAAGAAGCTGTCTCAGCTTCCAATGGAGAAGCTGACGGCGCTGAAGTACTACTGGGTGCACGAGGACCCGGACGTCATTGCCAAGGCCATGGTCCTGGCTAACGACCGGCTGTTCATTGCCGGGCCGCGCGACGTAGCCGACGAGAAAGCCCTGTGGGGCCGCTCCAACGAAGAGGTCTACCACAAGAAAATGGCCGAGCAGCTGAAGTGGCTGAACGGTGAGTACGGCGGCGTCCTGCAGGTGTTCTCCAAGGAGGACGGCAAGAAGCTGGCCGAACACCGGTTGGAGGACGTGCCGGCCTTCGACGGACTCGTTGCCGCCAACGGCCACCTGTTCCTGGTCACTCGCCACGGCTCGCTGGTCTGCTACGCCGGACAGTAGCGCTTCGACCGGCTCCGGCACGCGGACGGCGTGAGCTTGTCGGACGCGTGGCGGCTCGAACGCATTCGGGCGCCGAAGCGGCCGTTCCGCTCGGCGCCCGTTTCGCTGCGCGGCGTCCTGGTTCAAGCCAACCGGCGGAACGAAAGGTCGACGAAAGGAACGCTCGGCCCGACCGGAGGTCGTCGGGGCGTGGACAGCACGAGCTCGCTCAAGCCGCCTGCCGCTCGGCTTCTTCCAGTCGACCCAGCACCTCAGCAATGGTCCGCACGACGGTCTCTTGCTGCTCCGCTGTGAGGCCCGGAAAGACGGGCAGCGCCAAGACCTCGGCCGCGGCCTTCTCGGCTTCGGGCAAGTCGCCCGGCCGGTAGCCGAGGTGAGCGAAGCACTTTTGCAGGTGGAGCGGCTTGGGGTAGTACACGGCACAGCCGACGCCGCGTTTTCGAAGCTCCGACAGCAGCCGGTCCCGCAGTCCGGCCTTGACGCGGATGCAGTACTGATTGAACACGTGACGCCGCTCCGGCCCCACCGTCGGCAGCTCGACGACGTCCAACAGGCCGTACTTACGGAAAAGCTCGCCGTAGCGTCGAGCGTTTTGCTGGCGGGCAGCAGTCCATTTCTCCAAGTGTCGCAGCTTGACGTCCAGCACGGCCGCCTGCAGAGCGTCCAGCCGACTGTTGATGCCCAGCTCGACGTGCGTGTAACCGCCCGTGTCGCCGTGGACCCGGAGTCGTCGAAGCCGTTCGGCCAGGTCGGCGTCGTCCGCCGTGACGGCTCCGCCGTCGCCCGCTCCCCCCAGGTTCTTCGTCGGGAAGAAGCTGAAGCAACCCAGCGTGCCCAGGACGCCCGCCCGTCGGCCTCGGTACTCCGCTCCCACCGCTTGGCAAGCGTCCTCAACAATGCTCAGTCCGTTTCGCACGGCGATTCGCCACAACGGCTCCATGTCCGCGCACTGGCCGAACAAGTGGACCGGAATGATGGCTCGCGTGCGAGGGGTCAGGCGTTCTTCGACGCTTCGCGGGTCCAGGTTGAAGCTGGAAGGCTCAATGTCGGCGAAAACCGGTGTGGCTCCAACCCGAGCAATGCAACTGGCCGTTGCGAAAAACGAAAACGGAGTCGTAATGACCTCGTCGCCCGGGCCAATGTCTAGAGCCATGAGCGAGAGAATGAGGGCGTCGGTGCCGGAAGCACACCCGACGGCAAAGCGCGAGTCGCAGTACTCCGCGAAGTGCTCCTCGAACCGCTGGACCTCCTCGCCCAAGACGAACGCGTTCGACTGAAAGACGCGGGAGACCGCCTGCTGCAGCTCGTCCAGAATCGGTTGGTGCTGGAAAGACAGGTCGACGAAAGGAACACGCTGACGCGGCGTCGTGCCTTCCGAAGAACAGGACTGTCCTGCCATGTGCGACTCCAAACGCAAGAGGTTCCGTTCCTTGGAACAGGAGAGAGAGCCGGCCGTGGCCGCGGTAATGTACGTGGGCCCCCTGGGCGTGTCAATACGGAGTGGCGGTGGACGCGCTTCACGTTTCCCTGGCTCCCCCCTTCGCAGCTTTCGTCAGAAAGCCGGCGCAGGGACTGGTCAAATCGGCCGTTGGTGTTTACGCTGAAAGGTTCGGCCGCTGCGACCGGCTTTCGGGGCTGGTCGGAGCGGAAGCAGCCAAACTAGCAAGAACAGAGAAAGCCTGAGGGGGCAGTCGAGTGCCACTCAGTCAGTCACTAGCCGCAAACTTTCGTGCCGACATTCGGTTTCGCGGAGAGGCGTACGTTCAGTCCGGCCGTGTGGCCATCGAGCGGGTGTCGGCGGACCGAATCGAGGCCGCGGTCGACGACGGCACGCGCCAGACGGCCGTTTTGCGCCGCGACAACGGTCGGCTGCAAATGCGTTGCTCGTGCCGCCCGGACGACGCCGAAGCCACGTGCAAGCACGTGTGGGCGACGCTGGTGGCGGCCGAGAAAGAGGGGCTCATTTCCCCCAACGCGGCTCCCGGCTACCTTCCGCCGTTTCGTGCAGCGGTGGTGGAGCCGGAGGCCGAAACGACGGCCGGCCCGCTGGACGCTTTGACCGACGAACCGGCTTGGCTGCCGCCGTTGCGTCCGGCTCGGGAATGGGAGACTCGGCTGGAAGAGCTGCGCGGTCTGCTCAGCGAGCGTCTGGGCGGCCCACGGTCCGAGCGGCCGGAAACGGAGGTCTGGTACGCCGTCGACACGGAACAGTCACGGCAACTGCAACGGTTGGTCCTACGGCTGTACCAGCGGCGTCGGCGAGCGGACGGGCGCTGGGGCGGTCTGAGGAACTTGCGTCTGGCGGTCGACGAGGTCGGCGAGCTGGGCGACGAGCTGGACCGGTTCGTCCTCTCGTGCCTGTCCGCTCTTCCCCTCGACACCAAGCGCGACAGCAAGCTGCTGCCGAACCAAGTGGCTGTGTCGTTCGAGCTGGCTCGGCTGATTCTGCCGAAAGTGTGTCGGGCCGGCCGGTGCGTGCTGTCGGCGGCAAACGACTCGCTGGGCCAGCCGTTGGCTTGGGACGAGGGACCGCCGTGGCGGCTGGTCGCCCGCTTGGAGTACGACCAGCGGGACCGGGCCTACACGGTGGTGGCGAGGTTGGAGCGAAAGGGGGAGCGTCGTCCGGTGGAGAGCGTGCTGGCGGCGGTGCCCGGTGGCTTGTTGGTGACGGAAAACACGCTGGCGCTGCTCGAACCCGGAGCTGCCGAGTGGGTGGCGGCCTTGAACGCCGGCAAACCGCTGACGGTCGCCGAAGACGACGTGGACGAGTTTCTGGAACGGTTGCTGGGGTTGGCGTCGGTTCCGCAGTTGGAGTTGCCCGACCGGTTGCGTTTGCAGGAGGTGACGTTGGAGCCGAAGCCGCGTTTGCTGCTGACCACGCCGCAGCACCTGTCG
>CAYSAG010000305.1:0-6269 GCA_964428935.1 uncultured Planctomycetaceae bacterium | reverse complement strand
TGCGCGGACCGCTGTGAGTCTAGCGACCGGCACTCGGAACGACAACGAGCGGCCGCGGCGGCCACGACGGAGCGTGGCCCTCCGGAGGGACGCGGTCCCTCGCGTCCGGAAGCCCGCGTCCCGAACCCCGAATCCCGAACCGGCGGCCGCAGTCCGCTCGGCGTCTTCGCCAGTCCGGCCGTGCGCAAGAAAAAGGCCGCCGCGGGCTGCGGCGGCCAGCCGGACTTGCGGGGATCCGACGGGTGCGTCCAGTCGAACCCGGTTGTGTGGGGTGGAAGAAAGTCGAGCCGCGCGGTTCAGCGAACCCGAGCCTGGAACGTAATGACGCCTCCTTCGTGGCCGGGCAGCGGGTCGTCCAGCACAAACTCCAGCACCACACTTCCTTCGCCGTTGTCCGAAATGTTGACCGTGCCCGGTCGGTCGGACGTCGCACTGTCTTCGAGGAACTGCAGGCGCGGCGTCAGGTTGTCGACAATTCGCACGTTTCGCAGCTCGCGGTCGCCCAGGTTGTCGTAACGAATGGTGAAGGTAATGACGTCGCCGGGGCGAGCGACCTGTTTGTCGGCCAGCTTCACAATGCGGAGGTCGCCTTTCCGCTTGTGTTTGGTCTCCAGCCCGACCAGCTCTTCGGGCTTGAACCGGCTGTAGACCTCCTGCAGCGAACCGGCCGAGGCGGAAATGACCGGGTACTGGCGGCGAGTCCATTCGGCGGCCGCCGCCACGTAGTAGCTCAAGCGAGCTTCGTTGGCTCGGTCAAACTCGCCCGTGCGCACGAACGCGACGTCCTCGAAGGCGTACAAGAGCCTTTGGTTCTGAGCGAGCCGCAGCGACGCGGCCGTGTTGGCCGGAGTGCGTTGCACCTGCAGGCCGCTGGCTCGCGAACGGACTCGCACGTTCCCTGCCGCGAGGTGCTTGTCGTACTGCGACCAGGCGGTTTGGACCGACAGGCTGGCGTTGCGGCTGAGGTCGCGAGCGCTGGCCAGGTGCTCCACACCCGTGCCGGCTCCCACCACGCTGACCGTGCGGACCGAGCCGAAGCGCGGAGCGTAGACGGCGACGCGGTTGGTCGCTCGCACGTGCCGTTTGCCCTCGTCGTCGACGAACTCAGCAATTGTGTCTTCGGTCTCGACCCCAAGCCGGTGGTACAGGCCGTAGTGAATCGGTGACCCGCGGTCTCCGCCGTCGAAGAGGTACTCGTCGGGGTAGAGCAGAGCGGCTTCGGGCAGTGCGGGAGCTTGCACCGTCGGCGTGCCGTCCCGCAACGAGCTTTCCACCCAGCCCGTCGCCCCCGTGCGGCTCACCGAGCCGGACGACGTGGTCGCTGTGGCGGCGTGCTCTGAACCGAGCGGCGTTCGCGGTTCCGCCGGGTAGAAGACGGTCGCCCGGTCCGAGACGGCCGTGCTGCCGGCGGACGTAAGTCGACCCATGCCGGCCGCGGCCGTCAGCCGCACCGTCGCGGAAGGCCGGCTCGAGCCGACTGCTCGGACCACGGTCGTCGGCCGCGGGGGCGACACAATTCGCACCACGGCCACGTCTTCTTCGTCCGACGCACGGCTCGGCGCGGACGTTGCGTGCCAGCCGACCGGGTCAGCCGACTGGGGTCGGACGACCGTCTGGGCGCTGGCCGGAGCGGCCGAACCGACTTTGGTAGTAGCAACCGTTTCCGCGGCAGGCCGAAGGAACGGGTCGTCGACGCGCGTGCTCGCCCCCAGTCGCACCACGGGCCGGCCCGCTGCCACGGACGGAAACCGCACGGCCACGCAAGAGGAGAGAGCCATGGCCGCAGCGGTCGCCAACAGCAAACGAATGGCCGTGCCGGTTCGGGCTGTCCGCACGCGGCGACTCTTTCTGACGCCGCTGGCACCTGGTTGACACTGACGAGAAATCATTGGCCGTGTCTGTTGTTCCGTTTTTCGCCGGAGCAGGTTTTGGGGTTCCTGCGTGTGTCTGCTTTCGTGCGCGTCTGGGTTTCGCGTGTGTCGACCGTGACTCGTTCCGAAAAGGTTCGGCTGCCGTTCGAGCTGGACCAACGGCTCCGTCCTCTAACGCTTTTCTTTCGCAGTTGGCTCCTTAGGTTCAGTCGGCTTGAGGCTCGGTTCGTCGACCCGGTTCTCGGCGGCCACCGTCCGCGGGTTGGACAACGGCGGGCAGACGCCGAAAAACGCCCGGTCGGTCTGCGACAGTGGTTGCCGTCCACCCAGACGAATGATGAGCAGCGGTCGTCCGAGCCGGTCGGCCTCGGCCAACACGTTCACCGACGGCGGCACCGTGCGCACGAGGTGGGTCGCCGCGGCCGGCAGGGCCACCTGCGGCTGCTCCAAGTAGACGACTCGCGTCACCAAGTGACCCTTCAACGCCAACTGAATCTCGTCCGCCGAGAAGTCGACGGGAATCGGGAACTGCTGTTCGTAGCCCGGCGGCGGGTGCAGGCGGTCGAGCATTTCAATGGACGGGTAAAGCTCGACGCCGGGAAACTCAGGCATGTCGCTCAACCGAATTCGGTACGTCCGCCCGACCAGCAGCCCGACCTGAGCGGGTGCGTCGACCGTGACGGCGTTGTCCGGGCTGCCCGGGTAGAAGGTGACCCGGCCCGTGGACGGTAGAGTAAACCGCACGGGTTGGTACCAAACGGTCTGTTCGGACGGGGCCAACCCACCCGCCTCTTGGCCGCTCAGCTCGGCACTCCACACGCCGGCCAGTCCCGGTGGCGTGCGGAGCGGGTCGAGCAGGTGGTAGGTGCCGGCGGGACGCTGGGCCGCGGCCGGCGTGGCCAGTGACAGGAGCACGGCGGTCAGCAGTCGAGCCAACAACAGCGGCTTGTTCGGCACGGACCAGTTCATTCGTGTCACGGTCTGGCTTGTGGACTGAAGCTCGGCGACGAATCGGTTGTCTCGGTGTGGAGTCGCCTCGGGGCGGTTGGCCGAGGCGGTCAGAAAAACGGGGCGGCGGTTCTGGCCGGTCCGTCGCCCCAGCGGTGGCTTCCAGTGACGTCAACTGTGTGTGCGTTTTCCGACAGGCGTGTTTTCGGTTCGGTTTGTGAGCCCGGGTCGAGGTGGTTGGTCGGCTGGAGCGACCAGCGGGGTTGGCACGCGGGGGTGTGGACTGGCAAGTCGCGTCTTCCGTCCGCCCGCGCGTCGCCCTGCCCCGCCGCTCGGCTCCGCTCACTGAGCCACGGGCGGGTACAGGTACCACTTCGGGTAAGCGACCTGTCCCGGGCTGTAGTCCGGGTGTTTTTCGACGTACTGAATGTGCTTGACCGGTTCGGGCATTCGCAGGCCCGGTGTGTGTTTGACGTCAATGAGCAGCTCGTCGGCCGGCTTCGGCAGTTCGGTCTTGGTCAGGTTCCGAATGGTGTGCCGCTTCAGGCTGGCCGGCTTGCCCAGCGGGAGTGCGGGAGGTCCGGGCAGACCGATTGGGGTTGCGGTGATGGGCTGTCCCCAAACGGGCATGCCGGGCGCACCCGAAATGGGGCTGTAGGCCGGTTGTCCGGCTGGGCCTCCCGCCGCGACCATGGTCGGCGCTGGAATGCCACCTTCGGTCTCGGCCATTCGGGAAATGGGAGTCGGAGCGACGAACTGGCCTGCGTTGCCGTCAAGAACTTCGTAAGAGACGGTCTGGACCGAACCGGCCTGGTCGGCCTGAGCTTGCGAGTCGCCGGGTTGAGGAGCGGCGGACGCGGTCGTGGGGACTTCCAGGTCCATGTTGCCCATTCGCAGCACGGCCAGAATGGTTCCCCGCTTGTCCGCCTCGGCGACCGGGTCCACGCCCGGCTCCAACCGCGTCGACACCAACGTCTCCACTCCGGCAATGGCCAGTTCTTGGAACTTCGGGTCGGGCAGGTAAATGACTTTCGTCACGAAGTTGTTGCTCTCCACCTGGTCCAGGTCTTCGTCGGTGATTTCAATCGGGACGCAGTTGTGAGCCAGGTAGGCGTCTGTCGTCGGCTCGGCCGGGTAAATCTGCAGCGTTGGGTACAGGACCAGCCCTTCGCGGCCGGGAATGTTGGTCAGCTTCAGCCGGTAGGTGGCTCCCTGTTCGAAGTTGTACCGAGCCGGCGCCGTCAGTTGGTTTTCGGCGAACCGGTCGTCGACCTGCCAACCGATTTGCATTCCTTTCGGGCCGACGAAGCGAATCTGTGTCGTTTTGGTCGCGAAGGGGCGGGCAGGCGGCTGCGCCACCAGCGGCAAGACGCCCGGTCCCGGCCCGTCGACCATGGGCCCGGGACGCTCCAGCATGGCCGCCGGTGGAGCGTAGTACTCGCCGCGGTCGACAAGCTGCTGCCCGTCGATTTGACAGCCGACGCAGACAATGGCCAGTGTGCAGAGAAACAAGAAGTAGTGTTTCATTCCACGCGTCCCCTCGACCAGAGACCTCACCCGAATTGCTGTCGACCAGATTGTTTCGAAATCGCTAAGATTCGAAGCCGCTGCGCAGCAAGCTCCGCGCGGCTTGGTCAGCCGAACCGGCCGCAGCCCGACCGGACACCGCGTCCTCCCTGACCGTGTCGCTGCCGTCGGGTGCGGCCCGCACAGACCCTGCCGGCTTGCCGCGCAATTCCCTTTGCGTCGACAAGCACGTGCAACCGTTGAACGTTGCGTTGTTGTTTTTGATCGGCTGTTCCGGGTCGAATCTTTGGCAAATCCGACATTTTCGGCGGAACATGAAAAACCTGCCCAAATTGACATGGACGGCCGCTCTGCTGCTGACCGCACTGGCTACCGCGTGGCTGTTGGCCGAGACCGCTCCTCCAACCCGGCCGGCCGCGTCCGCCAACACACCCGACGACCGGGACGACGCTCTGCCCCCAGTGCGGCCGGTGGACTTCGAGACCGACGAACGACAGCCGCCGCGGCTGGTCAGCCCGTCGGACTTGCACGAGTCGGACGAACCGCAGGCCCAGCCGACGCCGGAGCAGTCGCCGGTCCCCGGCCGCCAGTTGCTGCAGTTGGTCCGGCAGAAGTTGATTGACTACCAGCCGTTTCGCGCCGACATTCGACAGACCGTCGTCGTGGGCCCGCGCAAGTTTCGTGTCACCGGTCGGTACTTTCAGGGACAAGACCTGCGGCTTCGGCTCGAGCTGTCGGTGCGGGTCGGCACGACGCAGGCCGAGCGGCTGGACGTGTGTGACGGCCAGGTGCTGTTTTCGCAGGTGCGGGTGGGGCAGAAGGTGCGAGTGACCCGGCGCGACGTCAAACAAATCTTGCGAACCGCCGTGGCTCACGTGGAGCGGCCACAAAACCTTCTGGTCGCCGAGCTCGGGCTGGGCGGGTTGTCGGGGCTGCTAGCTGCCGTCGAGCGAAGCATGACCTTGCAGCCGGTCCGAACCGAGACGGTTCAGGGACGTCGTCTTTTGGTCGTCGAGGGGACGTGGTCCGAGTCGTGGCGGAAGAAGCTGAACGAGCTGGCGGAGAAAGGCAGCGACCGGCTGCCGGAGTACGTTCCCGACGCCGTGCGAATCTACGTCGACCAGGCCTACTTTCCTCGTCGGTTCCTGTACCTGAAGGCCGGGCCGGAGGGACTGCTGCGACCCATGGCCACGCTGGACTTCACCGGTGTCGTCCTGCGAACCTACGTGCCAGAGGACACGTTTCGGTTTGTTCCGCCCGAGGGCATTCTGCCGGTGGACATCACCGACCGGTTCCTCGAAGAATTAACCGCGTCGCCGGACGACCAGGCCGGGTCGGCTGACTCGCCCGACGGCGGCTGAACAGCGAGCAACTCGGTAGCCGCGACGGTGGGTTTCATGTCCCGAGCGAAGTCTCAGCCCCAAACGGTTCGCCTTTCGCTTCCGCAGCGAATGGCCATTCGTGTGCGCGAAGGGACCCCGTCGCTGCCCAGTTGGTTGCTGTCGGTGGTCTTTCACGTTGGACTGTGGGTCTGTCTGGCCACGACGCTCCGAAGCTGCGGCCCGGCCGGACCGGTGGGGCCGGGCGAGGCGGAGTACCGCGAAGTGGGCATTTACTTGAAGCCGGTCGAGTCGCCCAGTCCACAGCCGACGCTGGCCGAGCAGCAGTCGCAGCAGCAGCCGCAGCTCCAAGCGTCCGACGAACAGCAGCCCAAGCCGGTGCCGGACGAAGTCGACTCGGACCTGCTGGAGCTGCTGCAGCTTCCCAAAGTGGACACGCCGAAAGTGGTCGGTGCCGGCAGTCCGGCGTTGTCGGCCTTGCCGACGCGTCCGGACGAGCTGCTCAGCGCGCCGGGCGTTCGCGGCTCCCTGCCCAGCGCAGCGGCCGGTCAAGGCGAGACGTCGTTTTTCAGCATTCGAGCCA
>CAYSAG010000304.1:0-6301 GCA_964428935.1 uncultured Planctomycetaceae bacterium | reverse complement strand
TGAACAACGGCGACGGCACTTTCGCACCGGCCACGAACCTGGCCGCCGGCACCGCTCCGCAAGACGTGTTCGCCGGCGACCTGGACAACGACGGCGACGTCGACCTGGCCGTCACCAACAACGGCTCCAACAACGTTTCCATCTTGCTCAACAACGGCAACGGCACGTTTGCCGCCGCCAACAACGTGGCTTCGGGGAACGCTCCGACGGTCATTGCCGGTGCCGACGTGGACGGCGACAACGACGTGGACCTCATCATTGGCAACGGTGGGTCCACCAACAACGTCTCGGTCATGCTCAACAACGGCAACGGTCAGTTTCAGGCGCCGACCAACGTGGCCGTCCCGGGTCAGCCGGAAGACATTTTTCCGGTCGACATTGACGGCGACGGCGACGTAGACCTGGTGGTGCCGGTCAGCAACGTCACCGGTTCGGACCAGGTGGTCGTGCTGACGAACGACGGAGCGGGGGCGTTTACGGCCACGTCGCTCAGCCTGCAGCGTGAGAACCCGACGGCCGTCGCGGTGGCGGACCTGGACGCCGACGGCGACCTCGACCTGGCCGTCGTGGTTTCCAACACGACCGGCGACACGGCTCAGGACGGCATTGTGCTGTTCTTCGGAACCGGCCCGGGCAGCTTCGGAGCTCCCCAATACTTGCTCGACGGTTCCATTGACGACCCGGTGGCCATTTTGACGGGCGACGTGGACGGCGACGGCGACGTGGACCTGGCCACCGCCAACGCGCTGTCTCACAGCGCCACGGTGCTGCTCAACGGCGTCACGGCCGTGCAAATTCCGTCGGCCGTGTTTGCCGTGCACTTGTCGGAGCCGGCGTCGCAGGTGGTGACGGTCGACTACGCCACGTCCGACGGCACGGCCACGGCCGGGCTGGACTACGCACCGACCTCCGGAACGCTCACCTTCCTTCCGGGCGAAACCCAGAAGCTGCTGGTGGTGCCCGGTCTGCCCGACACAACGAACGAGTCGATTGAGACGTTCCAGTTGAACTTGTCGAACGCCGTCGGCGCCACGCTGGTCGACTCGCAAGCCACGGCAGCCATTGTCGACGACGACGGCCCCAACCCGCCGTTCGTGACGGTGTCGGACGTGTCGGTGGTGGAGGGCGACAGCAGCACGACCGGCGTCCAGGTGACGCTCACCCTCTCCGCGCCCAGCACCAGTCCCGTCGTGGTGAACTTCTCCACGGCCGACGGCACGGCGGTGGCGGGCACGGACTACGTGGCGGCCAGCGGCAGCGTCTCGTTCGCTCCCGGACAGACCTCGCAAACACTGACCGTGCTGGTCAACGGCGACACGGAAATCGAGTCCGACGAGGTGTTCTTCGTGAACCTGACGTCGGCGACGGGGGCCATTCTGGCCGACCCGCAGGCTCTGGTGACCATTGTCACCGACGACGTGGTCCAGCCCGTGTCGCAGTTCGACATTGTCACGGTGCTCTCCGGGACGTTCACCCCAGACCAGCAGGCGGCCATTGCGGCGGCCGAGCAGCGTTGGGAGCAGGTCATTGTCGGCGACTTGCCGGACCAGTCGGTGCCCGGCGTGGGGCTGGTCGACGACGTGTTGATTGTCGTCTCGGTGGAGCCGATTGACGGCGTGGGCGGCGTGACGGCTCAGTCGTCGCCCGACCTGCTGTCGGTTCGTCCCACCACGCTGCTGCCGGCCTTTGGAACAATCGTCATTGACTCGGCCGACCTGCCACAGATTGAGTCGACGGGCATGCTCGAGCTGACCGTCCAGCACGAAATGGCTCACGTACTCGGCTTCGGCACGCTGTGGCAGCAGAAGGGGCTGTTGCAGAACCCGGCCTCGCAGGGCGGAACCGACCCCCGGTTCGTCGGCCCGCTGGCGACGGCCGAGTACCGGGCGGCGTTTGGTGTGAGTGAACCGGGTGTGCCGGTCCAGGCCACGGGCGGCTCCGACGTCGTCGACTCGCACTGGCGTGAGAGCGTACTGACGAACGAACTGATGACCAGCCAGCTCGAAGTCGGGCTCACCAACCCGCTCAGCCGAATCACCGTGGCTCAGTTTGCCGACTTGGGCTACCAGGTGAACATGGCGGCGGCCGACCCATTCCCGTCGGCGTCGACGCCGTTGGCTCCGCCGGGAGGCGGTGGAGCGGGGTCGTTCGAGAGCGACTCGCTAATCGGTGAAGGCGGCAACGACACCATTCTGGCCGGCGACTCGGACGACACCATTCTGGCCGGTTTGGGCAACGACTGGGTGTTGGCCGGAGCCGGCTCCGACTGGGTCTTTGCCGACGGCGGTCGTGACACGGTCTGGGGCGGCGACGACCCGGACACGCTGTACGGCCAGGGCGGCGGAGACGAACTGTACGGCGAAGGGGGAGCCGACTGGATTGTGGGCGGCGGTTCCGGCCCGGACCTCGTCCAAGGCGGTGACGGCAACGACACGCTGGTCGGCAGCGGCGGACGGGACACGCTGGAGGGCGAGGACGGCGACGACGCGCTGTTCGGCAGCGGCGGCGCCGACTGGTTGGACGGCGGCAGCGGCAACGACTACGTGAAGGGACAGGGCGGCAGCGGTGACACGTTGGTCGGCGGCGACGGCAACGACACGCTGGTCGGCGACGCGCGGAGCGGACACGACGTGGTCCGGCAAAACGAAAGCTCGGACCGCGTGGAGTTCCGCGGAACGAGCGGCTCGGACGCCGTCGTCGTTTACCAAAACAACGGTCTGCTGGTGGTGAGCACCGGAACCTCGTCGCTGACGGTCGAGGGCACCGCGTTCACGCCGGTCGTAGTGGCGGCCGGCGCGGGCAACGACGCCGTGCTGGTGGGCGACCTGGACGGCGTCGCCCCGGTTCCTCTGACCGTCCTGGGCGGCTCGGGCGACGACCAGTTGCTGGCGACGGGAGCCGACTTGGGCGGCGTGCGGTTGTTGTTGGACGGCGGCGCCGGCAACGACACGCTGGTGGGCAGCCCGTCGGCCGACACGCTGCTGGGCGGCTACGGAGCCGACTCGTTGACGGCCGGTGACGGTGACGACCAGGTCGACGGCGGTGACGGTTCGGACACGGTCGACGGCTCCGGCGGCGCGGACAGCGTTCTGGGCGGCCAGGGCGGCGACTCGCTGCTCGGCGGCGACGGCAATGACACGCTGGACGGCCAGGCCGGCGACGACACGGTCCTCGGCGACGCCGGTGACGACTCGCTGCTCGGCGGCGACGGCAACGACCTGCTGGGCGACGGGCTGGGTGGCAACGACACGCTCCACGGCGGCTTGGGTGACGACTCGCTCTTCGGCGGCGCCGGCAACGACGACCTCGACGGCGGCGCCGACAACGACTACCTGAAAGGACAGGGGGGACACGACGTCGTCCGCGGAGGTGACGGAGACGACACGCTGGTCGACTCCATTGGCAACGACACGCTCCTCGGCGGCGACGGCAACGACTCCATTCAAGGCGACGCCGGCGCCAACGCCATCAACGGCGGCGACGGAGACGACACCGTCGTCGGCGGAAACGAAGACGAGACCATTCTGGGAGGCGACGGAAACGACCTGCTGTTCGGCAACTTCGGGAACGACGTGGTCTTGGGCGGCGACGGCAACGACTTGGTGAAAGGACAGGCCGGACGCGACACACTGGCCGGCAACCTGGGCACCGACACCGTTGTCGGCTCGGCCTCCGAAATCGACGAAACCTTCACGCTCAGCCCCGAACTGCTGGACGAGCTGGACGCGGTCTGAGTCGACGCACAGCGCCAGCGAGTTGGCTGGACTGCCCCAACGAGCCGGCTTCCGTCCAGGCTGCGCTGCACCGGCGTGAAGACCGTCGGTCCGCGAGCGGTCCCGCTTGTTCCGGGAACCGGACGTCGCAGCCGTTAAAGGGACCACGGGGGAACCGAAGCGCCTCGGGTGGCGAAACGACGCTCCTCGCTGACGCTCCGGGTTAGTGTGCCGCTGCGGTCGCAGCGAGGACCTATTTAACGCTCCGCCTGAAGCGGCGACCACGAAAGCCGGTTCACACCGGCTTTCAGGTCGTCCAGCGGTCCGGGCCGCGGACGCTTTCGCAGTCGGCCAAGAAAGTCGACGTCCACGCGAATCGGCCGGCCGTGCTGGTCTTCCAGGGTTTGGCCGACGGTTGGAAAGACGCCCACCAGCTTCGCGTCCACCCAGGGACAAGGCACGCGCAAAGCCGCCTCGTTCAGGCGGAAGGTCAGCAAGACTCCGAGCGGACGGTCTTGCTTGCGCAGGTCGACCTGGAAGGCGTCGACCACGCTGTGCTCGTCGCCAAACCGGCTCTTGCGCGCTCCCGCCAGAAAAACGTTGAAGTCGGAAGCGTAGCCGGGAGCCGTTGGCACATTGTCCAGTCCGCGCCCAACGAAAATGTTGTTGAACCATTTGTCGTCCTGGTGGACGCCCGGCTTTCGACCCACCACGATTCGACTGTGCGGTTTGTAGAACTGCGACCGCCGCCGCAAGTCGACGACCATGGAAAACGGACAGTCGACGAACAAGTTGTGGGCGAAGACGGTGGCTTCGGAGTTGCTTCGCACACCGCCGCCCAGCACGATGTTGTTGTCGACCAGAATCGGACCGTGGTCCATTTCCAGGAAAATGGCGTCGGTTTCGGTGTCGTAAATGAGGTTTCGCGACACGCGGGCTCCCTGGTTGGCCCAGTCCAGCCAAATGCCGAAAGCGCCGTGGGTCCGGTGACGGACGCGGCGAATCAAATTGCCTTCAATGACCGCGTCGACCGACTCGTGGAACTTAATGGCCGCCGTCTCCCAGCCGCCGAACTCGCGACGGTAGTTCGTGTCTTCGATTAGATTGCCGACAATCCACGAACGCGTGGCGCCTTTCTGGCCGGCAATGCCCGCTTCGCCACACCGACGAATCACGTTGTTACGGACAATGTGGTGGCCGAAGGCGTCGATGTCGTTGTAGTCGACGCCGGGAGCGTGTCCGAGGACGATGCCGACGCAACGAGCGTTCGTGACGACGCAATTCTGAATGACCCAGTACTTGCCCATTCGGGGCCCGACGGCTCCCATTTGCAACCTCAACCCGGGCGGCTCCCAGTTCTCGGCCGAGTGAGCAAAGTGGAAGCCGTCGACGGTAATGTACGCCAGCCCGCTCACTTCCGGCATGAAGACGCTTTCACGCACATTGATTTCCGTCAGCTCCTGGTTCGGGTTGTGGCGGCCGAAGTTGGCCCAAATGTGAGTCGTCGTCTGGTCGACTTGGCAGTACCAGGTGTTCGGTGAGCGGCGCACTTCGTCCAACGTTCGTCTTTCGGAAAAAGCCTCGCCGTTCAGGTAGACGTCGCCCCGGTGGTGCCATTGGCCGTACAGCAGCCAGCCGCCCGAAAGGGTCAGCGCGTAGGGATTGTAGTCGCCGAAAAAGCTGTTCGGCAGCTCGACCTTCCACACCCCGTCCCCTTCCCGCTGCCACGTCGTAATCCGTTCGGACCCCTTGACGAAGACCTGCTCGCCCGGAGCCGCTCGGTAGACAATTCGTGAGTCTTCCCCCGTTCCGCCGCGTGGCGGACGAACCCATTCCCGGTACGTGCCCGCGTGAACGGTGACCACGTCACCCGGCTGAGCCACCGCAGCGGCGCGGTTAATGGTTCGGAACGGGTGAGCGGCCGTGCCGTCCGCCGAGTCGTCGCCGTTGACCGACACGTGAAACTCGCGCGACCAAGCCGCCGGCACCGCTGCAAGTACGCCGACTGCCAGCAACGTCGTTGCTCGAAGAACCACTGCCCACCGCATGGCTAGCCCTCCTCCGATCTCTTTTGGTTGGTTGCCTTCGTGGAGTCGTGGTGGAGCCGGGCAGGGGGGACGTTCCTTCGCGAGCCGCTGCGTCTCCGTCGGCGCCGCCCGTGCGAGCGCACGTCGCGCACACGCCCTCCACGCCGCACTTGGACCGTACCAACGCCCGGTCGGCGGCTCAACTGTCTGCGTCAAAGTTGGACCGCGAGGCCGGGTTCGCGACCGTCGAGACGTCCGTCGGCAGCCGACGGCCCGGCACGCTTGCGGCGCTGACGCACAAGACGGCAAGATGGAAACGGTCGGTCGGCGCGGACACCGGCGTTCGCGTCGGTTCGGTCGTCGGCGCAGACGCGTCCGGCGCGAGACGGCCCGGACGGCGGAAGCGGAGCGGCTGGAGCGGCCGCGTCCGCTCGGACCGCGCCGCCGGTCTCCCACCACCAAGTCCCACCCGCGTTTTGGGCTCACCCGCTGGCCGCACGTTGCGGCTCGTCAAGGGAAACACGACTCGAAACAACGCCACGCAGCAAGGGAGAGGTTCAT
>CAYSAG010000303.1:0-6305 GCA_964428935.1 uncultured Planctomycetaceae bacterium | reverse complement strand
ATCGTTTGCTCGCTGCGAACCTTCCTGTACTATTCGTCGAGCCACAACCCCTGGACGGCGACACCGGCCATCGGCCGCTTCTCGCGCCGGTAGAGGGCGAGCGGCTCGTGCAAGTTGCGGCCCCAGACGACCCGACCGCGCCGCGTCCATGCCGGATGGTCCTGAGCTCCGGCGACGGCAGGCACAATGAGTAAGCACGTCAACCAGGCGACCGGAGCGTTCTTGGGCGTCATGTGCATTCTCCTGGGAAACAAACGAGCCGCGTAGTCCGTTCGCCGGTTGCTCGAAGCCCCCGTGAGCTCTCGCCCCCACCGCCAGACTGGAACCATACCGTCGAGTATTTCGACGCACAAACCGGGTGCTCCCGTGCCAGATCACCAATGCACCAAGCGGGCCTGAAACCGGAAGACCGCGACGCTCAGTCGCCGCGCTGAATCTCTTCGCCTTCTACACGCTGCCATGGCACCGCGCCCTCTCTCTGCAGCGCGCAGGGACGTGTCCATCTGCAAGGTTACATGTCGGAAACCAGCGCACACATCGATCCGTCACATTCCGCAATGCCAGCTGGCAATGTCCGCTGCGCCGGCGAGAGTCCGCGGAGTCCGACTGCTTGGCTTGTCAGGCTGCTTCATTCCCGCATCGCTCTTCAGCGGGCTGGGCCTGGAGAAGTCGACGACAATGGACCATCTACGCCGGACCGAAAAGGGCCGCTGAACCTCCAAAACCACACACGGGCCGTCTACTGGTGAGTTTCGCTCGCCGGTTCGAGCACGAACGTGCGCTTCTCGCCGAACCACATGCGATTGAGGGCGGTCATCTGCAGTTCGACCAGCACCTTCTTTTCGAGCCGTTCGACCAGGATCTGCTCGCCCAACTCGGCATCGGCCAAGTAAGGCGTGTCACGCGGGATCGGGATGCGGACTTTGAGATCGGACTGGTTGGTCGTGGCGAGCCAGACTGTGCCAGTTTGGTCGCCGCCATTGGGCTTGGGGGCAATCCAGGTGGCCTCTTGAATGTTGCCGACCGAAACCCGAATTCGGACCGGCCGGTCTGGACGCACGCGGATGGCGGTCCCGTCGCGCGCTTCCCGCCAAGTGCCGCTGACGTCGAGCACCTGCAAGTGGTTGAACTCGGCATCGAGGTACTTCGGCGGGTTGTGGCCGTTGTAGGGTCGGTTGCCGACGGCCACCAGCGGCGTGTCGACGGAAGTCGTTCCGGTGCCCGGGCTGCGGACGTGGAGCCGCTTGCCCGCTTGTCTTGCCCGAGCCCATGCCTCGGCGCCCTCGTGAAACACCACGTACCAGTAACCGCCGGGGTGAGCGTCGCGGTCGATCGTGAACCATTCGATCGGCTGCCGAGACTGGCGCCCGAGTTGCAGCTTTGCCGCGTATTTCTTGATGAGCAGCGCGGCTGGCCGCGGCGTGCCGTCTGGGTCGATGATGCCGTAGTCGCTACGCTCGTTGGTCCGGTAGCCTCCAGGCCACCACCACGGTGCCGTGCCGGCCGCACCGGAATCGACGCACGCGCGGTAGAAGAGCTCGTGGTACTCGGCCTGGTCGGCGTACGCATCGCGGTTCGGCTCCATGCGCGTCCGGTCCCACACGCTGCGGCCGAACTCCGCCCACACCACCGGCTTGCCTCGCGTGGTGAACGTCACAAAGCGCGTGACGAAGCACGCCGCGTTGTAGCCCAGCTCGGAGTGCGGGATTGCGTAACCTTCCGGGCAGATGAAGTCGATGTGCTTGGGCGTTGCGGTGAATGTGAAGTCCTGCGGCAGCGTGTTGCCTTGGCGGAAGCTGATGAGGTGGTTCGGGTCGATCTGGCGCAGGCGACGCACGGCGGCGTTCCATTTGGCGCTCATCAAATCGTCCATGAACCGACGGTAGGCGGCGACCATGACGCGCCACGGGCCGTCTTCGCGCATTTGCCGCGTGGTCGGTCCGGCCAGCAGGCCGTTTGCATCGCGGCGAGCTCGAAAACCCCAGTCGGTCTCCGCGGCCTCAATGCTGCCGTAGCGCTCACGCACCCATTCGGTCCAGTCGCGGTTCCAGCGAGGGCGCCAGTCGGCGCGGAACATCCAGTTGCCCGGCTCCCAGATGATGTCGTAGGCGAACAGCACCGGGTTGTCGACCAGACGCGCCGCCTCCAGCTCGGCTTGAACCGCATCCTCGTTGAATCGAATCGGCGAAGCACCACCAAGGAATCCGTTGACCAGAATCCCATGCTCACCGCAGCGACGGAGGAAGTCGATCAAGTTCGCCGCAGACTCCGGTCCTCCCAACTGGATGCTCACCATGTTGATGCCCAACTCGTTCATCAGGGCAAGATCTCGTTCGATTTCGATCGGGTCGTAGTAAGCTGGCTTGAGCCACCCGGCCGTGTAGTCGCTCGGTTCCAAACCCGACACATAGAGCGGCCAGTAGTTGACACCGACCGGAGTCCACGTTCGACCCTTTCGGACGAACCGGTCGCCATCGACACGCACGAACTCGTCCGCTGCCGGTTTGCGCACCTGCAGTACGCAGAGTTCGTGGGCGATTCGGTCGACCGACGTGTCCCCGTGTATCAGCTCGACGGTCACCAGGTACTTTCCTGGTGAGAGCCGCAGCGGGAACGGGGCGGCAGCGTCGATGCGCTTCTGTTGCCCTGGCGGAACGGTCGCAACCGCTACGACTTGGTAGCCCTTTCCCGACGACGAACCCCTGGGGACCAGCGAAAACGTGACCCGGACCTCGGCCGCGGTGGTGCCAAAGTTGACCGCTTCGGCCTGAAGACGCACCGGTTGGTCTTCGTAAAGCGTGAACCCGTTGGCCCCGGCTTGCAGCAAGAACAAGCCGCGCTGCAGCCGGTCCAACGCCGCCATCAGCTGCTGGCTGAGCCAAGTGTCTGTGATCGCCGCTTCGGCACCGACGCCGCAGCCGAGAAGGATCGACCGACGGTACGGTCCTTGGCGGTGGAGCAGCATCCACAGGACTGTTCCGCGCCGGTTGCCGGCTGCGTCGGTCGCTTCGACCAGTGGAATCCAACGCCATTTGCGTTGGTCGAAAAACCCCAGTCCTCGTGGGCGAGCAATGCATGAGAACGCTGGCCGTGGCAAGAGGTGGCGTCGGGCCTCTGTCGGTTCGCCCACCGGCCGTGTGCCGGTCGCCGGACCGGCGAGTCGCAGCTGCGTCGCTCGCTTAATCGGGTACGTTTTGTACCGCGGGTAAAGCGTCTCGAGAATGGGGAATCGGACCGGTGGCCGCTGCCAGTCGCCGAACGGGTTCGGGGCACTGCCGACATCGTCGATCCAGAACTGGTGCGGCCCGTCGCCGACTCTGGTCGTGTGCGAATGAGCCAAGCCGAAGTTGACGACGGTCGCCCGGTCGAAGTGCAGTCGGTCAGCCGGTCCTCCACGTCGTCGGCCCGTCGGCGAGTCGCTCCAATACCGAAAGTCTCGCTCCGACAGCACCACCCATTGCCATTCGGTCGAGAGCTCCACGACCGCCATCCAGCGTGAGCCGTCTCGCTCGCGCACCTCGACCAACAACTGCGGAGTTCGCTCATCCCCTCGCGCTTGAAAGCAGAGCAACTTGTCTTCAACGGGGAAGAGCTGCCTAGCAGGCGGACAGGACCACGTGTCCCAGCCGCTCAGGTCGGTCGTGCAGTAATACAAGCCCTTGCCATGCCGTGGGCCCAGGTCGACCAGCTTGAGCCAGCCCGGCTTGGACGGATCGTTCGTGGATCGTTTCCAGCCGGCCAAGTCTTCCATGCGGTCGAACGGCCAGAGCGTGTGGACCGGGCGTGCTGCTTGGATCGCCTGCCGGATCGATTGGGCGGTCCACCATCGACCGTCACGCCGCCACGCTGGCTCGACAAACGGGGGACCGCCGATTACGAGCAAGTGTCCGCCGTCGCGAAGGTATCGTTCCAGGGTCCGGGCTGCGACGGCTGGAAACTTGGTCGCGTCGAGCAGCACAAGGACACGGAATCGGTCCGCTCGGAGCATGCGAGAATCAGTCACTTCATCCGCGCCGAGCTGCTGCACCGTGTAGCCGTGCCGCTTGAGCAACCCGGCCAGTCGGCTCGCGGCTCGACGCGCACCGGCTGGACTGAGCTGCCGGTCGCAGTAGACGGCAACTCGCCAGAGCGTGCTGCGTGAAACCGACCGTTCCACCAAACCGACGGCGCGTGGCATGCAGCCGGTGATCATCCGTCCGCAGCCTTTCGCCGTCTGCGTTGCAGCACACACGCCGGCCTGTGAAGCTGACTGACCCAACGGGGGAACCATGAACAACGCGACTAACCAAGCGATGGATGCTGTGTACACGGCGGGTGACTCCGTATCATGTTGGTCCCTGCAGGCTCACCGCAACGAAGGCCGCAACCCACACGCCGAAGACGACTCGCCAGAACAGGCTATTGTGATCCTGCACACGCTGGCCGGCGAAGTCCAGCGAAGCGGCCGATTTCGCAGGCACGCCGACCGTTCCTCACTGATGTGAAACGGCAAGGAGAAAAACGATGCGTCGCCGAGTCGTGGTCTACTGGATGCTGACGCTTGTCTTCGTCGCCACGGGAACGTCCTCTCGGGCGGCTTCCAAACGGGCTCGAATCGAGGTGCTGCCGGACAAGAAGATCGGGCGGGTGAACCGCCTGGTCCTCGGCAACAACATGCTGGCGTACCAGTACGGAAGCTGGAGGGCGGCGCGGCCGGACTATTCCGATCGTGGAGCGGGAGTCTGGGACCCGGAGCGGCGTCGGCCCGAGCCGGCGTTCGCCCGGCTGGCCAAAGAGGCTGGAGTCACCGTCTGGCGTTGGCCCGGGGGCTGCGCGACGCACAACTACAACTGGAAACGAACGGTCGGCCCCATCGAAAAACGACCGCGGCAAAAATTCGGTCTGCCCGAGTTTCTCGCCTTTTGCGAGGCTACGAACGCGATTCCGATCCTGACAGTCGCCGTCTATTGGGGAACGGCGGCCGATGCCGCGGATTTGGTCGAGTACCTCAATTCACCAAACGACGGTAGCAACCCGAACGGAGGCGTCGACTGGGCGGCGGTCCGAGCGGCTGACGGACACCCGGAGCCGTACAACGTCGTGTGGTTCGAATACGGCAATGAATCCAACCACGGGGAGCACTACCCGACCGAAGGGCGGCGGGAGAAGCGAAGAATTACGGCCGAGGAGTACGCTCGCCGCTACCTGGAATACCGCGCGGCCATGAAAGCCGTCGATCCGAGGATCAAGTTGGGCGCAATCATCTGGCACCCCTTCGAGAAATGGAATCGCACGGTGCTGCGGATCGCCGGCGGTCAGATCGATTTCGGCATCGAACACACGTACCTGCCTGCGTTCCACGGCGACACGACCCACGAAAAGTCTCGCCTGTTGATGCAGGCGTGCACGGCCGTTGGCGTACAACTTCAGAGGATTTACGATGAGCTGAACCGGCTGGTCGAAGAGGAAACCGGCCGGACTGACCTGCCTTGGGCGGTGACCGAATACAACGGCCACTTCGTCCAGAATAAACCCGTGCCTTACCGGCAATCGTTGTGCAATGCGTTGCGGAACGCCGAGCACATTCGGGTCATGATGCAGCCCAAGAACCGCATCGCGCTGGCCAATTTCTGGCAGTTTGCCAATGAGTACTGGGGCATGGTGCGCGGCTACCCGCACAAGGGCGAGCCGCTGGTCAAGCAGGCGAACTTCTACGTCTACCAGCTCTACAACGAGCATTTCGGCGACGTGCTGATTGAGTCGCGAGTGGACTGCGATCACTGGGACTTTCCCGGTGGTGCGGGTGTTCCCGCTCGGCAGGGCCAGCCGAGCCGCTTCCGGTTGTTCGAACGCAACTTGCTGCCGCGTGACTATCGGTGGCGCCTGTCGCCGACCTCCGACGTCCGGCAGCGAGTCCAAGGCAACACGCTCGTCGTCGACTTTACGGGGCGCAGCACGAACTACTACCACGCGTCCGTCGTCCTGCCGGCCAAACCGCTGACAGGCTACCGCGTGACTGGCGAGATCAAGACCGAGCGTCTGCAGACGGCTGGGCACGGGGCGGGCTTCCAAGTGGGTGACGGTCGCGGCTGGCTCGCGACCCGCTCGGCGTCGTTGGCGGGAGACGTGCGGGGCGACACCGGTTGGACTCGCGTCGTCGTCGACTACGTCACCCTGCCGGACACGAGCGAAATCCAAATCGTCGCCCGACGTCTGGCTCCAGACCGAAGCGACTCCGACCCGATTACAGGCCGAGCGTACTACCGTTTGGTCCTGTTCATCTACCGGGACGAGGTATACAACGAGAACTCGGAGCACAAGGGCAA
>CAYSAG010000302.1:0-6311 GCA_964428935.1 uncultured Planctomycetaceae bacterium | reverse complement strand
GAAAGGGGCCAGTCGCTTCAGTACCTCCACCCGCAGACGTTCGTTCTCTGGGCCCGACAGAGCCGAGTAGACCGGCAGAAGCAGTTCCCTCAGCAGTCGCCGTTGTCGTTCTTGCGTCCAATGAATGGGACGCAGAGGCGGCCGTGGAGGAAGCTGGTCGACCCGCCGCAGCGTGACGCGAACAGGTTGACCGGAAGCGGGGACCACCGCGCCGGTCAGTCGGTAGCCTTCCTTCATCGCGAGCACGAATCGCGACTCCGGGTGCAACCCGTCGAGCCGAAAGCGTCCGTTGGCGTCTGTCCGGGCTACGCGTCGTACCGTCGCCTGATCGGAACATCCGTAGGACCACACGATCGCGCCGTCGATCGGCCGGCCCGAAGTGTCGACCACGGTTCCCTGGACCGCTGCTTCCCGAAGCAGAACCACGTCGGGAAACCGGACCGGATCGCCGGCTTCGGCCGGCTGGATGGGCTTGGAAAGGAACGGCACAAAGCCGGTCGCCGTGACGTTGACCCTGTACTTGTGGTTCCGCAAGAGTCTGCACGGTGTGCGGTAGAACCCGGCGGAGTCGGTCGACAAGTCCAGCTGCTTCTCGAATCGGACCTCACGCCAGTCCCAACTCGACCCGGCCGGGACGACCCCCACACTGGGCTCTGTGAGTGACTTGTAAATCCGGACGCTGGCGTCCGGGACCGGGTTTCCCTGTTCGTCCACCACGCGACCGACCATTGTCGCGAGCGCCTTTGTCGTGACCGTCAGCCGCACCGTCCGGTCCGCTCCAGGGGTCACTCGTACGCTCCGCTCCGTCGCGCGTGCCTCGCCGGCGGCCGAAAGTGACAGCTCCACGTCGCCCGGCAGGTTCGTCAAAACGAACCGCCCCTCCGCATCCGACACAGCCCCTTTCTTGCCGACCGTGAAAAAATGACCGTCCGTTTTCAACCACAGCGCCTGAACCTGAGCCCCGGGCACGGGCCGGCCGTGCTCGTCCAGCACGACTCCCCTTACGAGCGAAGCGGGTTTGAGCCGGATCGGAGCTGCCTCGTAAGATGCGGCCGTTTCCGGAACGGTCTCCACACGCAGGGCAGGGGACGGAGACAACCACCCCTGCGGGACGTACAGCACGCTGAGCTCGACCCGTCCAGGGCGGGCGTAGGTCCGAAAGCGGCCGCGAGTGTCGGTCGTGACCACGCGTGGGCCGACACGCAGCGTCACTCCGGGGATCGGATCGCCCGACTCGGCGTCGACAACCTGTCCCGAGAAGGGCACTCCTCGCTTCAACTGGATCCGGACGAACGTTTGCTTTCCGGGCGTGACGGTCGTCGTGACATCGTCGGGAGCAAAGAAAGGCGGGTCCTTGGGAGGCCGAACTCTCAGAGTGAATTGGCCAGCGGCAATAGCGGACACACGAAACCGGCCTTGCGCGTCCGTGCGGACCTCGGCCAGCCCGCGTCCCAGATTCCCTTGTCTCACTGGGAATCGCTCCGCCGACTGAACCCACACCCGCACGTTCCGGATGGCTCGCGGGTCGTCGGCGACGACTACGCCTGCCAGGCTGCCGACGGCTCGTAGTCGCACGTCTTTGCTCTTTCCATCGTTCTGTAGACTGAATTCCTGGATGCCATACCGGCTGCTCGCGACCCGAAGGCCGAAACGCGTCTGTGGTGACAGGAATGGAATGCGGACGAGACCCGCGGCATCTGCCTGGAGTGGGAAATGCTGAGTGAAGAGCCGGGGGCAGTTGACGTACAGCTTCCCGTGCGCGACTTCGGTGAGCGCGACGTCAACGCCACTCGCCGCCCGGCCTTGGGCATCCAGAATCCGAACCCGGATCGGTTGCGGTCGCTTCAGGTGAATCCTCACGGATTGGGCGGAACGAGAATTGCTCAAACCGGACGACGGCGGAACCAACCGCGTTCCGGTGAGCGCGAAGCCTTCCTTGTAAGCGAGGACGGTGTGCACCGCGAGTGGCCACGACTGGCTGGTGAAACGAAATCTTCCGTCTTGTCCCGAGCGCGTCGTCCGGATGCGCTGACCCTCCAGACCTTGCTCCAAGAAAATGACCAAGGCACCGGCGGTTGGCTGCCCCTCCGGGTCCAAGACAAGGCCTCGTATCGCGTCGCCCGATGCAGCAAGCGTGGCAACGAGAAGGATACTGGCGGCCAATTGCAGCATGGAAGATCCTCCCTCGCTGGCTTTCCTCTCTCGCTCCGGCAGGGGCGAAATGGAGAAGTCGTCAATGGGTCTGTTGTTTTTTCCGAACCTGAATTGCCTTTCGCGCCGTAATCGTCCCTGCCAGCGGCCCGGTGTCGAAGGCGGCGATCAAGCACAGCGTTCCCGGTGGCTGATTCGACGGCACTCGCACGGAGACCGAGCAGAAAGTCGCTCACGAGAAGCCCGAGCGGGCCGTATCCAGGACCCTGCCGTCCGTCGCAACCAGTTGGACCGTGGCGGCATTGTGTTTCGACTCGTCAGAGTACCAATCGGCTTGTCCGCGAAAGCTAGAGTTGATCAAGAGCCCGTCTTCGGTGCGAAGACGCGGGTCGACCGTCACCGCTTCTCCCGGCCGGACAACGGACTCGGTGCCGGCTAGCTGCAGGTCGAATCGCAACCGGCCGATCGGGTTCACGACGACGGTTTGGTCTGGTCGCACCTCGTGCCACACTGCTGGCGTTTCGCTGGCGGGACGCGAAAACGTGAACGTCCAAGGGACCGAAGACGCACCGTCCCGCAACACAAGGCTGACCGCCCCGACAGCGTACCGTCCCACGGGAACGACGACCGCTTCTCGCTCGGACCGGACCGAGAAAGCCGATCCGTCGTCGCCAAGAAACATCACCTCGATCCGTTCCACACGCGATTTCGGTGAACGCAACGGCAATCTTACTTTCAACCGTCCCGTCCCAAGGATTTCCTCGAACCGGAGCCACTGCCCCAGCCGATCAGCTCGAAGCGCTAAGCGGCGACCGTCCAGATGCAGCACCGGCCGAAACGGAAACTGTTCCGTGATGGGGTCCCATTGACCGTCGTCGTTCAGGTCGATCCAAACGCGGTCGGCTCCGTCCGAAAAGAGCCCGTTGCCGTCACCATCGACGCGGCGGACAGCGACGGACCGCCCCGCCACCGTGGCACGACCCTCGATAAATCCCAGCGTGGCCAACCCGATCCTTTGCCCAGTCACACCCAATCGAAACTGGACACGCCGCGGCACATGGTTCAACTGCTCGGCTTCCAGTATTTCAGCCTCCAACTCGGCCGTGCGTGTCCGACCGGATCCGGCAACAAGATCCTTCTTCTCGATCGTTCGGTTTCGGTCGCGGTCGACGTACAAATCGAACTCGGTCGGCGAGACCCGATCGACGACTACAATGACACGAGCGGAATCGTTTGTGCCGTAGCGAATCTGAGTGTAGAAGCGACGCGTCCCGCGGTAGCGGACCTTCTCGACCATCTCAGACGGTCTCTCCGTCGTCAGGCGAATCGCTCGAAACAGGACGGTCGAGAAAGGTGGAGCGTCCGTTCGGCCAACGTACCGCCACGCCTCGCCCTCAACCCGGCGGCCCGCAATCGACGAGGCAGCCAGTAACAAGACATGGCAGATGCCGACACCGACGACCCAGCGATACTGCTTCACCGCCGGTCCTTTCTCTTTTGACGGAGACACCAAAACGTCTCGCCCGCCCCTTCTGACGCCCCGTTTCGCAGTACCCCGCCACCGACAGTACGCAAACGGGACACTGGGTCGCCCCGCGAATGCCCAGTACAGCAGAACTATTGAGATCGAGTGTCCAGTTTAACCGAGCCGCTCCAGAACCAGCAAGATGTCGAACGCCTTTTCGGCTGCGTGACCGACCGGCCCGCCCGCAGGAGCGGTTGCCGCCTCGCCGGCGGGGAGTCGTGTGAAGGTGGACGGCCACTCTGACCCGCGGAGGCATCGGCTTGCCGGGGCCTCTTTTTCGGCACGCCCTTGGCCGGCGGACGGGAGGTGGGCGACCGGCCCTTTCCCGGGTCGTATGGGCTCTGCGGTGAATCGACCCGGTCCCTCTCATCAAGCCGGGCAGCCGACCTCCAACGCGCAACCGCCTGTCTCTGAACCGGAAGCCCGCTGCCACAGGCCCAGAATGGCTGCGATCAAGAAGAAACCTTTCAAGGAGGACTCAGCGAAAAACACTGCAACCAAGAATGGCTTCCAACGTCGGCCTGACAGAGCAGCCCAGCTCCGTCGCGTCCGGTCAGCGAAGCCGACTCGCCGATTTTCGAGGCACCTCGCGCGTCACGTCGGTGCCCGGTTCCCGGCCGAGGACACTCCGGTCGATTTTCCCAAAGATATCCCTTGACCCTGTAGTATGGTCCGGGGCTTACAATCTCCTCGCAGCGAGAAAGGGACTGGCGATGACTTATCTGACGATCGGAAAAGTCGCCCGCTTGGCTGAGGTGGGTGTCGAAACGATTCGGTACTACGAACGCCAAGGCTTGCTTGACAAGCCGCCCCGCAGCGCGGCTGGCTACCGGCAGTATTCCGAGGAGACGGTCGCACGTCTGCGATTCATCAAACGAGCCAAGTCGCTCGGCTTTTCGCTGCGCGAGATCAGAGAACTGCTTGCACTTCGCATTGATCCGCAGAGCACTTGCGACGACGTCCGGCGAGCGGCCGAGGCGAAGATTCGGGACATCGAGGAGAAGATTCGTGCCCTACGCCGGATGAAGGAGGTGCTCACAAAGCTCGCCGCAGAGTGCCCCGGACAGGCTCCTGTCAGCCAATGTCCGATCCTCGACGCTTTGGAGGAGAAGCGGTCGTGACGCGAGTCGAGTTGATCTATGACCGGCACTGTCCCAACGTGGCCGAAGCAAGGGCCCAGCTCTTGCGAGCCTTCGCGCAGCTGGGGACTTCCGCCCGGTGGACGGAGTGGGACCGCGAGGATCCCTCCAGCCCCGACTATGTCCGGACCTACGGCTCTCCGACCATCTTGGTCAATGGCCGGGATGTGGCGGATCAGCCGCCAACGGGCAGCTCGCCTTGTTGCCGCGTGTATGTCGGCAAAGACGGTCGGTTGCGCGGCACACCGTCCGTAGACCAGATCACTGCCGCTCTGAGTTCCGCAACCGGCCAGACGACGACAGCCGGTTCCTCGAAACGACGCGGTGGATGGCTGGCTTTCTTGGCCGCGTTGCCGGGAGTTGTCCTGTCCCTGCTGCCGGTCGGCGCGTGCCCTGCGTGCTGGCCCGCGTACGCCGGGGTTCTCGGCTCGCTGGGGCTGGGGTTTGTGCTGACCAGGCCATACCTGCTGCCGCTCACCGGGGCTTTTCTGCTGCTAGCCACGACGGCGCTCGCCTACAAGGCTCGAACTCGCCGAGGCTACGGCCCCTTCTTGTTGGGACTTGTGGCTTCTGTCGCCGTTCTGTGTGGGAAGTTTCTGTGGGACTCGGAGCCGACCGTGTACGCCGGCGTGGCGTCGCTTGTTGCGGCATCCGTTTGGAACACGTGGCCGCGGAAGCGCGGCGAGGGCAGCAAGGGGACCTGTCCTGCTTGCGCCCCTTCAGGACAGAGACCCGAGGTTTCGGAATAAGGGGCGTTACGACGGGAACCGCAAGGAGATCGAGTCATGGCAACGAAACGAAAAATCGAAGTGTTCAGCGCGGGGTGTCCGGCGTGTGAGGAGACGATTGCGCTGGTGAACCAGGTGGCCTGTCCATCGTGCGAAGTGAGCGTGCTGGATATGCACGATCCTGAAGTCGCTCGCCGCGCGGCCGATCTCGGCATTCATTCGGTCCCGGCGGTCGTGATCGATGGCCAGTTGGCCGATTGCTGCGCCGGGCGAGGGCCGAACGAGGCCACGCTTCGCGCTGCGGGCCTCGGGCAACCGCTTGCCTGACAACGCTCTCAAGTCAAGCGGCCCCGGACGCGGCACTACGGCCCCATCGGGGCCGCCTGTGTTCCCTTCACGCAGGCTCTCGGGCGGTTGAACAGAGACTGCTGGACGCCGTCTCCATTGCAGGACCTGACCCGAGTTTGCTTGTTGCTGGTCTGCGTCACAGCAATTCCCGGTCAGCGGGAAGTTCGGGAGAGACAAGCGGTCGGGAAGGTGCCTGAAACGTCTCCGAGCCGGACGAAGTTGGCCCGCTCCCGCTCAACGGTCCGTCCGTTGGTCGCGCAAGGTGAGACCCCACGGGACGGCGCGGGTCGAAGTCCGCCGGCACAGACGTAGCTACTGAAATTATCCGGGAACTGGAGGGCCACGCTCCGTCGTGGCCGCTGACGGCTCGAGAAGACACGTCCGACCGCTCCAAAACCCGCGAATTCCCGCAGGAACGCG
>CAYSAG010000301.1:0-6336 GCA_964428935.1 uncultured Planctomycetaceae bacterium | reverse complement strand
CGCGCTCCCAGCCCAGGCGAAGCCGCCCAAAAAGCCGGTGACCGCTCCGGCCAACCCCTTCTTGCCGTGAAAGCCGTAGCGCGTCGCCAGGATGACGTCCCGCTCCGGTCGAAACTGCAGGCAAGCCCACAAGGCCTTCTGCACGGCTTCGGCGCCGGAGGCCGCCCACAGCACCGACTCCAGCCGGGCGCCGCCGCGACGGTCCTGCAGGCTTCGCACCAGCCGCTGCACGGCTTGAGCTTCGACCTCGGTAATGGCGTTGTACGCCGTCATGGGCACCGCGTCGAAGAAGCCGTCCTCCGTGTTTTCGCCGGCAAGCGAGTCGGCTGGCCAGTTCATGTAGCGGACAAAACGCTGCGTCCACCGACGCGGGTTGTGGCCCAAGTTGGCCACGAGCACGCCCGAGGTGAAGTCGTACAGACGGCGTCCTTCCGGCGTCCAATGGAAAACGCCCGACGAGCGAGCCAGGACGGCCTGCGACGGCGTAAACGTGCGCAGGCCGGGCGGTTCGTGTCGAGCAATGACCTGCCGAAGCTGATTCGAGCGGTCCTCGCCGGGAAACTGAATCGGTTCAGCCATTTCGTTGCTGCTCCCTTGTCGTCTGGTGACTGACAGACTGTTCCCACACGCTAGCACGCTCTGCGACCCGCCGGGGGCTGAGCGGAAGACAGTTCGGCCCGACGGCGTCTTCGCGCGTGCGACGTCGGCGGTCGGGTCAGGTGGCGGGGCGGAGCGTTTTCAGACGCGTCCCTCGTAAAGCACTTCAGGTTCCGTTCGGCCGGGCCGGTACAGGACCAAGCCGCCCCGGTCGTCGTTGACCCGGACCACGCAGTCCGGCTCGCCCTGAGCACGTCGCTCCAGAATGGCCTCCAGCGCGTGAACGGCCGCCACCACCTGTCGGTCGGCGGAAAGGTCGTTGTAGGTCAGACGCCTCATTTCTTCGAGCCGCGTCTGGCGGTCGCCTTCTTGGCCGAATTCCACGTAGGCCACTTCACGGGCGAAGCGTTCAATGACCTCCACACCGTAGCCGCGTTGAGACCGCTCGCCCCACGGCTCGAGGAACGTCGCGTTGTAGTGGTTGTTGAGCGTAATTTTCAGTTCGAGCGGCGTCTTGCCCTCGACCGTGCACTCCACGCCGCGCCGACGGGAATGGCCGTTCCAGACGCCGTTGTCAAAGCGGAACTGCACCTCCTGCTCGACGTAGCCCGGGAAGTTGTCCGGCGTGACCCAGGACGTGTGAATGTCGAAGGCTGCTTCACGCCCGTCGTCGTACTCGTAGACCAGACGCAACTGGCAACTGTCCCAGGTCGGGCCGTCTGCCGGACCGACGATTCCTCGCTGGCCGGTGGCTGTCACGGTTTTCAGCCGTCCGCCGAAGGTAAAGTCAATCAGCTTAATGTAGTGGACGGCCACGTACGTGCCCGGGTTGCGCCCCTGAATCCACTCGGCGAACTGTTGCCCGCTGATTTGTTTCGGTTCGAGCAACGAGCAGTAACCGTTGTTGACGTGCTGGAGGACACCGTCGGCGACCAGCGTTCGCAGTTTCTTGTGGTCCGGGTCGAGCAGCTTGTGGTAGACGACCTTGGCCAGCACGTTGTTTTGCTCGGCCAGCTGGAGCAACTCGTCCAGTTGCTGAAGCGACAACACCGACGGCTTCTCAATGAGCACGTGAACGCCGGCTTCCAGGATTTTCTTCGCCGCCTCGAAGTGGCGGTTGTCGGGCGTGGCGACACAGGCGAAGGTCAGCCCTTGTTCCAACATTCGGTCGACCGCTCCCTCGCCGGCGAAGCTTTCGAAAGGAAAAATGCGTCCGGCAGCCTCGCGACGGTAACGCTCGGCCCGACGGCCCGTGCGCGTGGCCACCGCCACCAGCGCCACGTCGACGTCGCCGAAACGCCGGTCGTACAGGCCTTCGCGGTGAGCCCGCTCGAAAAACGGACGGTACGTGTCGTCGAAAATCATGCCCATTCCGACCATGCCCGCTCGCAAGCACGGTCGCGTCTGACCTTGTGGCTGCTGGTTCATTCGTCTCCACACCTCCTTTGCTTGCGGGGCGTTTCCGCGGTTCGTCGACGACCGACGCTGCCCCTCCGCTTCTGGTCAAGCGGCTTCGACCCCAGACACCGCGTTTCTTCAGGCTCGTCCACTTGCTTCACTGCCCCGGTTCAGCCAGCGGCTGATGTAGCACTTCGCGCGGTACTCTTCAACCATTTTGGGGTCGAGCGGGTACTGGCCCCAACGGCGAGCGGCCTGGACCATGGCCCGGTAGTTTTCCGGTTTGACGGCCGGGTGAATGGAATTGCTGGAGGCCAGCACGTGTCCACCGCCCGGCGAAGCCTTGGCAATGGTCTCCTTCACGGCTTCTTCCACGTCCTCCACGGTCCCGTGTGGCAGCAGCTCGGTGCAGTCGACGTTGCCCACGACAGCCAACCGGTCGCCGTACCGCTCCTTGACCCGGCCAATGTCCATGCCAGCGATTGGTTCCAGCGGGTCAATGGCGTCAATGCCGGCCTCGACCAGCAGGTCCAGCAACAGCCAAATGTTGCCGTCCGTGTGCTTGATGTACGGCACGTTTCGCTCGTGAGCCGCCTCGACGCTGCGCTTCAGGTACGGCCACACGAACTCCCGAAAGTGCTGGGGCGACATGACCGGGCCGTTGCGGCTGGCGTAGTCGTCGCCCGAGACAACCGCGTCGGCTCCCAAGTCAACGGCCCGTTGCATGAGCCGCACCTTGTAGTCCAAGGTCAGTTCGGCCAGCTCGTGTGCGAGCGACGGGTTTTCCAAGTAGTCCATGAGCAGCCAGTCCATTCCGCCGCGCAAGTAGTGCGGGAACTCGAAGCCGTCGTGAGTCAGAAAGACGACGGCTCGCTGCCCCTTGAACCGCTCAACGGCCTCTCGCAGCGACTGCAGTCGGAAGTCGTCGTCCGGGTCGGGTGGCGAGTAGCCGCGCAGGTCGTCGGCCGTGGCAATGGGACCGGTCACCGGGTAGGGAATGCCAAAGTCAGTCTGGCCCCAAACAATGCCCCAGTCGTCGACCACCAGCCGCTCGTCCGGCGACGGTGTGACTCGGCCGCGGCTGATTTCTTGCACTTCTTCGGCCGAGCAGGGCCGGAGCCGAACGTCTTCGAAAATGGTGACGGCGTCCAGGTCTTCCTGCTCGGCAAACTCCAGCAGCGACCGCGCTCCCCACGCCGACAACGTCGGTTCGTTGACAATCAGTTCCCACAGCGGCACACGGTCCGGCTGCTGACGCCGCAGAGCTGTCAGGAAACGCTCGTAGCCGTTCATTCGCTCCTGCCTTTCCCGTTGAACTGCTTGTCGAGCTCGAAGCTTGCCGAAGTGGCCGCGCCGGCGACCGTGGAGGTTCGTCCGGCTCGTCGCCCCAGCCAGCCGCAGCGAGCTCGGGCCGTCTAGCGACTCGGAACGCTCAGTTCGACGGACACGTCTTGCGGGTCACCGTCGACCGAAACGACGTACGGACCCGGCCGCTCCAACCGCACCGTGTGACTCCGCTGCCGTCCGTTTTCGGTCCACACGTGCGTCACGACGACCGGACTGGGCCGCCACGGCCGCTCGTCGACGCAGTGCGTGTAAATGCGGAAGTTGTTGAAAGCCGGGTCTCCGTGGAACCGGACTCGCAGCGTCCGAGCGGGCTCGTCCAGACGCACTTCGGCGTGAGCGTTGTAGTGCCAGTGGTTCGTGTAAGTCGGCACGTCGGCCTTGTAAACCGTGCGGAAGCGAGTCGAGTCGTCCACGGCGAAGGCAATCCAGTTGCGAGTGCGAGCGGCGGCCGGTCCTTGGTGCGTGCGAAAGCTGCCTTCGGCACGAAACCAGGCAATTCGGGTCCCGCGTGGTGAGTCAATGCGGACGGTCACGTCGCCGCGAATGCGGGCCGTCTTGCGAGCCGGGTCGTAGTCTTGCGGCGGAGCCTCCAAGTACTTGAAGAAACCTTCCGGCCGACTGGTGTTGGAGGTCCACTCGAACACGCGAGTCGACAGGCCGTAGTGGTCGCCGACGACCAATTGCATTCGGTTCTCGCCGCGTCGCAAGGACGGCAGCGCCGCCGGCGCGACTTGGACCCAAGTCGTCAGTTTCAGCCGTCGGACGACCGCGTCGGTCCGGCCCGGCGGAAAGTTCAGCCGCAGCCAGTAGCCGTAGCGGCCGGAGACGAACCGAGTGAGGTCGAAGCGGGCAGAGCCGGCCGGCGTTCCGACGGTCTGCCAGGTCAGCCCGTTGTCCAGCGACAGCTGCACGGTGACGCCAGAAGCGTCGACTTCCAGCACCGACGCTTCGCGGTCGTCGTCGGTCGTGTCGAGGTCGCCGACCAGCGGCACAATGACGTACGGACTGCGCACCTCGAAGACCGCGTAGCCCTCGCCCGGTCCAACCAGTCGCAGGCCGTCTTCGGCCGGCCGGACGTTGGCGAAGTCGAGTGCCCCGTCTTCGAAGTCGGTCGACGGGCGGCGCAAGTTCGGTTCGTAGACAAAGCAGCCGTTCCCGTAGTTGTGGACGGAGAAGTCTCGGTGGTTCGGCTTCGGCCCGCGCGGCGGCTTTTCCAACAGCCGACGCAGCCAACTGTTTCGGTTGTACTCGGGCAGGTGGTGCCAGCGACCTCCCTGCGGCGTCCACCAGCGTGTGAAACGCTCGCCTTGCCGCAAGACGAAGTCCAGCGTGTGGCCGGACTGGTAAAAGTCGTGGTAGTAGAGCACCGCGGTGGTCTCGTAGACGCGACGCGTTCGCTGCAGCGGGTCTTTGGGGAAAAAGAGCGGTCCGCGGCCTGTCCAAAGCGACGGGTCGGTACGTGCCTCTTGCAACGACGCCAGACGGCCGTCCGGCCGACGGAAAACGGCTCGCACGTCCACGTCCAAGTAGTGCCACTGCCCCTCGTAGAACACCTCGGCGGCCACGTGCTTCCAACCGGGAAGCGAGAGCGTGCGAGCAGGCCCCAGGCCAATTCCTTCGCACACGCCAGCCAGGACCGGTCCCAAAATGTAGCAGTAGCCGTAACCGTAGACGTTGATGATTTTCACTGGGTCACGAACCGTACGGAACTCGCTCAGCGTGTCGTCACCTTCCAGAACCTGGTTCATGTGAAACAGGCCGGTCCGGGTGTCGGCCAGGTACTTGTAGACTTCCCAGGCCAGGGCGTCGCCGGTCAAGTGTCGCCAGCGAGCGAACCGACGGAAGGTTTTCATGCTGTAGGCGTCGGCATTGTGAGGCGAAAGGACTCGCGGGCTGTAGACGCGTGCGGCAACGTCTTCGAGTGCGAACGGTGCGAAGAGCCAGAGCCCGACGAGAAAAAGGGCCGACCGTCGAGGAAAACGGGCAACGCGTTCTGCGGTGTTTCTCATGGAGTGGCTCCTGCTGGGCCGTCGCGAAGCAGCTCGTCGGCGCCGAGGTCCGGACGGCCGTCGCGCCGCTGGCGGTCGAAGTCTTCGCGGACTTCGGGCAACGGTTCACCGGCGTCGACCACGCCGTCGACGCGGCGTTTCAAATGCAGGTCGCCGCGCGACACGTCGACGAACAGCTCGCCGAGCGGCCCGGTCCAGTTCGAGCGAATGGTCACCGTGCTCCGTGTCTCGACCCGCATGGGCGGACCGCTCAACAAGTTGTTCACCACACGCAGGCCGTCGTTCTCGTGCACGATTCGAATCAGCCGGCGAAGGCGACTGTGCGGGTCGTGAATGGTGTTGTGAGCAATCAGGCAGTCGCGGGTGTAGTCGGCCAAAATGCCAGTTTCCGGACAGCGCGTCACAAAGTTGTTGCGGACCACGCAGCCGGTGGCGTGAATGCGAATGTCCGGCGGACGGTGCGAGTTGCCCAGGCAAATGCCGGTGTCGCAGTCGACAATCAGGTTGCGCTCGACGACGCAGTCTCGAGCGTCGTGCCAAAGGAAGACGGCGCCGCGAGCTTCACCCGTTCGGCCGTGAATGCCGACGAAGACGTTGTCACTAATGACCCAGCCGGTGGGAAACATGACGTCGATGCCGCCAATGTAGTTGCCGAGGAAGTTGTCCGGCCGGTCCGCCGGGTCGTCTTCGTAGCGTTTCGGGCGGTCGTTGTAGAACAGGCAGTACTGAATGCGGCACTGGCGGGGCCGCAGTTTTTCTCGCTGCTCCGCCGGCACCCCGACGCCCTTCACCGCTCGCTGCCAAACGTTGTGCAGAATGCAGTTGTAAATGGTGACCCGCTGCACGCCGGTGTTCGAGTTGAGCTTAATGCCGTTCCACCGCACGTTCTGAACGGTCAGGTAAGCGACGGTGACGTCGGAGCAGGCCGTGATGCCGAGCAGCTCGCCGTGCCGGCTGGTCGCCCCGTCCAGAACGACTTTGCGCG
>CAYSAG010000300.1:0-6344 GCA_964428935.1 uncultured Planctomycetaceae bacterium | reverse complement strand
CACGAACCTCCCGCTTCCGGCTAAAGTTTCGCAAGCTTGTTCGGAGGTACGAGCGAATTGGACGAGCCAGGAATGACGCGAGCCATCTTGTTGCTGAACCTGGACCTGCTGCTTAGCCCCCCCCCAGGCGGGAGGTCTTAGGTTACGTCCGGATGGCTCGAATCGGAAATGCCCAAGAACCCTGAGACCTTCCGAAGGCCTCAGGGTTTTTTTTCTTGGCCACACACGTTCGCTTTTCAAGGAGACGAGGCAATGGCAGACGACGTAGTGAAAATCTTCGACACGACGCTTCGAGACGGCGAGCAGGCGCCGGGGTGTAGCATGACCACGTCCGAGAAGCTGGAGGTGGCCAAGGCGTTGGTCGAACTGAATGTGGACATCATTGAGGCCGGTTTTCCGATTGCCTCGCCCGGCGACTTCGAGGCCGTTCAGGAAATCGCCCGCCGGTTCGGAGACCGCGTCACCGTCTGCGGTTTGGCTCGCTGCCGCGTGGAAGACATCGACCGCGCTTGGGAAGCACTGAAAGACGCGGAAAAGGCTCGCATTCACGTGTTCCTGGCGACCAGCGCCATTCACCGGGAGTTCAAACTGCGAATGACGAAAGACGAAATTGTCCGACGGGCCGTCGAAATGACCAAACGGGCCGTGGACAAGTTCACGGGCAACCGGCAGGCCGACGTCGAATTCTCGCCGGAAGACGCGGCTCGAACCGAACTGGACTTCCTGTGTGAGGTGGTCGAAAAGGCCATTGAAGCCGGCGCGACGACAATCAACATTCCCGACACCGTCGGCTACGCCGTGCCCGCCCAGTTCGGCGCCACCATTCGTTACCTCAAGGAAAACGTGCCGAACATCGACCGAGCCGTCATCAGTTCGCACTGCCACAACGACTTGGGGTTGGCCGTGGCGAACAGTTTGGCGGCGGTGGAGAACGGAGCGCGGCAGGTCGAGTGCACGATTAACGGCCTTGGCGAGCGGGCCGGCAACGCCGCGCTGGAAGAAGTGGTCATGGCTTTACGCACCCGGCACGACTACTACAAGGTCCGCACGAACATCAACACGCAAAAGCTCTACCCAACCAGCCGGCTGGTGTCGAACGTGACGGGCATGAAGGTCCAGCGGAACAAGGCCATTGTGGGGCAGAACGCGTTCGCTCACGAGGCCGGCATTCACCAACACGGCATTCTTCAGGAGCGGTCGACGTACGAAATCATGCGTCCCGAGGACGTCGGCTTCCAGGGAACCATGCTGGTGCTGGGAAAGCACAGCGGACGGCATGCGTTCCGCGCTCGCGTCGAAGCCATGGGTTACCAACTGGACGAAGAAACGCTGCAAAAAGTTTTCGAAGACTTCATCGCCTTGGCGGACAAGAAGAAAGAAGTTTACGATGCAGACATTGCCGCGCTGATTGACAACCGAGTGCAAAAGATTCCCGAAACATGGCAGTTGGTCAGCTTCCACACGACCGGCGGCACGGGGACCGTGCCCACCGCGACGCTCGAAATGCGAAACGCGGACGGAGAAGTTTGCCGAGACGCGGCCATTGGCGACGGACCGGTCGACGCCGTGTTCAAAGCCATTGAGCGGATTACGGGCGTGTCGGCGCGGTTGGAAAACTACGAGGTCCGCAGCGTGTCGCGCGGCAAGGACGCTCAAGGCGAGGTGCTGGTCGAAATCTCCGTCAACGAACGCACCTACCACGGCAAGGGCGTCAGCACGGACATCATCGAAGCCAGCGCCCAAGCCTACCTGCGAGCCATCAACAAGGCTCTGGCCAACAACACGCCGGTCGTGACAAAGGAGCGGACGGTGTGACGGCGTGGAGGCAGCCGGCAGCCAAAGGCTTGGCGGTACCGGCTGCCAAAGCCGTGGAGTGCCGGCTGCCAGGAAAGACTGCCCGACCACGTTGGCGTGAGGGAGGAACGGAAATGGCGTGCCGAGTGAGGTTCTGCTGGACACTGGGAGCGGTTCTGCTGGCGACGGTCTGCTCGGGTGCGAGCCACCCGACGGCACCGGACGGTGACTCAAACACCCGGCCGGTCGTGACGGCTCTTCTCGACGCTCCGCCGTCGGCGGCCACGCCACAGGCCACGGCCCTGCCAAAGGCCCAAACGACGCCGCAAGCCACGACGGCGCCGGCAGCGAAGCCGCAAACGCCCAGGGCCGAACAGCCCGCTGCGACCGACCGCCCGAACGTCGTCCTGGTCATGACCGACGACCAAGGTTACGGCGACCTCGGCTGTCACGGCAATTCGCACCTCGTCACGCCACACCTCGACTGGTTCTTCCGTCAGGGGATTGAGTTGACTCGGTTCTACGTCAGTCCCGTCTGCGCGCCGACGCGTTCCAGCCTGCTGACCGGCCGCTACCACTACCGAACCGGCGTCATTCACACGTCGCGGGGTGGAGCGAAAATGCACGGCGACGAAGTGACGGT
Source organism: uncultured Planctomycetaceae bacterium (assembly GCA_964428935.1). Taxonomy (GTDB): domain Bacteria; phylum Planctomycetota; class Planctomycetia; order Planctomycetales; family Planctomycetaceae; genus JAADHY01. The sequence continues at coordinate 3,907 of CAYSAG010000300.1, read as the reverse complement.
CGCCGAGCTGTTCCGCTCCGCCGGCTACCGAACGGCCGTCTTCGGAAAATGGCACCTCGGCGACAACTACCCCATGCGTCCGCAGGACCAGGGCTTCGACGTCTCGCTGGTCCACAAGTCGGGCGGCATTGGCCAGACGCCCGACAAGCCGAACAGCTACTTCAACTCCCTGCTGTGGCGAAACGGTCGGCGCGTTCAAGCTCACGGTTACTGCACCGACGTCTTCTTCGACGCGGCTTTGCGGTTCATTCGAGACTGCCACGCGAAAGGGCAGCCGTTCTTCGTCTACTTGGCGACCAACGCGCCCCACACGCCGCTGGAAGTGGCCGACCAGTACTGGCGACCGTACGCCGCCCGCGGCCTCAAGGAAACAACGGCCCGCGTCTACGGAATGGTTCAAAACATTGACGAGAACTTCGGCCGCTTGCTGAGCGAACTGGAATGGCTGGGACTGCGTGACCGGACCATTGTCGTTTTCCTGTGCGACAACGGGCCGCAGCAAGCTCGGTACAACGCTGGCCTGCGAGGTCGGAAGGCGTCGACGTACGAAGGCGGCATTCGCGTTCCGTTCGCCGTGCAGTGGCCGGGACACTTGCCGGGCGGCCGAAAGCTCGACCAAATCGCCGCTCACATTGACCTCCTGCCCACGCTGTTGGACCTGTGCGGCGTGGCTCGACCCGACTCCCTTTCGCTCGACGGCGTCAGCCTTCGTCCGCTGCTGGAAGGAAAGACCGTCGCCTGGAACCGGTCGCTCTTCTTTCAGTGCCACCGCGGTCTGACTCCCCACCGCTACCAGAACTGTGCCGTCGTGACACAACGGTGGAAGCTGGTCGGCTGCCCGGGAACGTTTTCTCAGGAGGACTTTCCGCCCGACCGCGAGCCGGTCTTCGAGCTGTACGACCTGCAGGCCGACCCGGGCGAACAGCACGACGTGTCCTCGCAGCACCCCGAAGTGGTGGCCGAACTGCGCCGAGCCTACGACCGGTGGTTCCGGTCCGTCGAACAGTCGCGGCATTTCGAGCCGGGACGCATTTGGATCGACCCACGACGTGAGGACCCCACCGTGCTCTGCCGCTACCAGGACGCCACTTACGTCTCCGGGCGGCCGGACGGCTGGTCGGTTCGTGTGGTGCGCGGCGGGGTTTACGAGGTGACGGTTCGCACGGCCGGACCGCCTGACGGCTTCTTGTGCTTGCAGTGGCAGGGCCAGACGCAAAAGCAACGCGTCACCCCGTCCGCCCCTTCGGCCCGGTTCCACCTGGCGCCGGGCGAGGGTCGCCTGGACGTCTGGTACCAGGAACTCGGAAAGCCGCGCGTCGTCGTTTCCGACAACTCCACGCTGGGCGACGTGACGCTGAAGTTCGTGTCGCCGTCGGAGTGACGCAGCCGGCCGCTGGTCGCAGACCGCCGTTTCCGCTCGACTCGAACCGTCGCCAGTTGCCGTCGCCAATTCTTGGGCTCAACCAATGAAACTGAACGACCTGGTCATTCTCATTCCGGCCTACAGCATTGAGGACTTGCCGTCCGAAATGCACGAGCTACAGGCGGCCAGCTTGTTGAACGCTTTCGCCGCCGCTTGGCACCCGGCTCTTTTGGCCAACGCCAAGGTGTTGCCGAGCTGGCAGCGGGCCGACGAGCCGCCCGAGCTGGCCGCTCCGGCGGTCGTTTTTGTGCCCGAGGCGTGTGCCAAACGGCTGCCGCGCGGGTGGGCCGACCAGCAACGCGACGCCGGCTCGTTCGTGCTGGAAGAGCTGATTGACCGGCCGTCGTGGGTCGAAGCGGCACTGGAGCCGCTCCGCGAGGCGGGCCAGTTGCCGGAGGTCGACCCGGACCTGGTGGCCGACTTCCACGCGCTCGGCACCGGCTACGTGCTCATGGAAATCCTCACCCGGCACATGCACTACTACAACGACGTGGACGAGGTGTACTTGCAGCGGGAGGCGGTTGCGGCGGCGGAAGCGGCTGTGGTCGACGACGTCGAGACGGCACGGGCTCACCTGCGCAATTGTTTTGAGTCGCTAACGGACGCCCGGGAGCACTTCTACCCGGTCGAAAGCTTCCTATTGGACCTGTGCGTGTTGGACGAACCGCTCGACTCGACGAGGCTGGAGCAGCTGTTGGCCGAGCCGGCTCCGGTCAACCTGGTCGCGTCCGCGGCCACCCTCCGACAGCTGGCAGACAACCCGGCCCTGACCGCTCGGCTGAAAGACGCGTGGGCCGAGGGGCGGGTCGACTTCTGCGGCGGGTCGTTTCGCGAGCTGCCGTCGCTGCTGACGCCGCTCGACTTCCTCCTGTGGCAGTTCCGTTACGGTCTGTCGCTTTACCGGCGCTGTCTGGGACGTCGGCCGCTGGTTTGGGGACAGGCCCGTTTCGGCCTCTGCAACCAGTTGCCGCAGATTCTGCGGCGGTTTGGGTTCTCCGGCGCACTGCACACGGCACTGGACGACGGCCTTTGCCCAGACAGCGACCAAAGCAAGCTTCGCTGGCAGGGCTGCGACGGCACGGTCATTGAAGCCATTGGGCGCAAGCCCCTGGCGGCCGACAAGGCCTCGAACTACCTGGACCTGGCGGTTCGAATGGCTGAGTCCATGGAGCACGACCCGGCCGCAGCCATGGTTCTGCTCGTCCGACGGCTCGACACCGACGCTCCCTGGCTGGACGACCTGCGACGAATTCAACGCTACTCGCCCTCGCTGGGCCGCTTCGTGACGCTGGAGCAGTTCTTTCAAGAGAGCGACTCGCCGGGGCGGTTGTCCACCTTCGACGCCACCGAGTACCAGTCGGCCACGCTGACAGAAGCCGGTTCGACCGAACAACCCGACCCGGTCAGTTGCCACGTGCAGCACTTTCGCCGAGTCCACCAACTGCGAACCGCTCAGTGGCAACACAACCTGGCCCGACTGCTGCGCGGGCAGCCCGTGGACGCGGCGAAGTTGGACGAAGCTTACCGGTTGCTCGACGCGGCCTACAACCAGACGCGGGGCGAAGCGGCCGAACGGGCCGACCAGTGGCTGCGGCAGTTCGTCCGACAGTCGGCGGAGGAGCTGAAGGACGTGGTGCTGCAGGGAGCGGGACCGAGTCCGGGCTGGCTGGTCTTCAACCCGTTATCGTTCAAGCGGACGGTCGTGGTCGAGCTTCCGGAAGGAGCGGCCGCGCCGCCGGAGGGTGGCCTGGTGGTGGGTGTCCAGTTTGGCGGCGGCCGTCGCTCGGTGCTGGTCGAAGTCCCCGGCTGCGGCTTCGCCTGGTTTGCCGACGGAGCGGCTGCGGCCGGCCCGAGCGAGCCGTCTGGGGCGAAAGGCCGGTCGCAGAAGCGAGTTCCTTTGGCCGAAGAAACGTGCTTGAGGAACGAGTTCTTCGAAGCGTTCGTCAACGAGAAGACGGGCGGGCTTTTGCAGTTGAGCACTTACCAGCGGTCGGCCAACCGGCTGAGCCAGCAGTTGGCGTTTCGTTTCCCGTGGCCGCGGAACGTGGGTCGCACGCCGGACGGCGAGGTCAACAAGAGCTACTACTCGGAAATGCGTTGTCGTCGCCTGCGGGTCACCAGCGACGGGCCGGAAATGGGGGAAATTGTCACCGAAGGAGAAATTGTCGACCAGGTGGGGCGGGTGCGGCTGGCTCAGTTTCGGCAGGTGTTTCGAGTTTGGCGGCACCGGCCGGTGTTGGAGATTGAAATTGAGCTCGAGCCGGAACAGCTGCCGCAGGCCGCTCCGTGGGCGTCTTACTACGCCAGCCGGTTTGCCTGGAACGACCCGCTGGCCACGCTGACCCGCTCGGTGCTTGAGACGGCTCAACCCGCGCAGGGCGAACGCGTGGAAGCGGCCGAGTACCTGGAAATTGCTTCGGAACAGCAACGCACGACTCTGTTGTTCGGCGGCTTGGCCTTCCACCGGAAGACCGGACCGCGAAT
>CAYSAG010000299.1:0-6359 GCA_964428935.1 uncultured Planctomycetaceae bacterium | reverse complement strand
CGAACCGTTTCCACGTAGTACCGGTTTCCGGCTCGGCCGTAATTGAAAAACCCGTGCGGCTGGCCCTCGAACAGGTACAGCTCGCTGCGGCAGCCCAGCTCCTGCATTTTCCTTTGGAACAGTTTGGCCGTTTCCACGGGCACCAGTTTGTCCTTGGTTCCCAGGAAGACAATGGTGGGCGGCATTCCTGCGTGAATGTTGTGCAACGGAGAAATTTCTTTGTACCGGTCCTTGACCCGGTCGTAGCCGTAGCCGTTCGGGCCGTTGTCGTACACTGGGTTGAACAAGACCAGCGCGTTGGGAACGCACGAAACCGACGTGTCCTCGCTCGGTTCGTTCAGTCCCGGCACGGTGGCCGTCGCGGCGGCGACGTGGCCGCCAGCCGAGCCGCCGCCGGCGGCAATTCGGTTCGGGTCCACTCCCAGCTCGGCCGCGTGCCGCCGGACCCAGCGAATGGCCGACTTGCCGTCCTGGACACACTCGAAAGGCGTCGTTCCGTGACGACTCCGCACTCGGTACTCCGCGGCGAACGCCACCATTCCCCGCGACGCCAGGTAGGCACAGTGCGGGTAGAACTGAGCCGGGGAGCCACCGACCCAGCCGCCACCGAAAAAGAAGACAATGGCCGGTCGCTTGTCGGACGGTCGGTGCCCGGGCGGCTCGAACTCGTGCAAGTACAACCGAACGTCCCCAACGGTCTTGTACAGCAGCTTTCGCGTTGGCTGAGGCCGGTCGGCGGAGCGGGCCGACGAGCCGCTCCACAACGCCGCGGCCACCACAGTCAAGACAACAGCCATTCTCCTTGCGTTCATGAGTGCGTTTCTCCAGTGGGAGTTTCGGTGTCGGTAGGACGAACGAAGCTTCTCGGGGCGGGAGCGGGTTCGGCGGCGTGCCCGGAGTGCCGTCGAGACGGACGCGGCCGGCGCGGACGGCCCTTCGTACGTCACCTCCGCGCGTTCTGGCGGCGAACCGTCGCCGACGGCGAACACTGGCCGAAAACGAGCGCCGCTCGAACAAAGACTGTACCACCCGTCGCCGACGGCGCCAAACTGGCCGGGTGCGCGTTGGTCGGTGCGGTCCTTCGCGACGCCGGTCGCCCGCCGGACCGGTGCGGGACCTCGAGCGACCACGCCCGGCACGTTCGTTCGGTACAGCGAGGCGGCGTTGGCCACAGCAAGGTCGGCTCGCTAAGATTGCCGACCGTGCGCGTCGGCGGCTTGACGGCAACGCGGCCCGTCGGCGCGAGAGCAACGAAGGAGCAAGTTGGAACACGTTGTCGGGTTGCGGTGGAGTCAATGTCTTCGCAGCCGGTTCCACACCACGTGCTGGCCGTTGACGTCGGCAACAGTCGGTTCAAGTTTGGGCTGTTTGACGCGAGCCGGTGGCTGCGCGGCGAGCGGGTGTTGCCCGAGCCGCTGGAGACGCTGGCGGTTCCGCTGAGCCAGCCGGTTCCGTGGTCGACTTTGGAGCGTTGGACCCGCTCACACGCGGTCGTTTCGACTGTCGCGGGAGCCAACCCGGCCGGTGTGGAGCGGCTGTTGGCGGAGTGGCCCTCGACGCTGCAGCCGCAGCCGTGCGTGTTGCGGGACGTGGCTCGTTTTCCCATTCGCGTCGACGTGGACCAGCCGCGGCGCGTAGGCGTCGACCGGGTGTTGAACGCCGTCGCCGTCAACGAGCTCCGGGCACCCGACCAGCCGGCCGTGGTGGTCGACTCGGGAACGGCCACCACGGTCGACTACGTGCGGGCGGACGGAGCGTTTGCCGGGGGAGCCATTTTGCCGGGTCTGCGTCTGGCCGCCCGCTCGCTGCACGACTACACAGCCTTGCTTCCCTTGGTCGAACTGGACGAGCTGCGTCACGGGCCGGTGCCGGTGGTCGGGCGGAACACGACGGCAGCCATTCGTAGCGGTCTGTACTGGGGACAGTTGGGCGCGGTGAAGGAGCTCGTAGACCGAATGCGTCGGCTGGCGGAAGCTGAGGGGCAGCGGCCGCCGTTGGTGGTCTTGACCGGAGGCGGCTCGGCGGTGCTCCACCGCGAACTGCCGCAGACGCGGCTGGAGCTGAGTCTGTCGTTGCAAGGACTGGTGCTGGTCGTGTTGCGAACGCAGAGCGGCCAGCCGGACGACGGTCCAGACAGCGGCGCGGTGGGAGCGGCGGACGGCAAGCCATGAGCGGCTTCAGCGACAGCAGCGCGGAACGACGCCAACCGACGGCCGCTGTGTTGACGCCTCGTGGCCGGGGAGCCATTGCCGCCGTGCGCCTGGTCGGCTCGCCGGAGCTGCTGGACCAGCCTCCCGCTTTGTTCCGCGCGGCGAGCGGCCGCCCAGTGGCTCAGCTGACCCTGAACCAAATTTGTTTCGGACGGTGGGGCGACGAACCGGGCGAGGAAGTGCTCGTTTGCCGCACCGGGCCGCTCGAGACCGAAATTTTCTGCCACGGCGGCGAGGCGTCCGTGCGGCAGGTGCTGGCCGACTTACAGTCCCGCGGGGTCCGAGTGGTGCCGTGGCAGCAAATGCTGGCCGAGCACACGGACTGGCTGACCGCCGAGTGCTGGCAGGCGCTCAGTCGCGCCAGCACGCTGCGCACGGCCGGCGTGTTGCTGGAGCAGGCCTCGGGCCAGCTCCGCCAGACACTGCTGGAGCTGCTCGAGTTGGCCGAGCCGCTCGGCGGTCGACCGGACGCCGGCGGCTCCGGCCACACCCAGTGGGGGCGTCTGGACCCAACGAAGCGAACGGACCGTGCGTTCCGAGAAAGCGAGGTTGCCGAGTGGCCGGCGGCCGAGCGGGAGGAAGCTCAGCGACGGCTCCGGGAACTGCTCCGTTGGTCGGACTTCGGTCTGCACCTGACGGAGCCGTGGAGGGTGGTGCTGGCCGGACGGCCGAACGTGGGTAAGTCGAGCCTGATTAACGCGTTGTTGGGCTACACCCGGGCCATTGTCTGCGACCAGCCAGGTACCACGCGCGACGTGGTCTCGGCCGACACGGCCTTCGACGGGTGGCCGGTGCGTCTGTGCGACACCGCGGGCGTTCGCCAGACCGACGAAGCTCTGGAGCGGGCCGGGGTGGAGCGGGCCAGACAACTGCTCCAACAAGCCGACTGCCGCCTGCTGCTGGTCGACGTGTCGCAACCTCCGACCGACGAAGACCGGCGGTTGCTGGAAACGTGGCCGGACTCGGTCGTCGTGGCCCACAAAGCCGACCTGCCCTCGCGGTGGCCGCGGCTGCCAGAGGGAGCAGTGCGGGTGTCGTCCCGGACGGGCGAGGGACTGAGCGAGCTGGTCCGAGCCGTGGTCGCTCGAGTGGTGCCAACGGTTCCGCCTTCGGGCACGGCCGTGCCGGTTTGTGCTCGCCAAGTCCAATTGCTACGAGCCGCTCTGGCGGCGACCGAGCGCGGCGACCGCCGGTCTTACCGAGCGGCTCTGCGGGAGTGCCTGCGCGGGCCGGAGCCGTCCGTCGCGGAAACGAGCGGTTTGCTGGACGGGTAAGCTACGCAGTCTGCAAAGACTGGGCAACGTGCGCTCACACGCTCGGGCGGGCCGGGCACGCCAGCCAGCGTCTTGTCGGCGGCTTGCAGCGAGAAACGGGCAGGCGAGAGAAGCTACGTGGATTTGCCGAGCAGTGGCGACTGGGCAAGAATGGCGAAAGCGGACTGACCGACCGGCGTCGCTCAACTCCCGCGGACGGCCTTCACCGCCTCCTCCCGCGTCGCGAAGACCGGCCACACCGAAGGCAAGTTCATGGTGTCAAGCACTTTCTGCATTTCCGGCCCGGCGCAGCAGAAGGCCGCCTTGCCGTTGCGGTTGGTCACGTGCCGAGCGAACTTCAGCAGCGAGCCGACCATGACCGAACCGAGCAGTGGTACCTGACTCAAGTCCACCACCAAGCCCCGCACACGGGTGCGGTCCAGGAACTGAAGAACCAGGTTGGACTCCATGTGCACTTCCTGGTAACGAAACGAAAGTAGGTCGCCTTGCGGAATGACCACCGCCACGTCCGACCCGTCCAGCTCGCACTTGAAGACTTTGTTGTGCCTGACCATTGGCCCCACGCAACTGGCATTTTCGGCAAAACCTCTTGGCGGCCCACACACGGCACAATAGACCACGCGGCGAAAGGTCGCAAGTTTTTTCGGTGGCGCAGTTGAGGAAACGGAGCGGTCCGGCCGCGAAAACCGTTTTGACTCGCTCGCCCGCGGGCCGTTCCCGGTGGAAACGCGAGCCACGCGTTCTGACTGGTCGGGTGCTTGCACAGGGCCGGCCGTGCTGTGCGGCACCGCTCCGCGCGGCGCGGTGCGTCCGGAGTCTGGGACGCGCAAGTTTTGGTTGGGTTTTCGTGGTAAGTTGCTAAAGTGAGGCCGTTGGGGCGTGCGGAGGCGTCGGTGGGGTTGGACGAGTGGGACGGAGGAACCGTCTGTGTCCGTAAGCGGGGAGGAAGTGCTTGTTGGGTGACCAGCTCGAGCCCTTGCAGCGGCGGTTTCTCGAATGACCAGCGAACTGGCTGACAAGAAGGCGGCGGACGCGAGTTCGGTGGGTTTTGTGCAGCGTCGGTACGCGACGCTGTTCGAGCCGCCGAACCGACTGCGCATGGAGTGCGGCCGGGAATTCGGTCCGATTACGGTTGCGTACGAGACCTACGGAAAGCTTTCTCCCGAAAAAGACAACGCCATTTTCATTTGCCACGCTCTGACCGGCGACGCTCACGCTGCGGGCTGGCACACCCGAGAGGATTGCTTCACTTGTCAGGCCGCTCGCGGCGAAAAAACGCAACTCGTCTACCCGGCCGGCTGGCACACCTGTCCGGACGGGAAGCCGGGCTGGTGGGACATTTTCGTCGGCCCAGGCAAGGGGCTCGACACGGAGCAGTACTTCGTCATTTGCGCCAACGTGCTGGGCGGGTGCCAGGGGACGACCGGACCCAGCAGCATCGACCCCGAAACGGGCCAGCCGTACTGTCTCACGTTTCCTTTCATTACGGTCGGCGACCTGGTGGAAGTCCACTCCGCCCTGGTCCGGCACTTGGGAATCGAAAAGCTGCTGGCGGTCATTGGCGGCAGTTTGGGGGGAATGCAGGTCTTGGAGTGGGCGGCTCGGTTCCCCGACCAGTTGAGGTCGGCCATTGTCTTGGCCTCGGCCGCTCGCTTGTCCGCTCAAGGCATTGCCTTCAACGCGGTCGGTCGCTGGGCCATTCAAGACGACCCACACTTCGAAGAAGGTCGTTACTACGGCAAGGAGCCGGGGCCGCGACGAGGCCTGGCGCTGGCTCGAATGATTGCTCACATTACGTACCTGTCCGAGGACTCGATTGAGAAGAAATTCGGTCGGCGGTTGCAGTACAGCGACACCCTGGCCTACGTGTTGAAGCGAGAGGCGGAGTTTCAGGTCGAGAGCTACTTGCAGTACCAGGGCACGCGGTTCGTCGAGCGGTTCGACGCCAACAGCTACTTGTACCTGACACGGGCGATGGATTACTTCGACCTGAGTGAGGCTTACGGCTCGCTGGAACACGCCCTGGGCCGCACCTCGGCCCGCTACCTCATTGTCTCCTACACCAGCGACTGGCTGTTTCCGACCGCACAAAGCAAAGAGCTCGTGCGAGCGTTGGTGCGTTGCGGCCGCGACGTGACGTTCGTCGAGTTCGAAAGTCCGTACGGGCACGACTCGTTTCTCATCAAGGAACAAATGCCGCAGCTCCAAGCGCTGGTCCGACCGTTTCTGGAGCAGACGCGGCTGATGGCTCGCGGGAGGGCCGACTGACAATGGCTCGGGCACGCTTTGAAATTCCCGACTCGGTCACCGACCTGACCGACGAAATTCTGCTGAAGGAAATTCCGCCCGGCAGCCGCGTGATTGACCTCGGCTGCGGCGACGGACGCCTGTTGCAGAAATTGCGCGACCAGCACGGGTGCCAAACGATTCTGGGAATCGAATTGGACGTGAACGAAATCTTGGCGGCCGTCGCGCGAGGCGTTCCCGTGGTGCAAGCCGACTTGGACGAAGGGCTGAAAGAAATCTCCGACGACTCCTTCGACGTCGCCGTGCTCAGCCAAACCTTGCAAGAGGTGAAACGGCCGCGCGACGTGCTGGTCAGCATGATGCGAGTCGCCAGGCGGGCTTTGGTGGTCGTGCCGAACTTCGCTCACTGGCGAGTGCGTTGTCAGTTGATGTTTGGGGGACGCGCACCGGTAACACGGGAGCTGCCGTACGAGTGGTACGAGTCGCCGAACCGGCACGTCATGTCCATGAAAGATTTCCGCGAGCTGGTCGGCAAGCTGGGAATTCGCATTGCCAAAGAACTGCCGATTGTTGTTGACCGAGCGGTGGACCGGGCGTGGCTGGCCAACCTGCGAGCGGTTAGCGCCAT
>CAYSAG010000298.1:0-6378 GCA_964428935.1 uncultured Planctomycetaceae bacterium | reverse complement strand
CCACCGAGTCGAATCCGACCAGCACGGACACGGCGGTCGCGGTGCTTTCGGCTAGCCGCACGGTTTGGATCAACGTCGACGTCATTCCGGTCAACGACCCGCCCGTCGGGGTGGACGACGCGTACGGCACCGACGAAGACAGCGTGCTGTCGGTGAACGCGCCGGGCGTGTTGGGCAACGACTTCGACGTCGAGAACGACCCGCTGCACGTGTCGGCGGTTTCGGTGAACGGAACCGTGCACACGGTGGGGCAGGCGTTCGAGCTGCCGCCGCCCGACCCGACTCGCATTGGCAACAACGCTCCGCAGCCGGCGGTCGGAGCCATTGTCACGCTGAACGCCGACGGCAGCTTCACGTACGACCCGAACGGGGCGTTCGAGTGGCTGGACGACGGCGAGTCGTACGACGACACATTCCAGTACACGCCGCACGACGGAACCGACCCGGGCACTCCAGCCACCGTCACGGTGACGGTCAACGGCGTCAACGACGCACCCGTCGCCAACCCGGACTTTTACGTGGTGGACGAAGGCGGGGTGCTGGAGGCCGACGGGAAGAACGGCCACCCGGCCGGGGTCTTGGCGAACGACACCGACGTCGACGTCGAACCGCTCACAGCCACCCTTCGCACCGCGCCGCCGTACCACGTGGGCGTCTTCACGCTCAACCCCGACGGCACATTCACCTACGTGCACAACGGAGACGAACCGCCCGAGCCGAACCACCAGGTGACGTTTACCTACGTGGCCGACGACGGCACGGCGACCAGCGGCGTCGCCACGGTGACCTTGACCATTAACCCGGTCAACGACCCGCCCGTCTTGACCGTCCCCGCTCCCAACGCCTACCGAATCAACGACACAGAAACCGTCGCACCGTTCACGGGAGTCACCGTCGACGACCCGGACCTGTTCCCAGGGCACAACGTGCTGACGGTCACCGTCCGAATTCGCGAGGACAACGCCGGCGCGCCGGGCAACCCAACCGACCGCAACGGCGTGTTTACTGCCGCCTCGTTGGCCGCCTCGGGCTTTGCGCCCACGGGCAACCCGGGCGAGTACCAACTGGACGGCGTCTCCGACGTGCAGGCGCAGGCCGCTTTGAGACAACTGGTGTTCCAGCCGACCGAGAATCTGATTCCGCGGCCGCAAGATGCGCTGAACGCTCAGCCGCCGCAGAACCCGTGGACGGTCTCGTGGTTCGAAATCGAGGTGGCCGACAACGGCGGCGCGGTCGTGACCGACACCTCGACCACCGTCACCGCCGACGCGGTCGACACACCACCCGAACTGACCGGCATTCCGTCGCCGAACGCCCTGGCCCTGACGGACAAGCAGACCGTCCGTCCCTTCGCGTCGGCTCAGGTTGCCGACAAAGACAGCCCAACCGTCACCGTCACCGTCACGCTCATTGACGTGGCGACCAACGTCACCACCGACGACAACGGCGTGCTGGCCGGCGGCTTCGCTCGGGTCGCTGCCGGCACCTACCAGCTGACGGCCGCGCCGGCCGACGTCACCGCGGCCCTGCAGGCGTTGGTGTTCCAGCCCACTCCGAACCAGGTGCCGCCGGGCGACGCTGTCCAAACCACACTGGTGGTCGACGTAACCGACGGCAACACGGCTCTGGCTCCGAACACCGACACCACCGTGACCGTCACGTCGGTCAACGACTCGCCCGTCTTGAACCCCGACGCCGACCTGCACCTGTCGCCGATTGACGAGGACGTGGCTCCGGGGCTGAACGGAGGCGACTCGGTGGCCGCCATTCTGTCCAGCGACCCGACGGTCGACCCAATCACCGACGTGGACGTCCTGGCCCAGGAAGGCATTGCCGTGACCGGTGTGGACGACACCAACGGCACGTGGCAGTACCAGGTGGCTGGCGGAGCATGGACGGCTTTCGGAAACGTTTCGGAGACCTCCGCCGTGCTGCTGGACCCGAACGCTCGAATTCGGTTCCTGCCGGACGCCGACTGGCACGGCACGGCCACGTTCACCTTCCGCGCGTGGGACCAGACCGACGGCCGGGCCAGCGGGACCACAGGCGTGGACGTGTCGGTCAACGGCGGCACGACGCCGTTTAGCGCCGCCACAGACACGGTGTCGGTGACCGTCCGTCCGGTCAACGACGCTCCCGTCCTCGACAACACGGGCGACATGGCTCTGGCCCCAATCGACGAGGACGTCCCGGACGCGCTCAACCCAGGCACGACGGTCGCCGACCTGGTTGCCAGTGCCGGCGGCGACCGCATTACCGACGTCGACGCCGTACTCGGTGGCCCGCAGCCGGAGGGCATTGCCGTCATTGGCGTCGACGACACGAACGGCACTTGGCAGTACTCGACCGACGACGGCGCAACCTGGCACAGCTTCGCCGACGCCGGCGTCGGAGCCATTGACTCCAACAGCCCGGCGGTGCTGCTGGACGAAAACGACCGAGTGCGCTTCGTGCCGAACCTGAATTACAACGGCACCGTCGACCCGGGCATTCAGTTCCGGGCGTGGGACCAGTCGAGCGGCGTCAGCGGGCAGACGGGCGTGGACACGTCGAACAACGGCGGCACCACGGCCTTCAGCACGGCCGTCGAGACGGCCTCCATTACGGTGCGGCCGGTCAACGACGCACCGGTCGCGCAGCCGGACGTCTACACCGTGGTCGAGAACGGCGTGTTGGTCGTCAACGACGCAACGGGCAACGCCACGCCGGGCGACCCGAGCGACGACAGCATTCTGCTGAACGACGGGGACGTCGACGGCGACCCGCTCAACGCCGTCCACGTAGTTGGCAGCGGTCCGCAGCACGCCACCAGCTTCCTGTTCAGCGGAGCCAACGGCACGTTCGTGTACGTCCACGACGGCAGTGAGGCCGCAACGGACACGTTCCAGTACGCTCCCAGCGACGGCCAGCTTCAGGGTGTGCCTGTCACGGTGACGATTCGAGTCTTGCAGGTCAACGACGCACCGACCCTGCACACGGCCGGACAAATGACCCTCACGCCCATTCCCGAAGACGTCACCGACGCCAACAACACGGGCGTGACGGTGCGGCAGCTGATTGACAGCAGTCAGGCAAACGGCGGCGACGCCATTACCGACCCCGACCCGGGCGCGGTCGAGGGCATTGCCGTCGTGGCCGTCGACAACACGAACGGCCAGTGGCAGTACTCCACGGACGGCGGCGCGACGTGGTCAGCCCTGACCGGCGTGTCGGACACGTCGGCGCTGCTGTTGACCGACGCGGCTCAGAACCGCCTGCGGTTCGTCCCCAACCCGAACTACTTCGGCTTGGCCTCGCTGCAGCTTCGGGCTTGGGACCGGAGCGACGGTCTGGCCAACGGGACGTTCGCCGACGTCTCGACCAACGGCGGCACGACGGCCTTCAGCACCGAAGTCGAGACGGCGACGGTCAGCGTTCTGCCGGTCAACGACGCGCCGGTGCTCGACCCAACCGCCGACCTGTCGCTGCTCCCCGTGGCCGAAGACACCACCAACCCGCCCGGAATGCTGGTCTGGCAGTTGCTCGGCAGCGCCGGCGACCCAATCACCGACATTGACCCCGGCGCGCTGGAAGGCATTGCGGTGGTCGGCGTGGACAACTCGCACGGCACCTGGCAGTACTCCGTCGACGGCGGTGCGACCTGGCTGGACTTCGGCGCTGTCAGCGACACGTCGGCCGTGCTGCTGGCGGCCGGTGCCACCGAGCGAATTCGGTTCGTTCCCGCTCCGGACTTCAACGGACTGGTCGACCCGGGTCTGGTGCTGCGAGCTTGGGACCGGTCCGACGGCCGGGCCAGCGGCAGCGCGAACGTGAACATTGCCGCAATTGGCACGGGCGGCAGCTCGCCGTTCAGCACCGACGTGGCCACCGTTTCGGTCACCGTGACGCCCGTCAACGACTTGCCGCGCGACACCAGCGTGCCTCCGGACGACGTTTTCGCAACCGACGAAGACACGCCGTTGAACCAGCCCGCGGCCACCGGCCTGCTGGCCGACGACGTCGACCCGGACGGCGACCCGCTCCGCGTGGCCTCCGTGACGGCGGGCGGCCAAGCCTACGCGGTCACGGCCGCCGGCACGACGTTGACACTGCCGTCCGGCGCCGTGCTGACGGTCTGGGACGACGGCAGCTTCGTGTACGACCCGGCCGGCGCCTTCGACGGTTTGGACGTCGGCGACCAAGCGGCGGACACGTTCACCTACACGGCAACCGACGGAGACAACCTCGGGGCTCCCGTGCCGGTCACGGTTTTTGTCGACGGCCGCAACGACGCTCCCGTCGGAACCGACGACGCGTACGACACCACCGAAGACACACCCGTGAACGTCCCCGCCCCCGGTGTGTTGGCCAACGACACCGACGCCGAAGGCCACGCCCTGACCGTGGCCGAAGTGAACGGCTCGGCGGCCGACGTGGGTCAGCCGGTCGTGCTGCCCTCCGGCGCCCTGCTGACTCTGAACGCCGACGGAAGCTTCCTCTACAGCCCGACCGGAGCCTTCGACTGGCTGGACGACGGCGAGCAGGCCGTGGACCAGTTCACCTACACGCCGACCGACGCGGCCGACGCGGGACCACCCGTGACCGTCACGGTCACCGTGCACGGCGTCAACGACGCGCCAGCCGGCGTGGCCGACGCCTACCAGACGCAGGACAACCAGCCGCTCGTCGTGGCCGCAGACGGCGTACTGGCCAACGACCTGGACGTGGACGGCGAACAGCTCCACGTGGCCGCCGTCAACGGCGACCCGCTGTCGGTGGGAGTGCCTGTCAGGCTGCCGTCCGGCTCGTTGCTCACGCTCAACGCCGACGGCAGCTTCACCTACACGCCGGCCGAGGCCTTCGCTTCGCTCCGAGCCGGCGAAACGGCTCAGGACCAATTCACCTACACGCCCAGCGACGGCGACGCCCTGGCCGGTTCTGTGCTTGTCCGGGTCACCGTGGTCGGCGTGAACACACCCCCGACCGCAAACGACGACCTGTACACGGTGGCCGAGGGCGGAACGTTGACCGTCCTGCCGGCCGACAGCGTACTGGCCAACGACGTCGACCCCGAAGGCGACCCGCTGACGGCCGTCCTGGTGACGCCGCCGGCTCACGCCGCAGCGTTCACCTTCTCCGCCGACGGCACGTTCACCTACACCCACGACGGCAGCGAAACGACTCGCGACCGGTTCGAGTACCGACCGAACGACGGAACCAGCGACGGTCCCGTCACGACCGTCGAAATTGTCGTCACACCGGTGAACGACCCGCCGACGGCCGACGCGGGCGGTCCGTACGCCATGGACGCCGGCACCGACTTGCCCGTGAACGCCAGTGGCTCGGCCGACCCCGACGGCCAAATTGTCGCGTACCGGTGGGACTTCAACCAGGACGGCACGCCGGACTTCACCACCAGTTCGCCCACGGCCACCGTTCCGTGGCTGACGCTGGCCGACCTGGGCCTGGGCGTGGGCACGCACACCATTGACGTGACGGTGGTCGACCAGTCGGGAGCTTCCGACACCGACTCGGCTCAGCTGACCATTGGCGACGACTTCGTGTTCGCCCCGGCCACCGACGGCGTGGCGGACTCGTACACCCTTCGTTCGGTCACCGGCCCCGGCGGAGCGGACTACTTCGCCTTCGTCGACTCACTGACCGGCGACGTGCAGTCGTGGGTGCTGCAAGCCGGCGTCCGAAGCATTACCGTCGTCGGCTCGGGCGACGACGACACACTGGTGGTCGACTTCGGCGCGGGAGCGTCGACGCTGCCGCCGGACGGCCTCACGTTCCACGGAAACGGGCAGACCGCAGCGGACAAGCTGGTGTTGACCGGAGCGTCGGCGGCCGACTCGGTCGCGTACACGTTCTTCGACGCCACGTCGGGGACCGTCGACGTCACGTTCGGCCCGACGACCCGAACCATTCGCTACGACGGAATCGAACCGATTACCGACGCACTGCCGGCCGCCACGCGACGCTTCACCTTCGGCAACGGCTCGGACAACGTCACCTTGACCGACGACGGAGTTCCAGCCAACGGCTGGCTGCGGGTCAGCACGACCGGCTCGAGCGAGACGGTGACCTTCCTCGCCCCCACAACGTCGATTGTTGTCGAAGCCGACAGCGGCGGGGCCGGCAACGACTCGGTGACCGTCGCCGCGCTGGACGCTCAGTTCACGGGAACGGTGTCGGTGGCTGGCGGAGCCGGCGACGACCGCCTCGACGCCTCGGCGGCCGCAGTCGCTGTGCGGCTGGACGGCGGAGCCGGCAACGACACGCTGCTGGGTGGCTCGGCCAACGACACCTTGCTCGGCGGCGACGGAACCGACCGCTTGCTCCAAACCGCCGACGTCGACCAGACGCTGACGGACACGCAAGTCATTGGCCAGGGCG
>CAYSAG010000297.1:0-6400 GCA_964428935.1 uncultured Planctomycetaceae bacterium | reverse complement strand
CGTCCAAAGACGACGGTGAGCTGGACGTTCTACTGTTTTCCAGAGACCCAGCCGGAGAACGAGGCTCCCGAAACCCAGCGGCAACCGACGGGGCCGCTGGAGCCGGCCGTTTGGCAAAGTGAAGCCGAAGCGGCGAAGGAGCGGAGTCGCTGTCAGTCCCGCCCCCTTCAGTCCCACAAGTGAACGGTCAGCGGCTTGTTTTGACGGAGGCTTTCGCTGGCGGCTTCAGCGACCAGCACGCTGCGACAGACGTCGTTCAGGTCGGCAACCGGAATTAGTCCGCCGACCACACGTCGGCAGAAGTGGTCGAGCATGACTTCGATTTCCGAGCGGTCGGCCGTGAGGGTCTCCGTCGCGTGCTCGGAGCCGTTCGTCCAGCGAATTTGCTTGTCCGCGTCGAGGCTGGCTTCGCCGAATTCGCAGACGACGTGAACGAACGGTCTGACGAACGAGAGCTCCAGTCCAGGGTCTTCCGTCGGGCAGCTCACGCGCAGCTCCGCCACCCGCTCGGCCTGCCGACCGCCGGGCTGCGGCACCGCAAAACGCAGCTCCACGCAACGGACCGGCCGGTCCCCGTCGCCGTCCGTCCACGCTCGGCACCACACCTGCTGCGGTCGCGAGCGGAACAGGTACCAGCACCAATCGAACCACTCGACCAACAAATCGGTCGGAAGGGTCTGGGGAGCGTTGGTCGCTCGGTCAGGCGAGGCGGCTGCTGGCGAAGCGGCTGTTAGCGGCGTGGTTGGGATCGACACCGGCCCCGGCTGCTCGGAGCGAGCGGAAGGGACAGCCTGGAACCGACCGGGCTCCCGCAAAGGCTGTGTCTGTGCGTCCGTTGCCGTCGCACAGGCCAGCTGGACCGTAATGCGGACGGGCCGTCCCAGGCGAGTGGCCATGAGTTCTTGAAGACGGAGCGAGGCGGGTGTGTAGCGTCGCCCCAGCTCGGGCATGACCGTGATTCCGTGCGAGACGGCGTGCTCGTGGATTCGTCGCAGCAGCGCGAGGTCGCGGCCGACGCAAGCAGCCACGAACACCGGTTTGTTTTCGGCGCAGACCAGCGGCAGGACAGTGGGGCCGGCCCAGGCCGCGTCGAGCAGCAGCACGCCCTGCACGTCCGCTCGTCGGCACAACCCGTGCAGTCCGCCAGCCGGAACGGCGCCCAGTTGTTCGGCCGCCAGACGGGCTCGTGCGTAAACCCAGTCGAAAATGGCCGACACGCGAATCCGCTCGCGCAGCCGCTCCAGCGCCGGCCGGTAGCGGCTGTCCCAACGCGGACCGAGTCCGACAACTCCGATTCGCACCACCCGCATTCAAAGTCCTTCCCGGCTGGCAGGCTTGTCCTTCCTGGGGAAAGCGAAACCGCGACGCGGAGTGCACTGACGCTCCGCAGCCGCCCGGGGCCGGTCCTCCTCGAAAGCGACCCTTCGGCAACAGACTTGCGTTGACCCGGCCGACGCAGTTCTCGACCAAGCCAGCAGTTGCGACGTGCGCGACGACGTAGACCACTTTACGTCGACTCGGCTCGCTCTGCAATCGCGCTTCCCGCCGCAGGCTTCCGAGACCGCCGACACTCGGCACGTCTGCCTTGCAGCCTCTCGCTTGGCAGCGGGAACTTGCCCTTGTCTGCCGCCCGGCGGAGCTTCTCTGGCGCTCTGCGGAGAAAGGGGAGGCCCGCTTGTCGAACGTGTGGTCCGTCTGTCGAAATGGCTCGGGCGCGTGAACCGAGAGCCGGCGTTTGCCCGGCGCTTGCAACGAAGAGAACGACCGTCTGCGGGGCTCGTTGGAGCAAGCTCGTCGGCGCCGGTAGTCCGCCACGAGCCCTCCGTCCGGCCGGCTGAACTGCAATGTCCGGGGCAGCAACGGGACGTGGCTCGGAGCCGAAACTCAGCAGATCTTGATGTTCAGGCCTTCAGATGCGCCTCCACCGCCACCGCTCCCGCGACCCACTTCCGCCACGACTGGCCACGTCTGCAGATCCGCTTCTCTTCCCGGCCCCAATGCGGTAAACAGTTACCGGTGTCGTGGGGCGAGGAGCGTTTCGGGGCGCGGTAACAGCCCTTGGCGTAAACCTGGTCGCCCTTTCGTTCCAACACCGTATCGTCCACGGACACGACGACTGGCTCACCGGGCGGGACCAGGTCGAGGACCAGCCGGGCGATGACCCGGCCCAGCTTCCAGGTGGACCACGGGGCTCGGCTGAAGAGCCGGTGGTAGTCGGCGTAGTGGCCAAGGGGCCCAGGGTGGAGAGCATTCGCAGCACGGTGCGGGGGCCGCTGGTCAGGATCGCGCCCACGGTCAGCACCCAGAATCTCTGGAACGAAGGCTGAGTAAATGCCACAAAAAGGGCGATCAGGATCGGCTCCGCCGCTTCAGGCAAGTGCATGCCAGACTCCTTTCTGGTTGCGGGTTGGCGAAACGAACCACCCGGCTGCCCCGCCGGAAAGGAGTCTTTTTGTGCGCAAACATAATTGTTTACCGCGTTGGAGCCGGGAGGAGGAGTGGGCTTGGGGAGGTCAGCCGGTCGTGGAGGATATCGTTTGTGGCGAGCACGACGGAGTCTGCACGCCGGTCGGTGACGAGGGCCGACCGAATTCAGTCCCTTCTCCCCCGGCGGGTGCCCGAAGGGCGGATGAGGGGCATTCCCTTGTGGGAAACCAGGCCTCCGGAGCGTTGGGCTGGCACGCCCTCACCCGGCTCGCTTCGCTCGCCACCCTCTCGGGCAAACGCTGGAGAGGGGACTTTTCCTTGGCCGCTGCCGAGACAGTTGCGCCAGAATCGACCGAGTCCCACTTTTTCGCTGTGACGGAGCAGTAGGGGCTGCAGTAGAGGCCCGGACGAAAGCTCTCCAAGCGAAGTCGCACCCTGCAAACTGCCCGCAGACCAATGCCCGGCTCGGCGGTCACCCATGCCAGCCTGTTTCGCTCGACGTCGATGTCCTTGACATGCTCACTTCCGACCGATCGGCCGACGTCAGTCCGTCCGATGGCTGTAAATGAGAGACAATCGACCGCTCAAACTTCACCGACTTGGGTTGTGCCGCGTCCCGAGTCCGGCCGGTCCATGCCCGCTGCCTTTCGTCTCGGCGCACGGAGCCCCTTCGGCGAGAAACGGGCCGTCTCGTGGCGGCCCGCAACAGACAATGCCTGGTGGCATGCTACGGAGTCGACGCCGTGTGGACAACCGGCTCCCGTGGTGTCCGAGCGCTGGCATCGAGCCACACCCGCTGCCGGTCCGGTCCGTTCAGCCGGAGTTCGTTGGCGCTGTTGGCGGCAGTCCGTCGGGTTCAAGAAGTCGCGAGGCCGCCAGAGTGCGAGTTGGTCCGACCGGCAAGGCACCGGCCCGGCCGCAGGAGCGGTTGCCGCCTCGCCGACGGGGAGTCGCCGCACGAGGCTGGTGTCGGTCGAAGGGCTCGCGGCTTTGTGCGCAAATCTAAAGTTGAAGTTGCAATTGGCACGCATGTCCGTTCTAATCAGGGCATGATCGAACGGGACATCACAAGGGAACTGCTCGCCTGCGCCGCCGAGTACCCCGCGGTCACCGTCCTGGGGCCTCGCCAAGCGGGAAAGACCACCCTGGTCCAGATGACCTTCCCCGACCGACCGTACTTCTCGCTCGAGGACCCGGACGTGCGGGCCGCCGCCGAGGCCGACCCCCGTGGTTTCCTGAACCAAGTGCCGGGCGGTGCGATCCTGGACGAAGTCCAGCGGCTTCCGGTCTTGCTGTCGTACATTCAAGGGCTGGTGGACCGAAACGACAAGCCGGGTCGGTTCATCCTGACCGGAAGCCACCAGCCGCGGCTGCACGAGGCGATCAGCCAGTCCTTGGCCGGCCGGACGGCCGTGCTGACGCTGTGGCCGTTCTCCCTGTCCGAGCTGCGTCGCTACAGGTCCGACTGGAGGCCTTTCGAACTGGTCGTCCAAGGGTTCTTTCCCCGGCTTCACGAACACGGCTTGGAGCCGCGCCGGTTCTACAACGGCTACCTTCAAACGTACGTGGAACGGGACGTCCGGGCGTTGATCAACCTGCGCGACCTGTCGCCGTTCCAGCGGTTCCTGACGCTGTTGGCCGGGCGGGTGGGTCAGGTCGTTAACTACACGTCCCTGGCCAACGACGTGGGCGTGTCGGCTCCGACCGTCAAGAACTGGCTGAGCGTGCTGAAGGCGTCGTACGTGGTGTTCGAGTTGCCTCCGTTTTTCGCGAACATCCGAAAGCGCTTGGTCAAGTCCCCGAAGGTCTACTTCACCGACGTGGGACTGGCGGCCTTCCTGTTGGGCATCCGCACCGAGGAACAAGCCCAGCGTGACCCGCTGCGCGGCAGCCTGTACGAGAACCTCGTGATTGCCGACATCGTCAAGGGCGCGCTCAACCGGGGCCTCCGCCCCGAGATCTATTTCTTCCGCGACTCGCGCGGCAACGAGGTCGACCTCTTGATCCGAGAGAACGGCCGACTGATCCCCGTGGAAATCAAGTCGGCCGCGACCTTCTCCCCCGACTTCGTGAAGGGTTTGGAACGGTTCCGCGCTTTGGGCCTGGACCGGGTGGCCGCCGGTGCCGTGCTCTACGACGGGGAGCAGCGGTTCGAGGTCGGAGGGGTGCGTGTCTTCAACCCGCTGCACGTCGACGACCTGTGGAAGACCCTGACGGCGCAGACCGAGCGGAGCCGACCAGAAACAGACTGAACGGAGCGGACCGGACGAGCCGTTTGACACGGTGCTCCACGCTCCAAGGAAAGGCTTCTGTGTCGGCGGCCCATGTTTCGGCTCGGTCCGCAACCAGCGCCGAGCCCGGCGGCTCGTCCGGACAGACGACGAAGGACCTGGCGGGGCGCGTCGCAATTGGGGTGACCTTGGGCGGTGAGCCGGGAAAGTCCGGACCGCGTCGAGCCGCCGGCAGCGGCACGACCGGTTCCTCACCGAGTGTCTGACACACGTCCATCGGCCGAGCCCTGTCTTCCATGTTTCCGGGGACGATTCGCAGTCATTCCGGCGGTCCGGCCCCAGGGGGCCCGCGTCGGGTGGCAAACAACCACCCAAGCACATTGTCAGAAGGCTAATCCTCTTTGTCCGTGACCCAAAGGAAGAACACCTTCCGCGAGATCGTCTTGCTGAGCTCAATGCCGCTGTGACTGAAAACGTCGGCGATGGTCATCCAGGGCTGAGGAACGGCTCGGCGATCCTCCGCACCGAGCCTCGGATAAAACTCCTTGTGCCATGCAACGGTCCGCTCTGGGTCGCTCAAAGCCATCGCCGCAAGCACAGCTTCTTTGCCCCAGGAGAGTCGAACGAGGTTCCTGTCGGGGCGGCTCCACCGTTTGAAAATCGGGTCCATCCATTCGCGTTGGAGCTCGGGGAACTGGCCATAGAGGCCCAAAAGAACTGCCGATTGGGCTCGGGCGTTCTCTCGTCGCTGCTGCCAGTCGTCGTCCGCGCCGTGCAAGACCCATTGCAGTCCGGGGTGGACCGACAGGCCCTGCGCGACTTGCGTGAGGCTAGCGAACGGGCGGTGCAACAGCCATTGCAGTTCGGGATCGACCGACAGGGCGTACCAGAGGTACTCGCCTGTTCGGTCCGGTGCCACGGTTTCCGAAAAATGGAGGAGTGCCACGGCAACGGCAAACAGTTGCCCGAACGGGGGATCTCTTTTCCAGGCGGTCGGGAACTGGTCAAAGGCTGTTTGCAAGAGTTCGCGTGCGACCTCACGGTCTCTTTTGACCATGGCCACAGCCATGGCGCCGTAAGCGTGAGCCTTTGCAGCGACCGAATGCGTGACTTCAAGGGGGTCGGCAATGTATCGAGCGCGTTCGAGATCGACGCGTGCCATTCGGTAGCACACGGGCACTTGGTAGGGAGTCACAAAGTAGTCGCCCGGCATCATCTCGAGCAGCCGCTCCGACTCCGCTGGGTCCACGGCAGCCAACTGAGCCGCCATCTCGCCCATGTATTGAGCCGCAAAGTAGTCGTCCAAGTGCTCCACGAGCTTCAACGCTGCAGCCGAATCGAATACAGCCAAGGCCGTCGCGACTTTCCCACGTGCGGCGATGGCGATGCCTGCATCGGTCGTCGGTAGATGAGTTGCAAGTGCCGAGGCCTCCATGACGACCCGCTTGGCCCCGTTGCGGTCACCGAGCTCGTAGAGCCGTTGTGCGATCCCTGCCAACGCTTGGGCACGGAAAGCGGGCGCGCGAACCGTGCGGGCAGCAAGCAGTGCTTCGGCCAGCGCAGACCTTCTACGCTCAAGGTCGACTGAAGCATCGGCCACGGCCACGAATCCCTGCACGCGGCGATAAGAGTCTTCGATGGCACGGGCGCTCTCCAGCGCCTCTTCCAGCTCGTTCAGTGCAACCAGGACGTCGACCCGATGACGCTCGGATCGCAGTTTTTCGAGCTCGCTCAAACACCAC
>CAYSAG010000296.1:0-6449 GCA_964428935.1 uncultured Planctomycetaceae bacterium | reverse complement strand
TGTCGCTCCGGCATGACGGACTCGGCCGAAGGTAGTGACTCCACGTTTCCGCTGCGACGTGGCACTAGCCCTGTGCCCACCGACTTCGAACCCACCGTCGCTTGACCTCGGCGCGGCTCATTGGCATGCTCGAGCCGACCGAGTGGCCTTCGGACGAACGTGGGTCGGGGCGTGCCCTGTCAGCTCCGCCTCTAGACACAAACCCGCAGCGGCCACGACAAAGCGTGGCCCTCCAATTTCCGGACACCTTCAGACAAGCTCCGAGAACCGAAGCCGCGCTCCGTGGCGGCGGCGGTGCGGCTTCCGACCTGCGGGCTCGAGCCGAGCCTCGCAGGCTGGTGCGACGAAACAGAATCGGTCCTCCCAAGAAACTCGAAGGAGTCTGGCAATGACGACCGGCGTGAGCGGAAAAGCAGTCGCGCGGACCTTGCTGGCCGTCCTTCTGGCCTGCACGACGGCGCTGGCTCAGCAAAAGGCGGCCTGTAAGCCAGCGCCGACCTTCGCCAATGTCTCCTACGGGCCCCACCAGCGTCACGTGCTTGACTTCTGGAAGGCGACGTCCGACCGGCCAGCGCCGCTGGTGGTCTTCATTCACGGCGGCGGGTTTCGAGCGGGCAGCAAAGAGAAACTGAACGCCCGTTGGCTACGTCAGTTTCTGTCGGCTGGCATTTCGGTCGCGGCGTTGAATTACCGGTACGTGACGCAGGCGCCGTTGCCGGCGGCCCACGAGGACTGCCGTCGAGCACTGCAGTTTCTGCGTTCGAAGGCGAGCCAGTGGAACATCGACAAGACGCGCATCGGCGCCTTCGGCGGCTCGGCCGGCGCCCAGCTTTGCATGTGGTTGGCGTTCCACGACGACATGGCCAAACCAGACAGCTCGGACCCGGTCGAGCGCGAGTCGACCCGTCTGACCTGCGTGGCCACCATGGGCGGACAGACAACCATGGACTTCGACTGGTGGAAAAAACACATTCCCGGCTACAAACGTCCGCACCGCGACCTGACCGAGCTGTTTGGAACCAGCGACCCGACAAAAATCCAACAGATTGTCCGCGAAATCTCGGCGCTGTCACTGATTTCGGCCGACGACCCGCCGATTTACATGACCTACGGCATGCGACCGGACGCTCCCATTCCGAAGAATCCGAATCGAGCCCGCGGGTGGATGGTTCACCACGTAGCCTTCGGTCTGGCGCTGAAGGAAAAAATGGACCGGCTGGGCATTGAAGCGCACTTGGTCTACCCCGGCGTTCGGTCGGAGTACGCGTCGCTGGCAGACTTCTTAATCGCCAAACTGACGAAAAGCGGCTCGGCGTCGGCGAAGCGTTGAGCTGCTGGCCGGCGGCGGCGAGTCGAACGTCGCGGCGCTCGGCAGGCCTGTCGAAACCGAGCGCCGGCGCGAGCTGCGCGCGTCCGCGTCGACTCATTGGCGCCGCGTGCCAAGACGCGTCTGGCAGCGAGCGGCGCCGGCCCACTCGGGCAACTCTGCCGTTTCCTTGTGACAAGGCACACAGAGCGCCTCTTCCGATTCCACCGAAGCGGTTTTCTTTTCGAGTCGCCGTTCCCAACCGAAGAAGAGCGAGGAAAGTTTGCGAGGTTGAGCGTCACCTTGCGAACAGCGTAGAAAATAGGGACACTAACGCGAAGTGTCGGCGAGGCCCTTTTGGACGGGGGGCCGTGGCCTCTGCTCACGCGGCGGGTCGGTGCGTCAGCTTCGGCTCCGTGGCCACGCCGACGCACCTGCCGCCTCAGGAACGTGAAGGCACGCACTCAGCGGGTTGAGGGTCCGAAGAACTTCTGCAGGTCGGTCAGGCGCGTGAACGACGAGTCGGGTCAAAACGACCGCGAGCTTCTGGGGTGGCTCCGGCTGAACTTGATTGAAGGAGTGGGGCCGCGTCTGCAGGACGCACTGCTGAAGCAGTTCGGGACGGTGGAGGCGGTCTTCGCAGCGACGGGCCGCGAGCTGCGTCGAGTTCCCGGCGTGGGCCCGCGGTTGGCGAAGGCCATTCTGGAAGCCAGAGACAGCGACGCGGCCGAACGCGAGCTGGAACGGTGTCGTCGGCTCGGAGTGCGGCTGTTGCGGCGCGGGCAGCCGGACTACCCTCGGCTGTTGGAGCGGATTGCCGACCCGCCCCGCCTGCTCTACTGCCGGGGCTCGCTTCTTCCTCGGGACGAGCTAGCGGTGGCCATTGTGGGCACGCGACGGTGTTCGCTGTACGGCCGACAGCAGGCCGAGCGGTTGGCCGGGGCTCTGGCGCGAGCCGGTTTGACGGTCGTCAGCGGGTTGGCTCGCGGCATCGATGCCGCTGCTCACCGCGGCGCGTTGGCAGCCGGAGGTCGAACCTTGGCCGTGCTCGGTACCGGGTTGGCGAAGGTGTACCCACCGGAGCATGCCGAGCTGGCCGAGCGGGTGGCTGAACAAGGGGCGCTGCTCAGCGAGTCGCGGCTGGACCAGGAGCCCCTGGCCGGTCTTTTCCCTCAGCGCAACCGACTCATCAGCGGTCTGTCGCTGGGAGTCATCATTGTGGAGGCCACTCGCAACAGCGGAGCCATTCACACGGCGCGGCACGCCATGGAACAGGGACGCGAGGTCATGGCCGTTCCCGGGCGGGTCGACAGCCTGACCAGCGAAGGTTGCCACGACCTGATTCGAGACGGAGCGACGTTGGTCCGTAACGCCGACGACGTTCTGGAAGCTCTCGGCCCGCTCCCGCAGCCCGTCCAGCAAACCGACGACCGCTTGGTGCACTCGCCGCGCGAGTTGTCGCTGAACGAGCAGGAACGGCAGGTGCTCAACTTGATTGGCCACGAACCGCGGTCGGTCGACGAGGTGCTTCAGGCCGCGCAGCTCGACACGCCGCGCGTTCTGGCCACGCTGACGGTGCTCGAAATGAGACGACTCATTCGGCGTCTGCCCGGCGGCCTGCTCGTCCGCTCCGGACACTGACCGACCGGCGGAACGTGGGCGACGGCCGTGCTCTCGGCCAGTCGGCGAACTCCCCGAGCGGCTCGCGACCCGCCGGAAAGCCACGCCGACCGCCGCGAACGACGTTCACTGCCCGGGCCCAGTCTCCACCGAACAGCTCACTTCTGCACGAAGAACCGGTGGACGGTCCACTCGTGGTAGGTCTGCCCGGGGCGAAGCACCGTCGAAGGAAACTCGGGGTGGTTGGGCGAGTCGGGGAAGTGTTGAGTTTCCAGGCAAACGGCTCCGTGCCGAACGTACTTTCGGCCACCCGCGCCCAAGTCGCCGCGCAGTCCGTTGGCCGTGTAGAGCTGCAGTCCGGGCTGCGTGGTCCACACTTCCATTCCCCGCCCTGTTTTCGGGTCGACCAGTCTCGCGGCCAGTGAGTACCGCCGGCCGGGCTCTTTCTTGAGCACGTAGCAGTGGTCGTACCCGCCCGGAACCTGGTCCATTTGCAGACCGATTCGGTGGGGCTGAGTGAAGTCGAACGGCGTGCCGCGCACCGGCAAGACTCGTCCGGTCGGGAAGTGCCGTCGGTCGGACTCCAACACCCGGTCCGCGTTCAGCCAAAGAACGTGGTCCAGCACGTCCCCTTGGCCCGCTCCGGCCAGGTTCCAGTAAGCGTGGTTGGTCAGGTTGACGACGGTCGGCTTGTCGGTGGTGGCTTGGTAGTCGAGCGTCAATTCGTTTTGCTGGTTCAGCCAGTAGGTCACGGTGACACGGAGGTTGCCGGGGAAGCCGGCGTCGCCGTCCGAGCTCAACAACGACAACCGGACGCCAACACGTTCGGGCTCGCGCAGCGGCTCGGCTTTCCAGAACCGCCGTTGGAAGCCCTTGCGGCCGCCGTGAATGTGGTCTCGGCCTGCATTGGCCTCCAATTGGTACTCGACGCCGTCCAGCACCAGCCGCGCCCGGGCAATTCGGTTGGCGTAACGACCAACGACCGAACCGAACAGTGGGTGAGGTTCCAGGTAGCGTTGGCACGAGTCGAAGAACAACGTGACGTTGGCGCGTCGACCGTTGCGGTCGGGCACTTCGACGGCGACCAACGTGGCTCCGTAGTTGAGCACTCGCACGACCAAGCCGCGGCCGTTGGTCAGCGTGAAGAGACGCAGCGGGGTGCCGTCCGCAGCCGCTCCGCACTCGGAGGCTCGCACCTCCAGCCCGCCCGACGGCGTCTTCCGCTTGATTCGAATGTTTCGGAAATCGAACGTTCCGATTTCTCGTTGCAGCCCCAGGCCCAAGCGAGGGTTGTCGCCGATTCGCCAAGCTTTCTCAATGAGCTGTCCGTTCAGGAAAACGCGAGCCACTCCGTCGGTCACGTCGAATTCCAGCTCGTTCCACTGCCCGTGCGGCTTGGCCGCAAATGCGTACTTGGCCGGACCCGCGTTCGGGTAGTCGCGAACTTGAAACTGCTTGCCGTGAAGGTTGAGCCCGGAGTCGGCCCGGAAGCCCGCTCGGAATTCCAACCGAATGACGACGTCGCGGCCGAAGGTCCGTCGACTGAAAAGGTGACTGCGGGCCTTGCTGGAGTCCAAGTGAATGGCTCCGTCAACCACGCTCCACCCGCTCCAGTCGCCCGTTTCGCGGCCCGTCCACGTAGCCGGGTACCAGCCGGAAAGGTCTTTGCCGTTGTCCAGTCGCACCCACCCGGACTGGTCGGCCGGCTGAGCCAGCACGGGAGCGGGGCTAGCGAAAAGTCCAAGCACGCACAGCCAAGGCATGGCGACTTGCCGTCCGCTCATTGGGTCACACCTCCCGACTGACTCGGCCCGCAAGCAAATTGGACCACACCACCCCAAAGCCGCGAGCCCGCGTAGTCAACGTCTCCGGTTTCCGTCTTTTCGTCGGAAGCCGTTTGACCTCGTGCGGGCGTGCCGGCCGAAACGTCACGTGCCCGCAAACTGCAACAGCGGAACGAACCGCGACAGAGCCAGCGTCACGCCCAACGAGACCAGTCCAATCAAGACCAACAAGAGGGTCCAGGACTTCAGCGACTCGACCTCGGTCAATCCGCCCATTCGAGCGTAAATCCAGAAGCCGCTGTCGTTCATCCACGAACCGACCAACGAGCCCGCTCCAATGGCCGCGGCCAAGTAGACCGGGTGACAACCAAGCATTTCAGGCGTGACGTGCATGGCCGAGAACATCGAGACGGTGGTAATCATGGAAACGGTTCCCGAGCCTTGAGCGATTTTCATGGCCACGGCCACGCCGAACGCAGCCAGCATCAGCACCAAACCGTTCGCTCCGCTGCCCAATGCCAAGTGCGACCGAATGACGCTTTCAATGCCGGCGTTCCGCAACATGGCTCCAAATGCTCCGCCGCCGGCCGTAATCAAAATGATTACCCCACCGCTCATGAGGGCCGTCTCGGTCAGCCGGCCCAGCTCGGCCAGACTGGCGCCGCGGTAAGCCGCCACCAGCCACAGCGAAAGGCCGGCTGCAATGAGCAAGGCCAAGTTCGCGTCGCCCAGCACGGACGTCACGACGACCAACCGTGTCGCCCCGACGGCCTTGGCCGCCGTGTTGGCCGAAATCAACAGCACGGGCAACACAACCGGGGCCAACGACAGCCACAACGGCGGAAGCTCTTCGTCCGGCAACGGCTCCACGTTCTCTTCGCCCGGGTAGGGCCGCATGGGAATGTCCAGCAGACGGTCGAACAAGTGGCAGAAGAAAATCGAGGCCACGGCTGCCGGCAGTCCAATGGCCACACCGACCAGTATCATCAGTCCCAAGTCCACGCCCAGCTCGTTCGCCATGAACAGCGGGCCGGGTGTTGGTGGGACCAGCGTGTGGGTAATGACGGCTCCGGCCGAAATGGCCGTCACGTACAGGACGTAGTTCTTTCGAGTCCGGCGGTAGAGCGAGCGAGCCAACGGGACCAACAAGTAGAAGACCGTGTCGAAGAAAACGGGAATCGACAGAACAAAACCGCTCCCCAGCAAGGCCACTGCCGCCCGCTGCTCGCCCAATGCCCTCAAGAACGAGCGAACAATTCGGTCGGCCGCGCCGCTGTCCATCAAGCATTTTCCAATGATGGCCGCCAGGGCAATGACAATGCCAATCTTTCCGGCCGCCGAACCAAACGCCTCGGCGACCCGAACCACCGACTGTTCCCACGGTCCGGGCGACATCAAGCTGACGACGATCGCTCCGCAAATCAGCGCCACAAAAGCATTCAGACGCAAGACAATGATCGCCCCCAGCACGACGGCGATTCCCACCAGCACAATCAGCACCGGGTGCAGAGCTCCGGCAGCTGGTCCAGCATTTCCGGCCGTTTCGGCAAGCAGCCACGGCATCGTGAAAACACTCCCCGTTCGTCCCGTTGTCAACCGTGTCTCGCACCACTGCTGAAGAGGGCCGTCTTGGCTCGCCACTCCGGCACTGAATGAAACCCGAAACCGACAGCGTCTGCAACCCAGACGGCCCGTCGCCGGTCGAACGGACTTGCGCCGGTCGGCCGTACGCCGCGAAC
>CAYSAG010000295.1:0-6452 GCA_964428935.1 uncultured Planctomycetaceae bacterium | reverse complement strand
GACGGCCGGCGCTGGCCGAGCCGCCGCGGCTGGCCAAACACCTTCCAGTTCGGAAGTGTCGCGGCCAACGACACTTAGGCTCGCCGTTCCCGCCGCACGGACCAAACGCCTCGGTCGCCGCGGCCGTTTGGCCCGCTGGTTGCATTGAGCCCACGTCCGGAGGTGTCTGCGACAAGAGGGAATTGAGACGGCGTCGTGAGACGAGGCGGCTCGGTGTGGGGAGCGCCGAGTCGCCTCGCTTCTCTTCGGTCGCCCAACACCGCCGCCGTCTCCTGCCCGAAGGCTCCCCGGTAAACGGGCCGTTACGCGGCTAGACCACCTCTCGAGGCGTTTCCCGGCACGGAAGCAAACCCGCTCTCACGGAAGAGAGGAAGAATGGGACCGAAATTCCGTCTGTGGCGAGTGGCCATTCTGGTTGCCGCCGTCTGTTCTCTCGGGGCTCGCTACCAAACCCCCAACTTCGTCGTCGACGCTCCGACGCCGCAAATTGCCCGTCAGGTCGCCGAAGCGGCTGAACGCTACCGGAAAGAATTGGCCGTGCAGTGGCTCGGCTACGCCTTGCCTCGCTGGTACGCCCCTTGTCACGTGACGGTCCACGTGGGACAAATGGGGGCCGGAGGGGCGACGACGTTTTCTTTCGAGCGAGGCAGCACCGGGCAAATGGAAGTCTTCGGTTGGCGAATGACCGTCCAAGGGCCGCTCAGCCGCATTCTCGACTCCGTGTTGCCCCACGAAATCACTCACACCATTCTGGCCTGCCACTTTCGACGCCCGCTGCCTCGGTGGGCCGACGAGGGAGCGGCGACGCTGGCCGAACACGCGTCGGAAAAACAGAAGCTAATCGACCGCGCTTTGCGAGACCTCCGCACCGCCCGTCGCATTCCGCTCCGCTCCCTGCTGGCCCAGACCGAGTACCCGGCCGACATGAGTCGCGTGCTGACGCTGTACGCCGAGGGCTACTTGCTGACTGACTTCCTGGTCCGGCAAGGCGGCCGACAACGCTACTTGCGGTTCCTAGAAGACGCTCACCGGCTCGGGTGGGAACGAGCGGTGCGGAAACACTACGGCTACGACAGCGTTGCCGAGTTGGAGCAACGGTGGGGACGCTGGGTCCTGGCCGGAGGTCCCAGTGCCGGCGACTCGCTGGTTGCAACCAACCAACTCTCCGGCACGGGGGCCGGACCCAAGTCGGCCGCCGGCCACTGGGACGCAGTCATTCGTTCGCAGACGCCGGAGCCCACGGGTCGGACCGGCGGCCGCACCGGCCCACTCGCAGCCCTCCTGACCCTGCCCGCTCGCTCCGGACTTGTCCCAAACCGACGCTTGGCCAGCCGCACCGAGCCGGCCGCGCTGGCGAGCCAAGGGCGAACCGCGTCTCAAACGGCTGTCCGCACCTCGTCGCGTCGCGGCAACGCGTCGTCGGCGCCGGCCGACGGCTGGACACCGTTCGCCGGGCACACACGACCCGGCTACGGCGAAGGCCTTCACGCCCCAGACCCGCGACTGGCGTCGCTCGACCCTTCCCCTCGGAGCCCAAACGACAGCGGTCACTCTTCACTCACCGGTTTGCAGTCCGAGCGCACCGGCTGGGTGCCGCACTCGCCCAGAGCGCGTTCTGCCGACCCGTCGGCTCGCCGCAGCCTGTCGGCCCAGACCTCACTGTCCGGCTGGGTGCGGAGACGCTGAGTCGAGCTTCCGTCGCAAGCTGCTGCCGAGCGCACGGCCGCACCGCCCTGCGTTGACGCGGCCTCGTCTTCGTTCGGGTGGACAGGCCGAGCGGGAGCAGAGGTGGGCCAGACGGTTGCTGCCGGCGCGCTGCACCAACCGCCCGCTCCAACGCTCTGCCCCCGCAGACCCGTCCGTCAAGCTGCTTTGACGCCGTCGGTCCGCCCTTCGGCCGGCAGCCGGTAGCCGCAGTGCGTGCACTCGCCCGTCTTCGGAGAAACGGCGTAGTGGCACTTCGGGCAGGCCTTCCGACGGCTCAGCCAGCTCAACCAGCCGACCAAGGCCGCGAACGGTGCGACAATCAAAAACAGCGTCAAAAGGTTTTCCAGGCCGTCCATTCTTTCTCCTCCTCGACTCCCGCCCCGCCGGTGCCTCAACGGCACGGCAAGCTCTCAACTGTCGGCCGCGACGTGCCCGCGGACCCGCAAGCGGGCCACACGTGGCAGCGGTCCGGTCCGACTCGGCCCACCGGGCCGTCCCGGCGCGGACCCACCAATGCACGTCCACGCGGCCGTGTCTCGTGCCCAGCGGCGTTGCAAGTCTAGCGGCTGTTCGGTAGGTTAGACAGAGTCAAAATCAGTCGCGTGCGGTTAGAAAAAATCTAACGGTGCTCTCGTGGACTGGCTCAACTACCACCACCTCTACTACTTCTGGCTCGTGGCCCGCGAAGGTTCGATTGCCAAGGCTTCGGAGCGGCTTCACTTGAGCCGGCCGACGGTCAGCAAGCAGTTGAAGCAACTGGAGCGGTCGTTGGGCAGCCCGCTGTTCCGACAGGTCGGTCGCCAACTGGTGTTGACCGACTTTGGCCAGCAGGTGCTGGAGTACGCGGACGGAATTTTCACGCTGGGCCACGAGCTGCAGCGGGCGGTGCGCGGGCTGGCGTCCGAGAAGGCCGCTCGCCTGGAGGTCGGTTTGTTGGACGTCTTACCGAAGCTGGTCGCGTACCGGTTGCTGTTGCCGGCCCGAGCGGCCGTGCCGTCCGTTCGGCTGACCTGTCACGAGGGGAACCGGGAAGAACTGCTGGCTCAACTGGCCGTCCACCGGCTCGACCTGATTCTTTCCGACGCGCCGGTCAGTCCGGGCGGGCCGGTTCGGGCTTACAACCACTTCCTGGGCGAGTGTCCGGTGACGTTCTTCGGCACCCGGGAGCTGGCCGCTCGTCTCCGACGCCGGTTTCCCTCGTCGCTGCACGACGCCCCGGTCTTGCTGCCGCGTCCGGCCACGGCCGTGCGTCGCGAGCTGGACCGTTGGTTCTACGAGAACGAAGTGCGGCCGCGCGTGGTGGGCGAATTCGACGACCCGGCCCTCATGAAGGTCTTCGGCAGTCAAGGTTGGGGTCTGTTCCCCGCTCCGTCGGTCATTGAGAAAGCCGTCTGCTCGCAGTACGGCGTTCGAGTGGTCGGGCGGCTGACGGAGGTGCGGGAGCAGTACTACGCGGTGTCGGTGGAGCGACGGCTCCGTCACCCAGCCGTCGTGGCCATTTGCCAGACGGCTCGCGGCGAGCTGTTCTCCTCCTGACCCCCTCCCTCGGGCAGCTCTCGCCAGCTTCCTCAGACACAGTTTCACCCAGCCGTTGCCTGTCACCGAGCCGTTGCGTGGCTCACGTTTCCTCACGCCTCGCGCGGCCGGCCGCGTCTGGCCCTGGACCGTGCTTGGCTGCCCGTGCCCGCGAACGGGGCCAACCGCTCGGTGGCGTCGAACCGGACGAAGCGGTCGAGCGCGACCGTCAGGCCGGTCGCCGAGCCACCACGGTCATTCGTCCGGTTTGGCCCAAAGCCGCCAGCAGTTTGGCCAGCGGAGCCAGAGCGAGCTGCGGGCCGAGCGTCGGGTTGGAGGTGAACTGCAAGAGCCGCTGCCCCCAGCGTCCACCAGGCCGTTGCTCGCTCAGCCACAGCCCGAAGCTGCCGAACCAGTTCAGAATGTTGGCTTGGCAGCGCACGCTCACACACTCCAGTTCGACTCGCTGAAGCAACCGTCGCACGGTGTCCGGCCTGAAGTGCTGCAGGTGAGTGGGAACCTGCCAGGCGTACCAGTACGGGCCGAACAGGTACGACTCCCAGCAACCGCAGTTCGGCACGCTGAAGACGAACCAGCCGCCCGGCTTGAGCACTCGGCGAACCAGCCGAACCGTTTCGACCGGCCGGTGCAGGTGTTCGACGACCATCCAAGCGAAAACGACGTCGAAGGTTTTCTCTGGGAACAGGTCGTCGGTGAGCGGGCCAACGTGGACTTCCAGGCCGCGTGAACGAGCCACCGACGCGGCCTCGGCAGACGGCTCGACCCCCACAACTTGCCAGCCCTGCCGCTGCAGCTCAGACGCAAACCGCCCCGTCCCGCAGCCCAACTCCAAAGCCTTCGGAGGCCACACCGAGACGGGTGGGACCAGCTCGCTGCCCGAGTCGGTCAGCCAGACGAAAAGCCGTTTCAGACCGGGCACTCTTTTCAGCAACCGAACGGTGGGCGTCGGCGTGGGCTGTGGAGGAGCGTTCTCCGTCGTCGGCCGCTCGTGCACTGCGGTCCGAGCGTCCTGCACCGACGGAAGCGACGGAGGAGCCTTGCCGCTGGGTGCGTCGGCGGAGCAGTGCGGGCCGTAGTGCCGCGGGTAGCAGTTCAGGACCGTCTCGGCTGTGGGACGGGGGTTGAGGTACCAGTGCCGACAGTCAGAACACCGAACCACACGGAAGCGCCCCGGCACGCCGTAAAGCCGGTCCGGCAGCCAGCGGTGGGTGGTGAAGCGAGAGCTGCCGCAGAGCGGACAGCAGCAAGACTCGAAGACCACCTGTCGGCCGTCCGAGGTCGTCACGAAGCCACCCGGCTGGAGCGGGAGCGCAGCGCGTGTCTGCAACCGACGTCCGGCCAGCCCGCTCCGCTCGCCGCTCCAGCCCTCGGCCCGAGCGTTCGTGCCGCGGTTTGGACAGTCGTCGGCCGTCGACGCAACCGCCTCGGCCCCTCGCCCGGTCGAGACCGGCAGTCCCTTTTCGTTCTTGCCACTGTCTTGCGTCTTCACGCTCGGTCGTTGCTCGCGT
This sequence comes from uncultured Planctomycetaceae bacterium, assembly GCA_964428935.1. Classification (GTDB taxonomy): domain Bacteria; phylum Planctomycetota; class Planctomycetia; order Planctomycetales; family Planctomycetaceae; genus JAADHY01. The sequence continues at coordinate 1,701 of CAYSAG010000295.1, read as the reverse complement.
TGCCCACGCCTGTTCGTCTACCGGAACAGCCGGCTGCCGTTTCAAAGAGGTTCCCCCGTTCGAGCGTAGCACTCCTTGCAACAAGTTGGAACGCCGGCCGGACGGTCGCCGCGTCACCTGCTCGAACACAGCGGCCTTTCGCCACGACGGCGTTCCGTTGCGGCAATTTCTTCCTTCGAGTTCGGGACGAGTCAGCGTTTTCGAACCAGAACCTCGTCGGGAATTCCCAGCTTCGCCTGCACGGCAGCAATGTCGCGCTGAAAGCGTTGAGCGTCCTGGGGGTAGCCTTTGGTCGGCTTCAGGTCCGGCTGGTGTTCTTGCCAGAAGCGGTTGAAGCCGGCCACGACCAGCTCGCGCACGTACTTGCTGACCAACGACGCCACGGCCACCGGAAAATGCCGCTCGCCCTTTGCCTCCAGCCGCAGCTCGGTGGCGCCGATTCGGTAGTGGCTGACCTCGAGACTTTCCTCCACGCAAAAGGGAAACTCGCTTTCGACGAACTCCGCAAGAAGCCTCTGGTAGGAATTTCGTGAGCCGTGCTTGTCGGCCAGCACCAGCGTCGGCTCGTCGGCTTGCGGAGACCACACGTTTCGTAACAGTTGGAAGGTCAGTCGAGAAAGCAACCAGCTCTTGTTGCCCAGCTCGTCCACCAGCCGGTTGAAACGAGCCGCCCAGACCACGTCGCTGCGCACCCGGACCAACCGCACGTCCGTCTCGCGGCAGCGTTTCTGCCAACGTTCGGCCACCGACGCGACCGCCTCGGCCGGCACGCACGTCGGCAGCCGCTCCGGAGCCAGTCGGTACCAGGGAGGCAGCTCGGCTGGCAGCGGGCTGCCGCACAACTGCTGCCACAAACGCTCGAAGCTGTCCGGCGGCGGGCCGAGCAGGCTCAACGTGCACAGCACCGACCGCTCCAATTCGGCCAGCCCGCGAGCCGGTTGGTAAACCTGCTTCGAGTCGGCCACGTGAATTTTTTCGTTCGAGCTGGGCCGAGTCTGTTGCACCACGTCGGCGAAGACCTTCCAAAGGTCCGTCGACCGGTCGGGCACCTCCCACACCGTGGCCGTAATGACCAAAGGTCCCAGCTTCGGTCCGTAGCCAGCTTCGTCCAGTCCAATCAGTCGCATGAGCGCAGTTGCTCCGAAGAGGACGGCCGAGCTCGACGCAGGCCAGCCCCAGCCAGCAGCGGAAGCCAGCTCGAACCAACAGCCCAAGCCAGCTGCGCTCGGCCTTGGCCCCGCCAGTCGTTCCGGGGGGCCGGCCGTCAGTTGAACTCGAGCAGGCCGAAGCGAGCCGGTTGGACGCTGAGCCCGTCCGTTTCCGTCCAGCTTTGAACGCCGTGGCCCGGCACGGTGCGCACCACGTTGACGGTCCAAACGGTTCGCGGGCCTGGGCGCGAGCCCGTCAGCTCGCTCAACGGCAACGCCAGCTCGACTCGCCACGACTCGTCGTCGCCTCCGACGGCCACGTAGCAACGCGGGTTCCAGGCCGGGTTGCCCGAGCAGCTTTCGGCGACGAAACCGCGCTGGTCCACGTGCAGTTCGTAGAAGACGGTGTAGTCGCGGTCGACGTCCAAGTAAAGGCTGACGCGGTCGTGGCCGGTCAGAAGGGCGTCGTGGTGGCGGCCTTCGTACTGCGGCGGTTCGACCGCGACTCCCGGAACGCGCGGCAGCCGAGCAGCGAAGTACAGGTACTGGCGGT
>CAYSAG010000294.1:0-6481 GCA_964428935.1 uncultured Planctomycetaceae bacterium | reverse complement strand
AAAGCACCTACATTCGACAGGCGGCGCTCATTACCATTCTGGCCCAAATGGGTTCGTTCGTGCCGGCGGCGAAAGCTCGCATTGGCGTTGCCGACCGCATTTTCGCGCGGGTCGGTGCCAGCGACGAGCTGGCGAAGGGGCAGAGCACATTCATGGTCGAAATGACCGAAACGGCTCGGATTCTGAACGGAGCCACGGAACGGAGCCTGGTCATTCTGGACGAAATCGGCCGGGGCACCAGTACCTACGACGGCATTTCCCTGGCCTGGGCGGTCACCGAGTACCTGCACGACCAAATCGGTTGCCGCACGCTGTTCGCCACGCACTACCACGAGCTGACCGAGCTGCCCACGACGCTCAGCGGCGCGTCCAACTGGAATGTGGTCGTGCAGGAACAGGGGGACCAGATTGTCTTCCTGCACAAGATTGCTCCCGGCCCGGCCGACAAGAGCTACGGCATTCATGTGGCCCAGTTGGCTGGAATTCCTCGCTCGGTCATTCAGCGGGCCAAGGTCATTTTGAAGACGCTGGAGGAAGACCACTTGGACGAGCGGGGCCGGCCCAAAATTCCGCAGCGACGCACTCGCCGGCACGAACGCCAGCTGCTCCTGTTCGGTCCCGAGGACCACCCGCTGCTCGAAGAAATTCGCCAACTGGACCTGGACCGCATGACGCCCCTGGACGCCCTCCAAAAGCTGCACCAAATTCGACAACAACTGAAGGACGACGACCGACAAGGCCGCGACGGCAAGAAGCGGGCCGGTCGGTGAGACGCAGCGCGGTGTGTTCGAAAGTCCCCGGTAGTCCGTTTTCTTTTTTGAGGAAGCAACCGTGTCTCGAATTTCCCGACGACAGTGGTTGGCCGCGACGGCGGCCGCGACGCTGGAACCACTTGCGCTCGGGCTGGCCGGGGCGGCCGAAGGGCACGCTCGTTTCGGGCCGGACGCGGTCGGAGCCAACACGGCCGTAAGCGGCTTCGGACTGTTCGACGCAATTGCGCTGTTGCGCCGCGTGGGCTTCGAGACGGTCGAATTTCACGCCATGGGTCGGCCCGAGCCGACCCCGGGAAAGTTCCCGGGCATTCAGTTCGACCAATTCCCAGCCGACCAGCGACGCCGACTGGCTCGAGCCCTCGCCCCGTTCACCCACGTCACCGTTCACCTGCCGTACTCCGGCTTGCGACTGGTTTCGACTGACCCGGACGAGCAGTCGCGCAGCCGTCGGCTAATCGAAACGGCCATGGACGCGGCCGAGTACTTTCACGTCGAAGTGGCCGTCGTTCATTGTCTGCCGCCGCGAGGCAAGAAGCTGGGGGACGCGTGGAACGAGCTGGTCGACCTGTTCCGACGGTGGGGCGACCGGGCCCAGCGGGGCGGTTTTCGTCTGGCCGTCGAGACGGGTTACCCGCCGTCGGTGGCCCAGTTCGTGCAGCTCATTCGCGACGTCCACCACCCGGGCGTCGGCGCGACAATCGACGTGGGCCACCAAATCGGGTACGCCGAATTTCGGCGTCTGTTCCCGGACCGAATTCCCGCCACGCAAGAAGCGTTCCGGGCGTACAACGACCTGCTGCACCAGTTGGTCCGCCAGCTGGGGGCCAAACTGCTGCACTTTCACGTGCACGACATTGACCCGGCCGTTTGGAGGGAGCACCGACCGATTCGCTACGGAGTCGTCGACTACCCCCGGCTGTTTCGGGCTCTGGCTGCGCAAGGCTACGACGGGCTGTTCGTGCTGGAAGTCGCCGCGCCGGCCGACCAAATGGAGGCCGTCTTGGCGGCCGACCGTCGCCGGTTGGTGCGCTGGGTGCAGCAAGTCCAGTAAGCGGCACGGGCAGTGCGAGCGCACCGACTCGCGACGCCACGCGTCAAGCTTGCCCGCGCGTTTGCAGCCACTGCTTCTCGATTGGAATGACCACCTGCAGCACGCGAGCGAGCACCTCGGCCGGTGTGCCCAACGGGTCGATGTCGGCAATGCGTTCGCGCGGGTAGAAGCCGAGCACCGGTGCCGACTCGCGCCGGTAAACCTCGAACCGTCGCCGAATCACTTGCTCGTCAGCGTCGTCGGACCGACCCTCCAACAACGCCCGGTTCTTGATTCGTTGAATCATGGGTTCGTCGTCCGACGCGGCCAGGTGCAAGACCTTCAGCACCTCGACGTACTCTTGCAGAATTTCGCACTGCCGGACGTTCCGCGGAATGCCGTCCAGCAACAGAATGTCTCGTTCCGGCCGAAACCGTTTGGCCTCGATTTGCCCGTCCAGCCACTTCTTCCAAATGCGAATGGTCAGCTCGTCCGGAACCAACTCACCGCGGTCCGCGTACTGGCGAACCTCTCGTCCTTCCTCCGAGTCCGGGTCGAGCGAGCGGAAAATGTCGCCGCTGGAAAGGTGGAAGAAGCCCGGCAGTTGCCCCAAAGCCTTGCCCTGCGTTCCCTTCCCTGCTCCGGGAACGCCGAACAACAGCAGCGCAGCGTAGCGGTCCTGCGACATGCGTGTCTCCTCTTGCCGTGAATCTGGTCGTCGGTTGCTCGGTTCTCGACTCGGCCGCAAGTCGCCACATTCTGTTGAGCCGAGTGCAGTTCGTCAACGCCGCCTCTTCAACGCGGGCGCGGACGTGTTCTCCACCTGTTTCCGCCGGACAGTCGCGGTCCCGTTCGGCCCGCGTTTCTTGTTCGCTCTTGTCGACAGAGCGTGTGTCTGAGAACATCCGCGACGGTTCACGTCGGCAGGACGTCGTCGATCCAAAGTCGACGGTGTCCGGGCGTGTCGGCAAGTGCGCCAACGAAAGACGACCGACCAGCGAAGACGAGGCCGAGAGAAATGGAATTGACCGACCGGTTCGAACGAGCCTTGCGTTACGCTTTTCGAGTCCACCGGTGTCAAGTGCGCAAAGGGTCGGGAGTGCCCTACGTCGCGCACTTGCTGGCCGTGGCCGCACTGGTGTTGGAATTCGGCGGCTCGGAAGACGAAGCCATTGCCGCGCTGTTGCACGACGCAGCCGAAGACGCCGGCGGACGCGAGCGACTGGACGACATTCGACGCGAGTTCGGCGACCACGTGGCGCGGCTCGTCGAAGGCTGCTCAGACACCTTGCAACAGCCCAAGCCGCCTTGGAGAGAGCGAAAAGAAAGCTACCTGCGACGTCTGCGTTCCGAGCCCGCCTCCGTGCAGTTGGTTTGCTGCTGCGACAAGTTGCACAACGCTCGAACCAGCCTGCGCGAGCTGTCGCGGGTGGGAGAGTCGTTTTGGCAGCGGTTCCGCGGCGGCAAAGAGGGAACGCTGTGGTACTACCGCCAGCTGTTGGCGACGTTCGACCGGGACAAACTGCCGCCAGCGCTGCTCGACGAGCTGCGTTGGGCGGTCAGCGAGCTACACCGTTTGGCGGGCGTCGAAACCGACGAGCCGGCCGGTCCGTGAGGAGCAAGCCGGACCGCGCCGTTCGAGCAACCTCCCGCAGCCGTTTTTCGCGTGTGAGTCGCCTTCCGCGTGGACCGGCCGCGGTCAACGTCACGCTGTCCACTCCGCGTGACAGCGGACGCAGTAGAAACCCAAACGCGAGACAGCCTGCAGCTCCAATCGCTCGCCGCCAGCACGCTCCAGCCGGTTGACCGGAAAAGCGGGCACCAGGTCGCGCACCTCGACGGTCGCCCGGTGACACTTGGGGCAAATGCTGTTGGCGTGAATGAGCCGGGCTCGCTGCACGACGTCCCGAGTCCGTTCGACCCGAACCCGGACGGCCAACTCGGCAAAAGACAGGACCGGTTCGTCGTTCTGTTGGCCGTCCCAGTCGGGCTCCGTCTGCTCGCCTGGGTCGTAAAGACTGAGCCAATTCGCTCGAGGGACTTCCGGTTCCGCAGGAAAGACACGCAAACGGCTCATCCGTGAGCCTCCTTGCTGTTTCAAGACACACTTTCCGGCCACGCCGTGGCACGACTCCGTTTCAACGCCGGCCTCCGGCGCCGGCAGCCGTCGCAACGCCGCGGCCGCCAAAGCCAGTGCAACGGCTCGCAGCCGCACCCCGGCGGTTCGGCGGCCGCAGGTCGACCGACCGACGCGAAAGAATAGGACGCCGGCCCGTTCTTGGCAAGGTTAACGTGCGCGTCGGTCGCGGTGAACCGGAACGCTCCACGCATCGCCGGCTGCCGCCGCAGCAGGCGAAGGAACAGCGAAGCAGCGAGCTCCCGCGCTCGCCTCTTCGGCAGCGTCTTTGGTGAACTGCCCGCCGTCCCCAGCGGACGTCGGTCTGTTGCGAGCCGTCAGTCCGTTGCCGGCGGAATGGTCACCTGCCCCGTGGCGGCCCACTCGACGCCGCGCAGAATGAGCGTCCGGGTGCCTGGGTTGACAATGGCCTTCCGGTCGTGTCCCAAAGCGTTGTGGACGACCCGGCCCCGGCCGAAAGTCCGAACGAAGAGCAGCGGCTCGGTCTTGTGACTGAAGTCCGAGTCCCCCGCGGCCAACACCTCGATTGGCGAGTCGCCTTGGAGCTTCGAGTACAGCTCGTCGAACGTCTTGAAGTTCGTCAGGCCTTTCGTAATTGGGTGCTCGTCCTTCACGATTTTGACCGGGAACACCGACCGGGGCGTGTGTCCCGAAACACCGAAGACCCAATGGCGACCACACAGCTCGGCGAACTCCTTCCACTCCTTGTACGACGCGCTGGCCAAGTGCTGGACGTAAAAGCCCTTGCCGCTGCGGACGAAGTCAAGCAGGTTGGACTGAGCGGCCTCAGTGAGCTTCGGCCGCCGGTCGAAAGCCAGGAAAGCAATGACGTCGTAGGCTTCGAGGGCCGTCTTCGACTCGAGAATCAGCGGGTCCTCGCACACACGGACCTCGAACCGCCCGGAGTCGACCAGCACTTCGCGGGTCGCCTCGGAGTTCTCTCGCCAGTCGTGGTAGGGGGCAATGTCACTGCCGGTAACGAGCAGCACGCGAATTTTTTTCTTCGCGGTGCCGGCCTTCTGAGCCCAGGCCGGTTGACTTCCCAAAGCCACACACACCAAACCGCACAGTGCGGCAAGCAAAGTTCGCCTCAGCATGGTTGTCGCTCCTTTTGCTGTGAGAGCTCCCGTGCAACTTCCGTCCGGTCAAATGGCTGCTCGGGCCGCACGACTGGTGCCCTCCGCGTGTGGACACACCCGAGCAGCAAGCCCGTCAGACGACCAACACGTGGGCTTCCAGTTTGGGCTGCCCAGCCGGAAAGATTCAAGGCAAGAGACGTGACGGCCAGTCGGAGCCGCTCAGGACGCAGACCAACCCAACGGCCACCGACCGCCTTCAGGCACCGCCGGTCGATTGCAACGCCTGCGGTCAACACGGAAGATGTGCGGAGGCCACGGTCGAGACGGTTGGTCCAGTTCGGTGACAGGGGAAACACGGAAGTAGCGGTGAAGGTGTCCGGAAATCGTGGAAGGCTACGCCCCGTTGTGGCTGCCCACGGTCTGTGTTCCGACGCCGGCTCCGCCAGGCGCGTCCGGTTACTCCAGGCTCGCGAACGCCTGGAAAAAGCGGACGAAATTCTCGGACACCCTGCAGTCGCGGTCGGACGACCGAGTTGGCGGGCAAGGACGACCGGCGTCCGCACGAAGCAGACAACGTCACCGGCGGCGAGCCACCGACGGGCGGTGTTCCGCGCTTGGGCGGGCCGCTGGTCCGTCGTTCGCTCAGCCCGCCCTCTCGACGACGTGCGGACCCGCGACCAGCGCAGTCACCGGCACAACGCGAGGCGCAAACCATGAGCGTGACGAGCGAGTCGGACTGGCGTGAAGTCGCTCGACAGCGAATCCGTGCGGCCTACGACCCGGAACTGCTCCGACAGGCCGCGCACCGATTGGCGGAACGGCTGGCCGAGCATTTTCTGCGCGTGTACCGGCAACAAGGCCGCGTGTTGAACTGGGTCGAGCCGGCCGAGAACGTCGAGTTGGCGGCGCGAATGCTTCGCGAGGCCGAAGGCCAAGACGTCGCCGCCGGGGACGTCGAGTCGCTGGCGGTCGGCTTCGAGCGGCTTGTTCAAACCGCTTTGGACCACGGCTTGAACCTGCACGACCCTCGCTACATTGGCCACCAGGTCCCGGCGTCGGTTCCGCTGGCCGGACTGTTCGACGCCGTCGGCTCGGTGACCAACCAGGTCATGGCCGTGTACGAAATGGGGCCGTGGGCGACGGCCGTAGAGCGGGCGCTGGTGGAGCGGCTCGGGCAGCAGATTGGTTGGTCACCGGGAGCGTTTTCGGGGTTGGTGACGCACGGCGGCTCGCTGGCCAACCTGACGGGCTTGTTGACTGCCCGCAACGTCGCATTGGGGGACGCGTGGGAGCGAGGGATTGGGCCGAGCGGCCGGGGGCCGGCTCTGGTCGTCCACGCCGACGCCCACTACAGCGTCATGCGAGCGGCCGGGGTGCTGGGAATCGGCACGCAAAACGCCGTGCCGGTGCCGCTGGACCGGCGTCGTCGAATGGACCCGGAAGCTCTGGACGACGTGCTGAC
>CAYSAG010000293.1:0-6490 GCA_964428935.1 uncultured Planctomycetaceae bacterium | reverse complement strand
GGCCACCGCGCGTGGCTCAACGGCCAAACCGCGGGCCGAGCACTGGGCGAGCCGTCCGGCTGCAGCCACCGCGTTTGGCGCAGGAAGAAACGCTGTCGCCGTTTGCCCAAGCCCAACCCGCTGGCCACGTCCCACGCTCGCCACAACGTGCACTCGTACCGGACGGCGTCTCCGAACAGGAACCAGTCCATGGCTGGAGCGAACTGCGGGTCGGGCGGAGCGGGCCGAATCAAGTAGCCCGGCGCGGGGCTTTGACCACGAGCGTCGGCCGGCCGGGCGCCGTTGCTGGCGGGAGCGAACACACGCTGGTACACCCGTTGGTCCAGCCCGTGCAGAGCCGCTCCCCAAACGCCTCGCAGCATGGGAACCGTGGCCTGCACGCCGGGCGTTTCCAGCAACACCCGTCGCGGAAGGACCAAGACGTCGTCCAGGAAGTGGCGAAGGTCGTCCACCAGTGACACCAGAACGCTCCTGCCTGCAACCACAGCTCTCGTCAAACCGACCGGCCGTTCGCGTGTTCTGTCCATGTTCGGGAAGCCGGCCGGCGCGTTCAAGCGAAGGCGGGTCGGGCGGCTCGGAGCAGGGGCTGGGCCAATGCTAAACGGCCGCTCCAGCGTCACCAAGCAACACCCCCGCCCGGCGTGTGGCAGAAGCCTCGCTTGGCGTGGTCCGCCAATTTTTTCAGGTGGTTCGTTTGACAGGACGGCGTGGGGTCGTGCAAACTAAGCCACACTGTCTCGGCTTGAACAGAACAGCCGCTGCCGAGCGAGGTTGGTTTCTAGTGCGAGGACCGCCGTGGAGCAGCACCGATTCGAGGACCTGCTGGTTGCGTGGTTGCACGACCCGCCCGACAAGGCTCTCGACATTCGCACTCACGAGAGCCGAGCCTGTCGTTACTTGACGGCCGCTTTGGGCCGAGAGGTGAGCCCCGCCGAAGTGCGGGGGCACAGTGCGGACCAGTTGGCGTCGGCCGTGGAGCGGCTGCCGTTTCCTCGTCCCGACGCCGTCGGCGGGACCGTGGTCGGCGCCGAAGAGCTGTGTCTGAAGCATGCGTTGGACGCCAGCACGGTTCAGCCGGAAGGTCGGCGGGGGGGCGACGAGGAGCTGGTCGTCGAGACCATTCGCGAGCTGGTCGACGGGCTGGACGACCCGCAGCGGCGTTGGTTGGTGCTGTGGCGGTTGTTGCCGGAGCGGCTGGCGCGGCGGAGTCCGGTGCTGGCTCGCCTGCCCGCCGACACTCGGATTCCCGACCACACCATTTGGCACCACCTGGACACGACGGCGGCGGTCTACGCGGCGCTGGAGGACGGGCACGGCGGAGCCTTCCTGGCGTTCAGTCTGGGGCCGGTGCAGTCCTTCATTGCCACGGCCCGTTCGGCTCGCGACCTGTGGACGGGCAGCATGATTCTTTCGTGGCTGACGTTCCAGGGCATGAAGCCGCTGTTGGAAGAGCTGGGGCCGACGGCTTTGGTCTACCCGTCGCTTCGGGGCGTTCCGCTGGTCGACCTGTGGCTGCGTTCGAAGGGGCTGGAGGAGCGAATCGAGTTGCCCTCGTCGGAGGCTCGCCGCTCGCCTTGCCTGCCGAACCGTTTCGTGGCCGTCGTGCCTTGGGGCGAGGGGGGCCAGAGGGCGGCCGAGTTGGCCGAACGGTGTGAGCGGTCGGCGCGGGACGGCTGGCGAGAGTTGGCCGAGGCCGTGCGAGGCGAGCTGTCGAGACAACTGGCCGGGCTGGGCGAGCTGGGCGACGGTTGGGACCGCTGGTGGGACTGGCAGGTGGAGCACTTCTTCGACGTACGAACGGCCGTGTTGCCGTGGCGGGAGGCGGACGAGCGGACGATGGCCCGGCTGCTGCGGGACGTCGACCAGTTCGACCAGGCGTTTCCGAACGCGGCTCGGGTACGCAAGCTGGCCGAGGTGTTGCAGCAGCGGGGCGAGGGCTACCAAGGCGGCTCGGTGGTCGGTCGGTGGCAGCACCGGTTGGAGCTGTGTCTGCGTTCGTTGGAAGCCCAAAGAACGGTTCGGCACGTTCAGCCGGCCACGGCGGTCGGTGGTGACGAGCGGGTCCCGCCCAAGTGCACGCTGCTGGGAACGCTGGAGCAAATGGGGCCGGCCGAGCTGGACCAGTCTCGCCGGTTCTGGCAGCAGGCAGAGCGACGGCTGAGCTGCGGCGGCGCGCGGCTGCGTTCGGGCGAGCGGTTGAGTGCGGTGGCGTTGGTCAAGCGGTTCGCGGGGCCTGTGTTTTTCGTCCGGAAATTGGAGCTGGAGAGTGCTCGCGAGCTGCACGTGGCCGACACGGCCACGGTGGCGGCGTGGGAGTGGCTGGCGGAGGCTCGACGGCTGGGCTTCGACTGGCTGGACCCGGTGCGGTGCGTCCGGGAGCTCGGCACGTGGAGCGGTCAGTGGCTGCACGCACGAAAGCCGAGGGACGAGGACGCCGACGAAAGCGAGGCGTGTCCGGAGCCGGTCTGGTCGCAGCTCGTGAAGGCTCGCCAAGACGCTCGGCTCGGCTGGCCACCCGCCTACTACGCGGTTCTGGTGGTCGACGGCGACCGAATGGGCGAGTGGTTGCGTGGTGAGCGGTCGCCGCGGGTGGAGGAGCTGTTGCACGAGCGGTTGCGGGAGTACTGGCAGTCGGTGGACGGAGCGGCTCGGGCGCAGGTCGAGGCCGCTCTGGCGGCCGCTCGCCCCGTCACGCCGGCTTTGCACGCCGTGCTGAGCGAAGCGCTGACCAATTTCGCTCAACGCTTCGTCCCGGACTTGGTTCGTCGACACGGCGGGCAGTTGATTTACGCTGGCGGCGACGACGTGTTGGCGTTGCTGCCCGCCGCTCGGGCGCTGGCCTGTGCCCGTTGGCTGTACGAGACGTTTCGGCGGAACTGGCGAGAAAAAGACGGCGTGCCGTACGTGCTCATGGGGTCCCGAGCGACGCTCAGCGCCGGCCTGGCCGTCGTCCACCACAAGGAGGACTTGCGGTTCGCCCTGCAGCAGGCGCGGCAGGCCGAACGGCAGGCCAAAGACGGCGGGCGCGACGCTCTGGTGGTGACGGTTTGTCGGCGGTCGGGCGAGCACCGCTCGGCCCTGTGTCCGTGGTCGTTCGTGCCGCGTGTGGAGGCGTGGGTGGAGGCGTTTGGCGGTTCGGCCGGTTCGAGCGGCTCGGCCGGCGGCGCTTCGGGCTCGCCCAGCTCAACGGCCGACGGTCGGGCGGGCCTGGAGGCGTCGGACCGCTGGGCGTACCACCTGAGGGCCGAGCTGGAGGTGCTGCAGCAGCTGCCGGCCGAGGCGGTGGAGGCGGAAATTCGGCGGTTGGTGAACCGGTCCGAGCGGCCGACGCGCGAGGCGCTGGGCGAAGGCGGCGGCAAGACGGCGGGCGACGTGCTGGTCGAAGCGTTCCGCGAGCTGCGGTCGAGCCGCGTGGACGGCCAGCCACGTTTCGCGTCGGCCGGCGAGGCTTTGGACCACTTCGTGACGTTGTGCCAGACGGCGTCGTTTTTGGCTCGAGGGAGAGACGAATGACGGCGGCGACCGATTCGGCCGCGACGAACCAAACCGACTCGGCCACCCGACGGCTCGGGCTGGTCCTGCAGCCGTTGGACGTGCTGTTCGTGGGCGACGGCCGACCGGTGGGCGGAGCGTTGCGTGGGCACAGTCGCTCCACGCCCCTTCCGCAAACCGTGGCCGGCGCCGTGTGGACGGCGCTGCTGGACCTGCACGGCTGCGACTTCGCTCGGCTGTCGCAGCAAGTCCAACGGCACGGGCTGTCGTTCGAGCAGGCGTTGGACGAACAGGGCCTTCCGACGTGGATTGCCCGCGTGGCGGTGCGTGGCCCGTGGCTGGCTCGACGGCACGTCGGCTCGGCCGGCGGCTCCCGTCCGGCCGCTTCGGAAAGCTCGGACGTCGCGGCCGCTGGTGGGACGCCGAACGAGCCGGCCGAGTCGCTGGAGGTCTTCGTGTCCGCTCCGGCCGTGCTCCACCGACGAAAAAAGTCGAAGGGACTGAACGGCCAAGGCCGGTCGGACGAGCCCCTGTTGTGTCTGCGTCCGCTGAAGGAGGGTCTTTCGCTTCCCGGCTGGGGTCGAACGCCCAGCGCGGGCCGGCTGGGGTTGCGTCCGCTGTGGCTGGCCGGGGGCGACCAGACCGAGCGGGCCGTCGGGCTGCTGAACCTGCAAGGTTTGGAGCGGTTTCTGCGCGGCGAGCCGGTGCGGGCAGGGGAGCTGGTGGAGCAGAACGAGTTGGTCGGGTTCGACCACCGCACGGGCATTGCCATTGACGCGTCGACGTTGACGGCTCGCGAAAGCCAGCTCTACACGTCCAGCTACTTGACACTGGCTTGGACGTCGGAGTGGCAGGCGGTGCTGTACGTCGAGCTGACCGTGCCGCCGGAAGGCGAGGCGGCGGTCGGCCGTCTGAGGACACTGCGGTTGGGCGGCGAGAGCCGCTGCGTGGCCGTGCAAACGTGCCAGCCGGTGCGGTGGCCGGACGTGGAACCGAGCGACGGCGAGCGCTGGTTGGTCGTTCTGACCACGCCGGGCTTGTTCGAGCTGGGCTGGAAACCGAAGCGGCTGGAGGGCCGGTTGGTGGCCGCGGCGGTGCCGGAGGGCTTCGGCGTGAGCGGGTGGGACCTGGCTCGCGGTGGCCCCAAACCCGCTCGGTTCGCCGTGCCGGCCGGCAGCGTCTACTTTCTGGACGGCCCGGCCACCGGACTGCCCGACTCGCTGGCCGACCAACCGCTGGACCGCCAACAAGGCTGGGGGTGCTACGTCCGCGGCGTGTGGCGGGACGGCTGACGGGAAACGGCTGGGCGAGGCGGCCGGGTTTCGGGCAGCCGAAGCGGCTGTGGGCTGAGCGGAGTCACTGGTTTGGCAAGCGAGGAGCTGAGAAGGAGACACGCACTCATGGCAAACGGCAGCGTGGGAAATTCGACCGAGGCTCGACTGTTGTTCCTTCACGCTCAAACACCGCTCCACCCCGGCTCGGGGACGGCCTTGGGCGTGGTCGACCTGCCGGTGCAGCGGGAGCGGCACACGGACTGGCCGTTGGTGCCCGGCACGGCTTTGAAGGGCATTTTGCGAGACGCGTGTCGTCCCGCCGACGGCTCGGACCAGCGCGAACAGTGGGTGGCCGTGTTCGGGCCGGAGCAGGAACAGGCGGACAAGCACGCGGGAGCGTTGGTCGTGACCGACGCGCGGTTGTTCGCCTTCCCGGTTCGCTCGCTGCGGGGCGTTTTTGCGTGGACGACCTGTCCGTCCGTGTTGAGACGGCTGGCTCGCGACGTTTCGCTGGCGGGCGGTTCGGCCGTCGAGGGAGTGGACACCGTGCCGGAGGTCGGACGCAACCAGGCTCTGTGCAACGACGGCAGTCCGTTGTTGCTGGAGGGCGGCGAGTTGGTGTTGGAGGAGTTCGAGTTTCAGCGCACCGGGCCGGTCGGAACGCTGGCCGACTGGCTGGCCGAAAACGCGGTGGCGGACGAGTACACGCGGAGCGGCTTGAAGGAGCGGCTGGTGGTCTTGAGCGACGACGACTTCACGCACTTCGCTCGGCACGCGACCGAAGTGGTGGCTCGAATCGGTCTGGACGCCGAGCGGAAGACGGTGAAGAAGGGGGCGTTGTTCTACCAGGAGTTTCTGCCGACCGAGACGCTGCTCTACTCCGTCGTGCTGGCCAACGCCAGCCGCAGCCAGTCGTGCCGGTTGTCGGCGGAGGAAGTGGCGGGGTACGTGGAGCAGAGGCTGCCGCAGGTCCTGCAGGTGGGCGGCGACGAGACCACGGGCAAAGGCCTGTGCGGCGTGCGGTTGGTGAAGGTGTGAAAGGCCAGAAGGCTGCGTGGAAAGTGAAGGCGGCGGTCCGAGACGGCCGCCGTGGGGACGAGGGCTCGAGCGGCACGAGAGGAAGGGACGAGAAATGGCCAACGGTTCGTCCACGTCGTCCGGTCCGACGCTGCAGCAGCGTCGAGCTCGTCACGCCTGGGAAGCCATTCAGCGAGTGAAGCAGCTCGAAAAGAGTAAGGGCCAGGAGTACGCTCGCGAGGCCAAGAAGCTGCCGGTGCGAGTCATGGCTTCCGGCTTGGGCCAGGCGTTGGCGTTCCTGGCGTCGAAGGCCGCGGACAAGAAGACGGCGTTGTCTCAGTTGCACGACGACCTGACGGACTGGGTCCTTCGAGGGCGGCCGTTGCAGGGCGCGGTGGCGGACAGCCTGTTGCAAAGCGTCATTCACGGCGACTCGGACTTTCTTCGCCGAGCGACCGACGAAGTGCTGGCCTACTTGCAGTGGCTGACCCGCTTTGCGGAAGCGGAAGGGTTGACGGACACGAGCGAGTAAGTGCTCAATGAACGGCTCAGCGAGTGGAAACAGAACCGACACGGTGCCTCCGTTGCCACCGGAGGTGAGGGGGAAAGTACTCCGGGCCCTTGATTCACGCGAGGGCCGTGCCGCTTTGCACCCCGGGTTGGCTTTGGACAAGTACGTCCGCTCGGTCTTGGAAGCCGAGGGGGAC
>CAYSAG010000292.1:0-6498 GCA_964428935.1 uncultured Planctomycetaceae bacterium | reverse complement strand
CACCCGGTGCGGCGCTGTTCCGTCCACTGCCGAACGGCGGGCACGCCGTCCCGGCGTCGGGAACGGTCGAGGCAACGTCGAGTTCGACGGCCGTGTGGGCCAGCTCGCCGCCAGCCAACGGCACGACGCTGCCGTTTCCCCCGCCGGGCACGCCGGTTGAAATTGTGACGGAACCGCAGACCAGCAAGCCGCACAAGCCCCGTCTGGGTTCGCTGCTGAAGTTCCCCTGGAAGCTGGGGCGGAAACGCAAGAAGTCAGCTGACGAGCTGGCCGCTCCGACGACCGTCATTGACCCCGCCCAGTCTGTGCCTGTGCAGTCTGCCGGCTCGTCGGGTCAGACGCCCTTCACGCCGACGAACCAACCCGCCAGCGGCTCGGCCGGCTCCAATGGACCGTCGCAGCGGCCTGAACCGTGGCCTGGCTGGAGCGGCTCGTCGGCGGCTCAACCGACGCCTCAGTCTTCGGCGGGCCAGACCAACGACGGACCTGCAGCGCAGCAGACCACGAGCCACCCCGGTCAGCTGCCCACGTTGCGGACGCCGTCGCGTCCGGTCGGCACACAGCCGTGAGCGGGCTGCCACGGTCCTGGCGAGCTCCGCCGACGGTGAGGGCTCGCCGGGCCGCCGGGGCGTCAAATGGCCGTGCGGCTGACGGGAATTCGGTGCGAAAGAGCAAACCTGCAGAAGTCGGTTCCATGAAGACGTGTTGTCGAAGCGTAGCGAGCGAAAGGAGCGGACTGGTGAAAGGAGCTTGCTCGGCCGAGAAAGCTCCCCGCCAACGGCACGACCCTCGGACCGAACGGACGAGCGGGGCTTGCCCAAGACGCACCGCCTGGTGCGCCGCGGCGGCTCCGAAGTCGCCACTCGACTTTGCACAACGGCGAACGCTCGGAGCGACACTGGTCTTGCTACTAGTCGCCTCGTTGTGGACGACCGCCGGTTGCACCCACCTGCCCGCACCGAAGGCGTTGAAAAAACTGTCGTGGTTGGAGCGAAAACCGAAGCCGCAAGTTCCGACCAAGGCGACCGCCGTTTGGACGAACACGGTTCTGTACCCACCGGGCCGGAAGCCCATTCGCGGCTTCGGCGGACGCATTTTCTTCTTCAACGACAAGTCGAAAGACGCCATTGCCGTCGACGGAACGCTGACGATTTACGCCTTCGACAACTCAGACCCCAACGCCGACCCGGCCGTTCCCGCTCGCAAGTACGTTTTCACGCCCGAGCAATTGGCACAGCACTTGGCCAAGTCGCCGCTCGGGTACGCTTACGACGTGTGGATTCCGTGGGGTGAAATTGACGGACCGCCGAAGAAAATCAGCCTGCTCATTCGCTTCGACGCCCGCTCGGGCGAGACGCTGTTGACGGACACCTCTCAGCACTACCTGCCGGGCAGCGGCAAGAGCGAGTCGCTGTCGCCGGCCACGGGACTGGCTCAGGCCCGAAGCAACACAAACGCCCAGCCAGTCTCGGCCGGTTCCCACGCGTCGCCTCGCGCGGCCGCCCCGTCGACGACGACGGTCGCTGCCGCCGGTCCGACGGCGACGCCACTGCAGCCGGGGGGCTCCGCCGTGCAGTCTGCGCCGAGTCCGTCGACGTCGCAGCCGGCTGTGCAACAAGTGGCCTACTTCCAGAACGCCGCGACGCCGGCTCGGCCTCACCCGCTGGCCGCTCAGCCGTCCGCTCCCCAGCCCGCCGCTGCCGCCTCTTCGCCAGCTCCGGCCAGCGCGGCCGTTGCCGCGCCCTCCGGTCCCACGCCTTCCGCCCTCACGGCCTCTGCTTCGCCGACGGCTCCCGCAACTGCTCCGGCCCCGGCGACTGCACGGGCCCCGGCGAGCTCGGCCACGACGGCTCCAACGGCGGCCCCAGCTCCGGCTGCTTCCGCTGCGACGTCCCTGGCGACCACCAGTGTGGCCACGCCAGCCGCAGGCGCGGCGGCCGTGGCGTCGGATTCCGGTCGGCTGTCGGTTCAGACTCGGGTGGAGCAGCGGCCGCGGGTCGAAACGGTGACCATTGACGTGCCGCCGGGCTTCGTGCGGCGTTTGCTCGCTCGGCCCCAGACACCGTCCGAAAACGGGCCGTTTGCCGCGGGAGCTTCCGGGGCGTTGAAGCCGGCCGGAAGGGAGTCGGCACAGCAAGAGGGAGCGGCAGCGGTGCAGGGCGAGACGAACGGGACGTCGGCTGGCGGACAGGGGCAGTCGTCCGGAACGGCGAGCGCGAGCCAGAGCGTCTCCTCAGCAGCTCTGCCGCAGGCGGCTCAAAACGCAGCACCAACCGCGTCGTCCGACGGTCGGTCTTCCGGGGGCCCTGGCAACGGGAGCTTGGCAGCTACTACGGACTCGACGACTCTTCCGAACTCAGAGCCGACCGCCGCCGCTCCACCTCCGACGGACTCCCCGACCTCACCGGGCCGATTCTTAGCTCATTTCGGACGGAGTCGATTCCCGGCTCGAAGAGTACCACGAGTGTGGCCAGGCGGCGGTCGTGTTCGGAGGCAACCGTACCGCGCAACGTGGCTGTCCGCCCTTCCACCAACACCTCGATCTGGCCCAGCCGCTGCAGCGAACTAAGAGCGTGCAAGGTCGCGGGGCCTCCGTCCGCCGAACCGCCGTTCTTCGGAACGGAAAAAGCAATTTGCAGCCGCGGTTCGTACAGACCGTTCTGGCTGGGAGCTCCCCGAGGGCGGTTGACCGACGACGTCGTGCCGATTTCCACGCGCAGCCCGGCCGTCGTCGACGTCACGCGAACGTTCTGGTTGGCTTGGACGGCTCCGACAAACGTTGGCAAGTCCCGCGAGTCGCGACCGACAAACTGCGACGGACGGCGGTTCGACCGAAGGAACCGTTCGGTTCCAGAAATGGTGCCCACGTCCGTGGGCGGTCGTGTCGTCGCCCCCGGACGGGGCCGGCGAGTCAATGGCTGGCCGAACGTGCGTGCTCCAAACAGTTGGGCGTGGACCGGGCCCGCCCAGCTCAAACACAGCCACACCGCCAAAGCCGCGCAGTAACCTCGCATGGTTCCAGCTCCGCGTCTGCTTTCCACGGCGTCGGACCTTGGCCCGCCGTCTGCTCTTCACCGCGTCGGGCTTCGGCCCGCCCACCACGACCTTCACGGCGTCTTTCGGCCGCCGAGCACGAAAACGCTCGGTCGGCCCGCCAACTCGGAAACCCTCGACGGCGTCTGGCCGAAAGCCGTCCGGACCGTCGGACGGGCTCGCCGGCCGAGCTGCCGTCCGTCTGCGGCCAACGCGGCAAACCGTGCCCGTCCAAGGTCGGCGTCTCCAGCTCGTTCATTCTACCACCCAGCCGACGGCTTGTCGCCCGCCGACGGCGTCGACCAGCGGCCCGCGGACGGAACGAGCCCGCTCGGCGCGCAGCCGCTCTGCGCAACGTCGCCGTTGTGTCGTTCTCTTCTTCGACGCCGGAGCGGGTCGGCAATTGAACGAAGCGTGGTCGTGGCCGGCTCGTCAGCGAGGAAGGTCGCTGGGAACGGCAGTTCCGCGCAGACCGCGCAAGTTTACGTGGTCCCTTCGGTTCGACCGACCGGAGCCGCGGTCGACCGGCCGGAGCCGCGGGCCCGCTCCGGCCGGCACCGGTCGTTCGTCCCGCCCCGTCCGCAAACTTTCGCGCAGCGGGAAGCGAAGCGGCCCGGACCGTCAGACGGTGTCGGCCCAGTCGGCGAAGAACGTGAAGGCCTCGTCGATTTCGTTGGCCGTCCCGAGGACGCGGTCGTTGCCCGGGCCTCCGGCCAGGGTGTCGCGCGAGCCGCCTTGACCCTTGACGTAGTCGTCGCCTCGGCCGCCCAACACGACGTCCCAGCCGCCGCTGCCGAGCAGCACGTCGTTGCCGTCCTGGCCCAGCAGCGTGTCTTGCCCCAGTCCGCCGACCACGGTGTCGTTGCCGCCGCCGCCGGCCAGTGCGTTGTCGCCAGCGACGCCCAGAAGCAGGTCGTTGCCTCCGCCGCCCAGCAGCGTGTCGTCGCCCAGCTCGCCGACCAGGGTGACGTCGCCGCTGAAGGCCCGAGCGTCCATGCGGTTCGCGCTGGCTCCGCCCGTCAGCTCGGCCTGTTCAATGTCGACCAGTCGGTCGGTGCCGAGGCCGGTCAGCTGGTCGTCGGTCAGTTGGAAGTCGACGTCGGCCGTCTCGACCAGCCGGTCTCGTCCGGAGCCGCCGTCAATGAGGTCGTCG
The DNA here is from genome assembly GCA_964428935.1 of uncultured Planctomycetaceae bacterium. GTDB lineage: Bacteria > Planctomycetota > Planctomycetia > Planctomycetales > Planctomycetaceae > JAADHY01. Next base: position 2,312 of record CAYSAG010000292.1, on the reverse strand, counting down.
CCGGCGCCGCCGGAGAGGGTGTCGTGACCGATTCGGCCCACGACGCGGTCGTTGCCGTCGCCGCCCTCCAGCAGGTCGTGTCCGCCCTGTCCGTAGACGACGTCACTGCCCGGCCCGCCGACCACGTGGTCGTTGCCCGCGTTGCCGAACAACAGGTCGTTGCCCGACTGCCCCAGCAAGACGTCCGCTCGCAGCGTGCCAATGAGCAGGTCGTTGCCGTCGCCGCCGGCCAGGGTGACCGAGCCGGCGAAGGTTCGAGCGTCCAAGCGGTTGTCGCCGGAGCCGCCGGTCAGTCGAGCCTGCTCGACGCCAACTAGCCGGTCGGTGCCGAGGCCCACCAGCCGACTGCTGCTCAAGACGAAGTCGGTGTCGGCCGACTCGACCACCGTGTCCAAACCTCGAGCGCCGACCAGCCAGTCGTCGCCCGCGCCGCCGCGGACCACGTCGTCGCCGCTGTTGCCGCTGACGTAGTCGTCGCCCGCGCCGCCGTCCACCTGGTCGCGGCCTCCGCCACCGAAGAGCGAGTCGTTGCCGGCGCCGCCTTGCAGCGTGTCGTTGCCAACCATGTCGACGACCAGGTCGTTGCCGGCTGCTGCGTCGACCCAGTCGTCGCCCACCGACACATTAATCGAGTCAGCCAGCTGGCTGCCCAGAACCGTGTCGTTGCCCGAGGCGGCGTTGACCGACACGTCGGTCAGGTTCGGGAACGTGGCGGCCGTGACCTGACTCAGGTCGATTCGGTCGTCTTCGTCGGAGCCGAGCACGTGGAGGGCCTGGACGTCGCCGGTGGCCACCGCGCCCAAGCTGGTGTCAACCACGCCGTCGACCACCACTTCAACGAACCCACTGGCCTCGCGAATCTCCAGGCTGGCCGGTCCGGTCAGCGTGACGCTGAGCTGGCCGGCGTTGAACGACGTGGCCGCCGCGACGCCACCGGCCCCCGTACCGACCGGCGGGTCGAAGTTGCCCACGACCGGCAGGGCCAGGGTGGGGCCGAACGTGGTGAAGAGGTCGCGGCCGAGCGGCTTCGGGGAGAAGGCGTGGTTCAGAGCCGGCACGGCGGCCGTTCCGGGAGCGGCCAGGGTGGCGTCCGAGAGTAAAATGTGCCAGACGGCCAACTCTTGTGGCACGTTGTCGTCCTGGCTGGGGCCTTTCAGGCCAATGTCGGTAATGCCGTCGCGGTTGAAGTCGGCGGCGAAAGGCCGCTCCTGCACGCCCGGCAGGCCGAAGCCTTGCACGCCGGCGAAGTCGAACCGGGTCGTGACGTCGGCCGTGCCGTCCAGCCCGGGCAGGAGCGGGTTCAAGGTGGAACCGACGCCGGAGAGGTCGAACTGCCAGGTGTTCGTGTCGGCCCGGTAGGTAGCAATGTCGACCCGGCCGTCGCCGTCGAAGTCACCGACCAGCGGCTTGCCACGCAACTGACCGTTGGCAATGACCCGCTCACCCGGCTCCACATTGTTGTTGTGGTTCAGGTCGAAGTACCAGTTGACGCCGTCGAACAGCCCGACCTCGTGGCCGTTGGCCGGGTTGCCGTCGAAGTCGCCGGCAATGGGCAGGGCGTTGATTTGGACGTTGCTAATGTTGTTGACGTCGGGAACGCCGTCGTTGTTGAAGTCCAAGACGAACCGGAAGACTCCGTTCACGCGGCCGTAGTCGCCCAGACGGTCGAACCCGTCGCTGGGCCCGCCGTTGGTGAACTGGCCGACGAAAATGCCGTCGGTTTCGAACCCGAAGTCGAACGACAGGTCTCGGTTGGTGTAGTCCTTGTCGCTGTTCGGGTCGAAGACGAAGTTGCCGTTAATGTCGAGGTCGATTTTGCCGCCCTGGCCCAGAATGCCGATTTCCGGTCGACTGTCGACGGTGAAACGAGCCACGAAGGTGCCGCCCGGCTGGCCGTCGCCGGTCGGGAACTCGGGGCTCTCGTTCGGTTCGACCGCATTCGACTCGCCGTCCAAATTGTTGCCGGCCGGGTCGGGAATGGTGTCGGAAATGGTGAGTGTGTAGCGGTCGTCCGGCAAGGGCTCGTAGAAGGTCAGCACAATTTCGCCGGTTGCCGGCTGTCCGTCCGCCAGCGTGACGCGGTTGAACTGGACGTCTTGAATGGGAATGACGCCGTTGAAGTCGCCGACCAGTCGGAAGTGTCCGGGGTCTTCGACCGGGTCGCCGCCGGGCCCTTCAGCCAGCGCGTCGTACAAGAACTGCGTGACGCGGTTGGGCAGGTCTCGGACGTTGACTGTCAGGCTGTGGACCAGCGGAGTCGGCTCGTGGGTCGGTTTGACGTCGAACAGGTCGAAGTCGGGTCGGCCGGTGAT
>CAYSAG010000291.1:0-6514 GCA_964428935.1 uncultured Planctomycetaceae bacterium | reverse complement strand
GGTGAACGTGCCGCCGACGTCAATCCAGAACTGGTAGCCGCTTTCCGGTCCCGGGTCGTGCTTGGTCGTCATGCCTGCGAATGTAGTCGGCCTACCCGAGGCCGTCCAGAGACGGCCTCGACCCTTGGTCGAGCCAAGTTATAATCGGTGCGTACCCGGCTGGGCCGAGCGGAGGGCTTGGCACGAGCTGGGTCATTCGGACGCGGCGTTTCGTCGCCTTGGCAGGACCGGAGCAACGGGGCCGGGCGGCGACCACGGCCGAGCGTCCGGCGGGCATTCTTGCTGGGGGAGGACCAATGGTCACGTCAGGGTCACAACCACACGGCTCCCTGGCCGACGTCGCCGAGCGGCGCATGCGGGAATGGGCCGTGTCGCTCGAGCTGCAAAAGCGGGTGGAAGCCGAACGGGCCGTCGAAGACCTGCCGCGAAACATTCACCCGTTCATTTCGATTTCCCGTCAGTGCGGGGCCGGCGGTCTGGAAATGGCTCAGTACCTGGCCAGCAAGCTGGGGTGGGAACTTCTCGACAAACAAATCCTGCAGTACATTGCTCAAACCTACAACCTGCCCGAAGCGCTGTTGAAGTACGTCGACGAGGCCAAAGCCAACTGGCTGTGGGACGTCTTCGGACGCTGGCTGGACCGCCGACACGTCACTCAAACCGAGTACGTTTCGCGGTTGGGACGTGTCTTGATTCTGGCCGCTCAGCACGGCCCGCTAATTGTGGTCGGACGAGGAGCCCAGTTCATTTTGCCGCGAGACCGTGGCATTCTGGTTCGCGTCGTGGCTCCCAAGCACGACCGAATTCAGCGAGTCATGCGGCGACAGGGACTCAGCCGCGAGGACGCCGAAAACTACGTCGCCACCCAAGACCGCGACCGGGACGAGTTCGTTCAGCGGTACTTCCACCGCGACGCGGCCGACCCGCTGCACTACGACCTGGTCGTCAACACCCACTTGATTAGCCCGCCGGACGCCGGCGAGCTGGTCTTGAAGCTGTGTCACACTCGCTTCGGCGACGAATTGAAACGCTCGGGGCGCTGAAACGAAAGACGGACGAACCCGACTGCCGCGCCAGCCCCAGAACGAGGCCGGACCGCCGGCGTCGGAGGCTGATTGGACGTCGCTCGGTCACCGTCGCCGAGCTGGCTTGGTCGGCCGCGGGTAACCCGCGTTGGACGGGGAGTCGCTCCCATGTCGGAACGGATTCTGGTCACGCTGTGCACGTACAACGAGCGGGAAAATCTGGAGCCGCTGGTGGAAGAGGTTCGGCGGCACGTGCCGGAAGCCGACGTCCTGGTCGTCGACGACAACTCTCCCGACGGAACCGGCCAACTGGCCGACAAGCTGGCCGAGCAGGACCCGCACGTTCGCGTTTTGCACCGCCAAGGCAAACTCGGGCTCGGCTCGGCCACCCTGGCCGGCTTCCGCTACGCCATTGACCACGGCTACGACTGGCTGGTCAACCTGGACGCCGACTTCAGCCACCCGCCCCGCTACTTGCCTGACCTGTTGGCCAAGCGCGGCCAGGCAGACGTGGTCGTGGGGTCCCGCTACGTTCCGGGAGGCCGAATCGAAGGCTGGGGCCTGTGGCGGCACTTCATGAGTCGCGGAATCAACACGTACGCACGTTGGCTGCTGGGACTGCCGGTCCGCGACTGCAGTGGAGCGTTTCGGTGCTACCGAGTGGCGAAGCTGAAAGAGCTGGACTTGGACGGCGTTTGGTCGCGCGGCTACTCGTTCCAAGAAGAGATTCTGTTCCGGTGCCGGCAGGCCGGTTGTCGCTTTGTGGAGGTGCCCATTACGTTCGAGGACCGGCGTTTCGGCCAGTCGAAAATCAACTGGAAAGAGGCCGTCGTCGCGCTGGGGCTGCTGTTCTTGCTGGCTTTGAGCCGTCCATTTGCTCGACTGCCGAAGGGGAAAGAGGCCAATTCGTCCCAGAGCGTCTCGTCGGGTTCCAGCGACGCGGTGTAGCCGACTCGCCGACACTCCGCCAGACCCGGCGACGAACCCCCGGCGCGGGCCGTTTACGTGTGGCTGTGAGCTTCGTCGGGAAAGAGCCCCTCCCGCACTTCGCGAATGTACTGCTGCACGGCTTCCAATGCGGCCGAACGCAGTTCCGCGTAGCGCTTCAAAAACTTCGGGTGAAAGCCTTCGGTCAACCCGAGCAGGTCGTAGCCCACTAGCACCTGTCCGTCGCAGTCCGGCCCGGCCCCGATTCCAATGGTCGGAATTTTCAGCTCGGCCGTAATTCGAGCGGCAATGTCTCGCGGAATCAGTTCCAACACAATTCCAAACGCCCCGGCCTGCTCGGCCGCTTTGGCGTCGGCCAGCAGTCGTTCCGCGTCCCGTTGAACCCGCATGCCACCCAGCTTGTGGACCGACTGAGGCCGCAGGCCCACATGAGCCATGACCGGAATGTCGGCGGCTGTGAGCGCTTCGATTGTTTTCGCCTGGTTGACGCCTCCCTCCAGCTTGACGGCCGCGGCGTGAGTTTCCTTCAAAATGCGTCCGGCGTTCTCGACGGCTTGCTGCGGCGACACCTGAAACGAGAGGAAAGGCATGTCGACAATGACCAGAGCCCGCTGCACGGCCCGCACGACCATTTCGGCGTGGTAAATCATTTGCTCCAGCGTCACCGGCAGCGTCGTCCGGTGGCCCTGCACGACCATGGCCAGCGAGTCGCCGACCAGAATGCTGTCAATGCCCGCCTGGTCGAAAAGGCCGGCCCACAAGTAGTCGTAGGCCGTAATCATGGTCAGCTTCCGGCCGGCGGCCTTCGCCTCCATGAATTTCGGAACGGTCATTCGTCGAACTTTCTCGCTCATGCTGTTCAGTATTGCCACTGTGTCGTGCTTTGCAACTGAACGGCTTTGGGACGCGTCGGGCCTTTCCGCCCAGCCCACCGAGGGCGACAGGCCCGACGCTCGAAAACGGCCGTTCGACAAGCGGCTTGACCGGCGCGCCATTCCACCGGCGACCAGCGGCTTGCACACTTCGAGCGGCTTGCACACTTCGGCCAAGCCGTCAAGCGAGGCCGCTCGACAGGCTCAACGTCCCGTCCGGCAGGCCAGGCCCCTCTGGCCTCCGACGGTTCCAAACGGCCGTCGGCCGCCAGGGCCCGACGCGCAGAACGCCCGTCCGCAGCCGGACTTGACTGGCGACCTGACTCGCCGCTGGGCCTACGTGCCGTCGGACCGTCCGCTCAGACAAACCAGCTCGCCCTGCTGGAGGCTCAGCACCAGCCGGCCCGGAACGGCCGCCAGTCCGTCGAACACGGGCAGGCCTTCCAGTTTCGTTTCGCTCAGCGTTCGCCCGTCCTTGGCCGACAGGCACCGCAGAACCGTTCCCATTCGGCCCTCGAAGGCCGCCAGCGGGTCGTCCGGGTTCGCCACGTCGGGCGGTCCGGCCACGAACAGGTGGTCCTCAGCCAGAACCATGGCTCGGACCCGAACCGGAAGCCATTTGTACCAGACGGGAGGCTCCTTCCGGGTGTAGCCCCAACCTTTCGTCGTGCCGAAGGTTCGGTAGTCCAGCACCGGTTCGTTGTCGTTGCGGTCGACCACCAGCGGGTAACCTTTCGTTCCCGGACGAAACATGGGGCTTTGGAAGTTGCGGGTCGGGTAGGCCTGCAGCGCGTAGGTCTTCTCCGGCCCGACCACAAGCAAGTGACCCGACTTGGCCGCTCGGTGCACCAAGTAGTACCCCGGCCACACTTCGGCATACATCCAAATGGTGCGGTTGAACCACGAGTCGTCCAGGAAGCCCCACGTGGTGAGCACGTGGCGGCCCATTCGCCGCTCGCCCAAGCTGTACCAGCCGAAGGTTTGGCGCAGCCGAGCCAACAGGTCTTTCTGCGTCCGTTCCAGCCATTCCCGCTGACGCCGTTCGTACTGACCGTTCGGCTCCAAATCGTCCAGCGAGTACGGTTCCTTCCGCGGGTCGAGCGCTACGAAGTTTTTCTCAGGCGGCTCGACGTACGGAACCGGCTGCTGTTTCAACTGCCGGTCGAACTTGTACTGGAACAGGTACAAGTAGCCGCCCTCGGCGACAAGAATGTCCGACAAGGCTCCTTCCATGTGGTAGCCGGGCACGAACGGCTTGCCTTCGGCGTCGCACCGAGTGCGACACCACGTGTCGAGCCGCGTGTGGTAGAGCACGCGCCCGGTGTGCGGGTCCAAGCCGTAAAGCCAAATTCCGCCGTCCAGGTACGTCGACCGACCGGCCGTGCAGTAGACGACGCCGTCCTCGACCAACACGCTGCCGTGGACCGGCCAGGCCGATTCCAGCTGGTTCTCGGCGACAACCAGCCGTTCGGCCGGAGCCGCTCGAAACCGCCAAACCAACTGGCCGTCGTCGGCCCGGAGGCAGTAGACTCGCCCGTCCGAGCAGCCGAACAGGACCAAGCCGTCGTAGACGGTCGGCGGGGAGTCGACTGGGCCGTCGGCCGTGAACCGCCACAACGTCTGCCCGCTCTGGAGGTCAAGACACTCGACGGCGTGTCGTTCGGGTACGGCCACGAACACCCGGCCAGCCGCCACGACCGGAGCGGTCGGCTTTCCGTCCAGACGCCGTTTCCATTGAACGGCGACGCCGGCGGGCACGGCTGCGGGCGTCGAGCCGGTGCGCCGCCCGTCGTGCCGGTAGGTCGGCCAGTCCTCGCCAGAGACACCGCTTCCGCCCGACTTCGACGGCGTCGACCGCTTGCGGGCGTTCGCGTCTGCGAAAGCTGGGCCTCGCTCCAGCCGAACGCCGGCGTCCTCGGACGCCTTCCCCTGACCAGCCGGCAGCGGGTCGCCGCTGGCCAGCGCGTTGAAGCCGGTCAGCTTCACGCCCGGGTAGCAAAAGCACGGGTGCGGCGTGGAGTACAACAGTCCGTTGGCCGGAAGCATTCCGTAGCGACACGCTCCACGCAGCCAGTCGTTCTGGTAGTTCGGGCCGCCGGTCAGGCTGACCAATTCCGCCCCGCGGTTCGGCGTCACCAAGTAGTTCACCGTGGCCTTGCTCTGGTAACAGCGCAGGTGGTGCCCGGGGGTAAAGACGTCGTCGGTGTTCAGCGTGACGACCAGCTTGCCGGTCTTCAGGTCCCGTCCGACGACGCGCCCTTTCTGCCAGTGCCACACCCGGCCGCCGACGACGAACAGCTCCGAGCGGTCCACGCCGCTCGAAACTTTCCACACGGGCTTCCCGTCCGACGCGTTCAGCGCCTGCAACGACGTCCGTCGCAGCACCAGCACCAGCCCGTCCGCCAAGACGACCAGCGCCGGCGTTCGTCCCACCTCCTGCCGCCACTGCTCGTGGCCGTCCCTCAGACCGCGACAGACCAACCGTTGTCCCTCCTGGTAGACCACCTGTCCGTTTGCGGCGGCTGGCGTCCCCGCCACGACGTTCCCCTCGGCCCGCCACAGCAACCGCCCGTCTGCCGTGTCGAAGGCGGCCACCCACTGGCGACTGCGAGCGGCAACCAGAACGCCGTCCAACAGCAGCAACTCCTCGACGCCTTCCGTTCCTTTCAGCGTCGAGAGCGTTTTTCCCGTGGCCGCGTCCAACACGCTCACCGGCCCGTCGTACGACAGGGCGACGTAGAGCCGCTGTGGGGTGGCCACGAGGCGCCGAGGCACCGAGCGCGGAACGGCCCGCAGAGCCCGGTTGGCCTTCGGCGACGTCCACTCCGGCAACCGCCGTTTCCACAGCAGGACGCCGCTGAAGGCGTCGCGAGCGGTGAGGGTCCACAGGGACGGAATCGGCGGGTCGGTCAAACTGGTCGGCCCTTCGTCGAAGACGTAAAACAAACGGCCTCCGGCAGTGACCAGGGCTTGCAAGCTGGAAAGGTACTCGTGGCTGCGAGACCAGCGAGGCCCGCAGGTCCACCGAAGCTGCCGAGGTGGACCGACTCGCCGGTCGTTGGCCACAGCGTTGTTCGAGGCGTCGTGCAGGAAGTGCGACCACTGGTCCACGTCTTCAGGCCACGGCTTGACCTTTTTCCGCCAGCCGTCGCCCTGACGGACGCAAAGCACACCGCCCGGCGAGACGACCCGCAGCAACTCGTCCTCCGACAAGTCAAACGACCGCTCCACGACCAGCAACTGCACCAGCTCGTCCGCGTACGGCAGCCGCCGGCCGTCGAAGCGAGCCACGGACACCGGTCCGTAAAGGCCGAGCGACTGAATGTGCCGCCGAGCCGCCTGGACCGCCTGCTCGTCCACGTCCAGACCGTGCACCAGGTAGGACGGCAAGGCTCGCAGAGCGGCGGTCAGTCGACCGTCGCCGCACCCGACGTGAACGACCAGCCCACCTCGAACCCCCGACAGCTCCAGCAGTCGACGAGCCTCGACCGCTGCCGGAGCGGAACCGGTTTCGCCGGCCCGGGCAGACCGGCCACGGCTCGACGCCAACAGTCCAAGACCGACCACCAGCGTGGCCACGGCGAACGCCACCGGCACGCGTCCACGACTGCAAACGTTGCGCTCACCGTGTTTCCCGAGTCCTCGTTTCGTCTCCTGTCGCATTTCCCC
>CAYSAG010000290.1:0-6603 GCA_964428935.1 uncultured Planctomycetaceae bacterium | reverse complement strand
CTTCGCGAGCTGAACCAGCGAAAAATCTCAATCGACCAGTTTCCCATTCGCGAGACGGAGCTGGCCTACCTGCTGAAGAAAATCCACCGCAACGAACTAGCCACGAAAGGGGCTCGCGACGTCTTCGCCGAACTGTTGGCTCAGGCCGACCAAGGCACGCCGCCCAGCACGGAACGAATCGACCAAATCATCGAGGAGCGTGGGCTGGCCATCATTTCCGACGCCGGGGCGTTGGAAGGGGTCATTGAGGCGGTCATTGCTCGCAACCAAAAGGCTGCAAACGACTTTCGCAACGGCAAGCAGGCAGCCATTGGGCGGCTGATTGGTGAAGTCATGCGGGAGGTGAAAGGAGCGGACCCGAAACTGGTCCGTCAAATGCTCGTCGACAAACTGACCTCGTAACCCCGCGGCCGGCCGCCGAAAAACGGACCGAAACGTTCTCTGCCGCTCCCAACCCCCGCCTCTGCTCGCCTGCTCCCGCCCAACGCTGGAAAAACCCGGGTCGTCCGTCAAAAATCTAGGCAATTGCCCCAGCGTTCGAGCCGGACCGCCCAGTCGAACAAACGGCTTGGCAACGCCAGCGCCGGGACGAAGGCAACGCTTTTTTCAGCCACCCGGTTCTGCCGGACGGCTGGGTTCGTGCCGCCACACCTCCAGACGACGGCCGGCGCCGAGCGTCGGCACGGTGGCGCCGGAAATCGCCGCGGCGTTGAGCTGGCGGCGGGCTTTTCGCGAACGAGTTCGGTTTCATGCAAGTCGGTTTCTCCAATTCGGTCTGGAACGCCGAAGACCTCGGGAAGCCCATTCCGGACTCCGAGCACGCGGTGTCGGTGTGCCTTCCCCTCTGGCGTCACGTGGTTGGGTACGAGGAAAAGGACCCGGCCGTGCGGGACCGGCTGCAGAGCGGTTACCCACGGTTCGTCTTGAACCGGTACGTGAGGCAACTCTTCGAGCGTGTCGAGTCGGAGCTGGCTCGAGAGGGCGAACGGTGTTTGGTCTTGCCGTCGGAACGGGTCGCGGCGCGCTGTGCTTCGTTTGTTCGAGGGCAAGGACACGAGGCTCGCTTGTTTTCGCTGCAGCGTTTGGGCCTCTGCGCCGTGCTCTTCCCCGAAGCGGCGTGGGACGACGCGTGGGCGTACTGGCAACACACGGGCGAGCTGGTCAGCTCACGGCAAGCCGCCGCGTTTCTTCGCGGAGCGGAGCCGGACAGAGGGGCGGAGCAGGCGAAGCGGGCGGTGCGGCAGCGGTTGAGCGAACTGTTCGAAGTCCCTTTGGAGGACGTCTTCTTGTTTCCGTCTGGAATGGCGGCCATTTACGCGGCGCTGCGAGCTTTCCGGCGGCTTCGTTCCAGCGGCCGCACCGTGCAGCTTGGCCTTCCGTACGTGGACATCCTGAAGCTGCAGGAACGTTTGGGAACGCCTGGCTGCCGGCCGGAGCAAGCCGTCCACTTCTTGCCGACCGGCAGTGAAGACGAACTGGGCCGGTTGGAGGAACTGGCCCGCAGCGAGCCGCTGGTGGGGCTGTTCTGCGAAGCTCCCGGCAACCCCCTGCTCCGCACGCCGAACCTGCCGCGTCTTTCCGAGCTGGCTGCGTCGAGCGGGTTTCCGCTGCTGGTCGACGACACGTTGGCCGCCCTGGTGAACCTCAACGTGCTCCCTTGGGCCGACGTGGTGGCCACCAGTCTGACGAAGTTTTTCTCGGGCGTCGGCGACGTTCTGGGCGGCTCGCTGGTGCTCAACCCGCACCGACCGCTGTACGGTTCGCTCAAGTCGGCTCTGCTGGCCGAGTACGAAGACCTTCTTTTCGGCGACGACGCGGTGGTGCTGGAGCGGAACTCGCGGGACTTCCGCCAACGCGTCGCGCAAATCAACGTGAACGCGGAACGGCTGGCGGACTTCTTGACCCACCACCCGGCAGTCCAGTGCGTGTACTACCCGAAGTTTCAGACGCGAGAAAACTACGACCGGCTCCGACGGCCGGGCGGCGGCTTCGGCGGTTTGTTGTCATTCACGGTGCAGCGAGAGGAGCAGAACGCGCCGCGAGTCTACGACTCGCTGCGCGTCGCTAAAGGCCCCAACCTCGGCACCAACTACACGCTTTGTTGCCCTTACACATTGCTGGCTCACTACCAGGAGCTGGACTTCGCTCGCCGGTGTGGAGCGTCGCCGTTTCTGCTGCGTGTGTCGGTCGGCTTGGAGCCGGCTGACGAGCTGGTGCAGCGGTTTGACGAGGCGCTGCAGCAAGCCGAGCTGTAGGCGACTGCTCAAACACGCGCTCGCGTTCGACACGCGTCGCCTCCCGTAAACCAACCGACGTCGCCTGGCCGCCGAAACCGCCGCGTCGACCGGACTACCGCCCCTTCTTTCGACCGCCTCGCTTTTTCGACGGAGCGAACTGGAAAACCGGCGAGTCGACGTGAGCCTCTTTCATGAACCGAGCGATTTGGGCGACAATGTCCGGGTGCTGGTCGGCCACGTTGTGGTCCTCGTGCAAGTCCGTTTGCAGGTCGTACAGCTCAATGGGACCGTTCGGGTTCTTTCGCACGTTCAGCCGAATTCCCTTCCAGCGTCCCCAACGCACGGCCTGCTTGCCGCCTTGCTCGTAGAACTCCCAGTACAGGTACTCGTGCTGCTTCTGCTTTTCGGGCTGGCCGAGCAGTGTCGGCAGGAAGGAAATGCCGTCCATGTTCTCGGGCACCGGTGCTCCGGCCAGTTCGGCCAACGTGGGCAGCACGTCCCAGAAGGCCGAAATGTGGTCCGAGACCGTCCCGGCCGGCACCTTCCCCGGCCAGCAGGCAATCATGGGAACGCGAATGCCACCCTCGTACAAGTCTCTCTTCTTTCCGCGCAGGCCGTCGTTGCTGTTGAAGTACGCCGGGTTTTCTCCGCCCTCCGCGTGCGGACCGTTGTCGCTGCTGAAAATGACCAGTGTCTTTTTCTCCAACCCCAGCTCTTTCAACTTGGCTCGGATTTCTCCCACGTACCGGTCCAGCCGCGTGACCATGGCTGCGAAATTCGCCTTGGGCGTTGCGACCGACCCGTAGCCCCCTCGCTTGTAGCGAGGTCCGTCGTCGACCCCTTTGTACGGCGTTTCTTCGAAGCGTCCGCGGTAGCTCCGCACAATTTCGTCGTCCGGCACCAGCAGCTCGGCGTGCGGCAGCGTGCAGGGCACGTACAGAAAGAACGGTCGGTCCTTGTTCCGCTCAATGAACTTCAACGCTTCTTGCTGAATCAGGTCTGGTCCGTACTGTCCCGTCTTTCGTCCCGAGTTGCCCGGCAGCCAGACCTTCTCGCGGTTGTGCCACAAGTAGTACGGGTACTGGTTGTGAGCCATTCGCTGGCAGTTGTAGCCGAAGAACTCGTCGAAGCCCTGCTTGGTCGGGTCGCCCTCCGAGCCGGGGTAACCCAGTCCCCACTTGCCGAAGGCTCCCGTCACGTAGCCAGCCTTCTTCAGCACCTCGGCCAACGTCACCGCGTCGGCCGGCAGCGGCCATTGCCCTTCCGGCTGCACTTCCTTGTTGCCCCGAATCGGCGTGTGACCGGTGTGCTGTCCGGTCATGAGGCACGAGCGACTGGGAGCGCACACGGTGCTGCCAGCGTAGTGCTGCGTGAACCGCATGCCCTCGCGAGCCATTTGGTCCAGGTAAGGTGTGCGAATGACTTTCTGTCCGTAGCAGCCCAGGTCGCCGTAACCCAAGTCGTCCGCCAGGAAGTAAACAATGTTCGGCTTTTCGGGAAGCTCGGCCGACAACGCCGGCCCGACTAGCCACCCCAGTCCGCCTGCCAGAACCAAGAGCGAACAAAGTGCGTGTCGTCTTTTCATTGCCTCTCCCCGTCTCGGCTCGTGCGTTGAAACTTTCTCGCCGTTGAAACCTTGTCGCCACAAGCGCGGCACCGCTCGGCTCCTGCAACACAGGTCAAGCCGTCCCGCGGCTGCAGAAGGACGCCTCCTCCCCACTAGACTGTACCAAAACGCCTCGCGTGCGAAAAACGAGCCGTCCGCAACGGGACGCGGCGAGGCGCAGCGGAGCACCTGCCCGCTCGACAACGAACCGGCTAGAATGCCGATCGGCCGTTTTTTTCGACCAGGGTGTTGTACTTTTCGACGGTTCAGCGGCCGAGCCAACTTGTCCGGCCCGAGCCGACTCGTCCGTGCTTTTTCTCCCGAACCGCTTTTTCAGAGTGCGTTCATGTCGCAGCTTGACCGACGCAAGTGGGACGCCCGTTACCAGAACTGGCCGGTTCCGGACCGGTTGCAGCCCGCAGCTTTTCTGGCCGAGTGCGTCCGCGGACTGCCTGCCGGCCGAGCGCTCGACTTGGCTTGCGGCTTGGGACGCAACGCCATTTGGCTGGCTCAGCACGGTTGGCAGGTGGACGCCGTGGACGTCTCGCTGGTCGGACTGCGCCGCGCCAGCCGTTGGGCTCGACAGCTCGGACAGTCCGTCAACTGGATTGCAGCCGACTTGGACGAGTTCGAACCGGCCGCTGCAGCCTACGACCTGGTGCTGGTGTTCAAGTTTCTGGAACGGCACCGTTTGCCGGGGTTGATCGAGCGGGCGCTCAAGCCGGGCGGCCTGTTGGTCTACGAAACCTACACGACCGAGCAGTTCCGCCAGCCGGACAACCGCCTTCGCAACCCGGCTTTCGTCCTGGCTCCCGGCGAGCTGCCCACTCTGTTTCCCGGACTAACCGTCCTGCGTTTCGCCGAAGGCAACTTCGAAGGAAAGGTCGTGGCGCGGCTGTTGGCCCGCCGAGACGGCCTGCCGGCCGACGCGTCGCACCGGTGACCCGTTCGCGCTCTGGGGCGCAACCTGGCCGACGGTGGCTCGGCCGCGTCGACCGAAACGGTCGGCGAGCGCAAAGAAGAAGCGTTCGACAAGAGTCCCCGAGCAGTCGAGCCTTGGGCCGCTGCGGTCTTCGACGCTACGGTAGGCTCAGGCCGTCGACGGACCGAAGTGACAGACGGTCGGTGTCGGTTCACACTGTCGTCGTTCCGAACGGCTCTGGACCCGCGGAGCGCTTTCTGCCAGAATTCGCCAGCCCGTGGCGGGCTGGCTGCGGGCGAGCTGTGCCGCGGCAAGCGGTGAACTCCCTAGCCGAACCGGACGTCGGCCGGGACGACTCGGCGTGGCCGTCTGGGTTGTCGGAAGCCGCCGACGGCTCCCCCCTTTCTCGTCCTCCTTTCCATTCCTTGGCCAAACCTTTCCAGGGTTCTCTCCGCGCCGCAGGCCGAAGACGTGCTTTGCTGTCGTGCGTTTTCCACGTGGTCCAAAAGAAAAAGCCGCGAACAGACTCGCGGCCAAACCGAACCAAAACCGGTTGACGGAGCTCCGGCCATGAAACGAACGCTTCTTCTGACCGTTGCCTTGCTTGCCGCTGCTTGGTCGTCTGGCTGCAGCCTGACCGGCACGACCAGCAGCTTCTTCCGGCAGACGTGGAGCGTGTTCCGGCCAAACCCGACGGACTACCGGGACACGTCGGAAGAGCCGGACGACGAGTGGTCGGCCGTAGGACGAGAAGCTCGCGGCGACCGCCCGCTCGAAAAAGAAAACGACCCGCTCAAGAAGTTCCTCATGTCCGAGAAAGCTCGCAGCATCGAACGCAGCCTGGGGATTGAATGAGCGGTCGAGCGGACGGCGGGACTTCGCTGGCGTTGGTGCGTCAGGCGTTCTTGCGAGAGCGGCGAGTCGTCTTGGCCGGCGGGTCGTCCACCGGCTCGCCCTTTTCCAACGCCTCTTTCCGGGCCATGGCCTTCTCGACCGACTCCAACAGCACGTCCATGGCGAAGGGCTTTCGCAAGTAGTCGTCCACTCCGCGCAGTTCCGCGTACGCTTTGTGCCGGCTTCCCTCGTTGGCCGTAATCATGATGACCCGCGGCCGTTCCGACTCGGGCAACGTGTGCAAGTAGTCGAGCACCGGGAACCCGCCCATGCGAGGCATCATCATGTCCGTAATGACCAGGTCGGGCTTCCAGTCGTCGATTTTCCGCCGACCCTCGACTCCGTTCTCCGCAAAATCCACCCGGTAGCCAATCGACTCGAGCACTTTTCGAATCGTGGCCGCGATTTCGCGGTCGTCCTCAATGATCAAAATTTTCCGTTCCGAAGCGTTCATTGGCGTTGCCTTCTTGTTCGCCCAAGACTTCCCGACACGACAGCACCGCACACTGCATCTTAGGCTGCGGTCTGTCGCACCGCAAGACGCGGTTCGAGCCGCTTCGGCGAGAAAGCCCGCTGCGTGTCCCCAGACCGCTCACAACCCGACACTTCGGCCCGAAAGGCACCGGCGTGGCAAGCCGCAAGGGAGCCCGAGCGGCTCCGTCGGACCGTGGCCGGACCGGCCGCGAGCTTCACGCAGCTCGTTCCACCGGCGGCTCCCCGCCTCGCGCCGCTGAGGCACGACCCCGCTCGTTCGGCCGCGGCGAGCGCCGTCGGAGAAAATGGGAGCGGTTTGCCGTCTGTCTCGGCCTCTGGTCACGCCTCGGTCAGCGTGGCCAGCGCCTCGCCCAGCGCAGCGATTCCTTCCCGCAACGCGTCGTCGGGAATCACCAGTGGCGGGCAAACTTTGATTGTCGGGAAGTTCAGGAAGAACAGCAGCACGCCAC
>CAYSAG010000289.1:0-6727 GCA_964428935.1 uncultured Planctomycetaceae bacterium | reverse complement strand
TACGCGGTTCCCTGGCCGTCGCGGTCTCCTCACTGCGGCGGCCGTCGGATCGAACGGACGGGGGAGCAGGTCCAGTGCCCACAAAAACTTCCGGAGGTGCGTCCGGTCTGGAGGGAGTTCCGGATTCAGACGGGCCGGTGTTCGGACTGCGGTCGGACGGTCCACGGTCGGCACCCGTTGCAGACGTCCGACGCGGTGGGAGCAGCTTCGGTTTTTCTGTCCCCGCGACGGCGTCCGTCGGCCGACCACGTCTTGTCGCCGCGTGCCGCAGTCTGACGGTCTCTGCGAGGCTCCACTGGGCCCGCGGGCTCACGCGGAGCTGGCCTGGTTGAACAAGCGGCTGGAGCTGGCGCTGTCGCACGGGAAGGTGCGTCAGTTGTTTGGGGGGCTGTTTGGTTTTTCGGTGAGCCGGTCGACGTCGGCTCGTTCGTGCCAGCGGACGGCTCGCCGCCTTGGGGTCTGCGGGCGGGTTCCGGTGGGGGCTGCGAACAGATTCGGCAGGACGTTCGCCGTTCGCCCGAGGTGGTTCCGGACGAGACTCACCTGGCGGGTGGGCGGACGACGAGCCTGGCTGCACGTGTTCGCGACTCCGACGGCGACCTGTTACCTGCTCGAGGTTGTCCGGGAATTGGAGGGCCACGCTCTGTCGTGGCCGCTGGCGGTCTGTGCTCCGACGCCAGCTTCGCCAGGCACGGGCGGTCGCTCGAAGCTCACGAATGCCTGGAGAAAAAGCGGACGAATTTCCGGACGGCCTGAAAAGGTTCAAACGCGCACGCTCCCGACCGAGCGGGACAACCTCGTCGCTCGGCTTGTGCGCTCGCCGAGCCATTTGCCCGACAGGCCGGCGCGCCGTGACCGAGTGCGTCGGTTTCCGGCCGCCCGTCGGCTCTACTTTTTCGCGACGGGACGGGCACGAGGGCTTTCGCTGTCCTTTTCTCCGACGCGTGGCGACCCACTGCGTGCCGACGAGTGGGGAGCACCTGCCGAATGGGCACCGCCAAGGCTCGCCTTCACCCGGCGACTGCTGCCAGCCCAGTCCCTCTCGTTGCCGCTCACGCCCTGTGCGCTGCTCGGCGCACAGCCCCCACGGTCGGCCTTCTGAATGACTGTTCGTCACCGAAAGGCCCCGCTCTGGGTTCGTCGTTTCCGGCAGCCCCAAGCGTCAAGCTGCAAAAAGTTTGCGGCTTGGGAGAAGAGCAAAGGTTCTGTCGGTTCCTCTCAAGATTCCAACTCTGCCGGTTCGATGAAAGAACTGACGCCGGCTGCGGCCACAGCCGAGCCGTGGTCGTGTCTGCGCCGGCCGGCGGGGCTCGGCAGACCGGCGTGGCGGCGCGACGGTCGGGAAGTGACGGCCGGCTGTTGGACTGTCGGCGTCGAGACAGCGGTTCCGTTCGTCGGCGCCAGGGGTCTTGTCCGTCAACGGGCGGAGCGGCGCCGTGGGGTTGTCGAGCTTGCGGGCCTGGTTGCAGGCGTGACCGACGCGTTGGGCCGGCCCAGCCCGCGCTGGTTCGTTCCCGTCGACTGGGACACCGGCCCGTCGTTTAGTCCACCTTGGGTCCAAAGGTCAGCTTCATGTACGAGAACTTCTTCGGACTGCAACGACGTCCCTTTGCAGCGGCTCCCGACCCGAAGTGTTTCGTGCCGGTCAGCACCATGCAGTCGGCGCTCGACGCGTTGGTGGTGAACGTCGAGCGGGGCCAGGGAGTGGCGTTGCTGACGGCCGGCCCCGGGCTCGGAAAGAGCCTGCTGTGCCGGAAGCTGGCCGACGAGCTGTCGCAACGCTACCGCTCGGTCGTCGTCGAGAACGGCAACTTCCCCACTCGCAGCTCGCTGCTGCAAACCGTGCTGTTCGAGCTCGAACGGCCCTACCGGCAAATGTCCGAGCAGGAGCTGCGGCTGGACGTCCTGGCGGCCGCTCGTCAACTGCACGCCGAACGCCGTCCCCTGCTGGTCGTCATTGACGAAGCCCACACGCTGAACGACGAGGTCCTGGACGAAATTCGCTCGCTCACGAACCTGGTCGAGGCTGGCGAGCCGCTCGTTCGTTTCGTCCTCTGCGGTCAGCTGGACCTCGAAGAGCGGCTGGCCCGGCCCGAGTACGAAGCTTTCAACCAACGCGTCTTCTGCCACGTCACGCTCGACCCGCTCACGCAAGACGAGTCGGCCGACTACATTCGCTGGCGTTTGGAGTGGGCGGGCGGACGGTTGGAAGACGTCTTCACCCCGGAAGCCGTCCGAGCCATTTGCTACGCCAGCGACGGCGTGCCTCGCTGTCTGAACCACCTGTGCGACCACAGCCTGCTGCTCGGGTTCGTCGCGGAAGAGCGGCCCGTCGAGGCGGAAACGGTTAAGGAGGCTTTGGGCGACCTGAAGCAATTGCCGCTGGCGTGGAAAGACCCGCCGTGGCTCAAGCCTGCTCTGGACCACGTGGCCGAGTGGGCTCCGTTGGGTGGACACCGAGCTCCGTCAGGCGGACGCCGAGCCGACTCGTCGGCCAGAAACCAAGGCGACGGCGAACACGGCGGCGACGCACAGTCCACCGCCGACCGGGACCGACGCCCCTCGGAACCGGCAGTGGTGGAATCCGGCGAGGAAGGAGCCGTCTGGGGCGGAGCGCGCGACGGGTCTGAGTCGAGCCAGAGTCGCGTCGGGACCGAACCGGGCGGGCCGAGCGACGCGGCCGGCCGAACGTCCGAGCCGGCTGCGGCGGCGTCCGGACAGCCCGACGAGCCGCTCCAGGAGCCCGACGGCGCCGGCCCGACCGAAGCTCGGCCGTTGCAGGTCCACGCACCTGCGGGCGGTTCGGCGGACGGCTCGTCGTCGGCCGAAGCCCCGGCGGTCGTCGAAGTGGGGTTCGGCGGTCCGCACGACTCGCACGCTGGGCCGTTCAGCAGCGAACCGTCTGCGGTTGGCGCTCGGGTGTGGAGCAGCGAAAGCCCCGGGCCGGGCGGTGAGCCGGCGTCGGTCGTTGCAGCGACGGTGGCTGTGGCTGCCGACGACCGGTCGGCGGAACAGCCCGCCGCGTCGGCCATTGAGGTGGGCTTCGGGGTCGACTCGCCGCTCGAACCTCAGCCCCCGGCGGACGGCAACGGCTCTGCGTCCGCCACCAGTCCGGAAACCGAGGGCAACACGAGCCCGCAGCCGGCCGGGGCGGACGAGCCAGCGAGGGGCGGCGTCGACGACACGGTGAGCGGCGGCTCGTCGCCGACGTCGGTCGACGCGTCGCAGTCAGAAGCGGCCGAACCGCAAGAAGACGTGCCCGCCGAAGCTGCGGGCGCGTCGCCCTCGGCCGCAGAACCAACCGACGGGCCGCAAGCTCGAAAGGAATCCGAACCCGTGCCGGACGAAACCAACGCCGAAACCGGAACCGAAGTCGAAACGACTGAGCCGCAGTTTGAGGAAATTCCGGTGGTCGACCGCTACGCGGCGCTGGACGCCGTGGCCGAGGGAGCCGACTTGTCTGGCATTGTCTGGGAAATTGGTCACGACGCTTCGTCGCCCGACGGGCCGTCGACGCCCACGCAGGCGGCCACGTCGCCGGCCGAGGGTGTCGCAGCCCGCAGTGACGAGTCGGTTCAGGCAGCCGGCCCGCCCACGGAGCTTGGCGGGGACGAGACCGAGCCAGCGCGGCCGCACGGAGAAGGGACCGGCGAGGGCGAGCCGTCCGGCTCGGAGCGAACACGGGGTGACGCCGCACACGCCGCGGGAACCGCTCACACGCCGCTGGAAGCCGACTGGGCCGAACAGCCGGAGGCCGAGTCGGGACAGCTCGAGGCGGAAGCGCGTCCGGAGACGGCCAGCTCGACCGACGAGCCGCCTGTCGACGAGCCCCTCCTGCGGCAGGGCACTCCCCGCCCCGACCTGACCATTGACGAACTCATGCCCCTGCTCCGGCAGTCGGTCGCGGTGGACGACGCTCCTGACCAGTCGCCGGACGACGCGGGTGAGCCCTCGGCAGGGGAAGCGGTCGAGGCGCGTGAGGACTCGCCCGACCAGCCGTGGACGGTGCGGGTCGAGGCTGGCGAGCCGTCGGCCGAGCTCGAGCCGGAACGCTCCATCGGCGAAGACGTCCTCAACCTTTGTCTCGAGACGCGGCGGCTGCTCTTGGGCGACCAAGCCCTTCAGGGGTGGTCGGAAGCGGCTAGCGAGTCGCAAACGGGCGAAACGGCAGCGGACGCCACGGGTCAGCCGGCCACGGACGGCAGGGCCGAGGTGTCGGCGCGCGACGAGCCGAAGGCCGAAGGCGAGTCCGCTCCTTCGGCGGGCGGCGCCGGCGTCGAACGCGAGGCGGTCCGGAACGTCGAACCGACGCCGGGGCAAGGGGAACCGACGGCTTCGGACGGGGCTCCCGGCTCGCCTTCGTCCGGCGGGCTAGACCTCCACGCCCGTGGCGGCGTGGAGGCCAGCGACGGCGAACGGCCTGCGGTGTCGAGCGGCGCCGCAGCTTGGTCGGAACGGGACCCGGAGCCCGACGGAGACGACGTCGTTCGGCTGCCGGAGGACTTCGGTCGGGCGTCGAGCGAGTGGAGCCCGGGCGGCGTCGACGGAGCCGCTTCTGGCGGCTCGAGTCCGTCGTCGCCGGCCGGTTCGTGGCGGTCGGAAGCGGCACCGGCTGCCGGCAGAAGCGGCCGGTCGTCTGCGGTTCGTGCACGTCGACCCTACGCGTTTCTGTTCTCGGAGCTGCGACGGCGACAGCGGTTGGACTAGCGGCCGACGCTGGCGGAAGGAAACGGCCGCTGACGAGCACAGCCCGTTTTCAGCAGCAACCAGTGACGGAACTGGTTGTCGACCTGAGTCAACGAGGCGCCGTCGAACAGTTGCCGCAGCGTTTGAACTCCGTTCGGGTCCCGCTCGTAAGCGTCTCGCCACCGGCGGTAGAAAGGCACCAACCGTCCGGTCGACTGCAGAAACAGACAGAAGTAGCGGGCGTGAGCGTAGTCGACGGCTTGGTGGTCGGGACGAATTCGGCCGCTTTGCAAAAGGGCCTCCAGCGGACGCAGCCGGCCGGTGCGCAAAGCGTAGAGCACGTAGTAGCGTCGCCAATTGTCGGTGCCAAACACGGCCAGTCCGTCAGAGCGGAACTGCGGCGACTCGTACAGCGCTCCCAGCCCTTCGTCGAACCACTCGGGCAAGGGCGGGAAGTCGAAGTGCGTCAGCGCGTGCGTCAGCTCGTGCGTCAACGGCCCGGTTCCCGCCGAAACGTCGGCCAGGACCCGCCGCGCTTCCCGCTGGTAGTAGCCGGTGTAGCCGCGCCGGTCGTCCTGGTCCAGCCGCTCGGCCCAGCGTCGGTAGCTGGCGTTGTCTTTGAAGACGAGCAGAACCACGGGTTCGTCGGGAAGACGAGCGTCGAACTGAACGGCGAAGGCTCGCACGAACGGCTCCACCACTGACGAAAAAAGTTCCTCCAGCCGTTTTGGCGGGCAGTTTCCCGCCAAAACGAAGGGCGGACGAACCAGCAGAGCGAATTGGTCGCCCAGCCGTTCGGCCAGCCAGGCCGCTCGCAAGCGACACGCCGTCGGAAGGTCGGCGGCCAGCCAGTCGACGGGCGGTTCGGCCGCGGCCCCGGCCGCAGACCGGGCCAGACGGGGGGCAAGGTTCCCGTCCGAGGACCGTCCCAACGACGCCCAGTAGCAGAGCGTGACAATGAGCGGCGGACCGAACAGCAACACCGCCGTTCGGACAACAGACGGTCGGTTTGGGACTCGTGTGTCGGTCATGACCCGCCGCTTGCAGAAAGTTTTTGCCCGTTTGTCTGCCGCTCGCCGACGGGCGCGACGGCCCGTCAGGTCTTCGCCGCAATTGTAGTTTACCGACCCGCAACAGTTCGCCGTTGCGGCAGCTTCGTTTTGCTCCGAACCGCCGTTGCTGTGAACAGTTCCAGCAATTACGATTCAACCCGCAAAATTTCCGCCGGCTCCGCCGTTGCCGACGGCCGGTCTCTGTGACGGCTGAAGCCAGCAGAGGACGGACGCGGAGAGGGCTTTCGGACGGCTCGAGCCGGGCGGGCCGTTGCGGACTCGGCCGGTTGGTCGAGAGAACTCGAGCCGACGGCACGTGCGGGCGCGGCCGCGTCGAAGCGAACGGGCCCTCGCCAGTGTGGACGGAGGTGCGTGGGAACCGTCTCGGGGTCGCCCGCCGCGGCCGCTGCCGAACAACTCACCCACACCTGCAGTGCCAGGACAGCGCGTTGCCCCGCCGCGGGCGAGGCGGACGGAGACGGCCCGGGCGAGCGCAGCGTGTTTTCTTGTTCGCGGCTGGGTGTGGCCAGCACTCGAGGTCGGCCAAGCCCGTTGTGTGCAAGAACCGACTCACCGTTGACGGCCCGTGGTAGTTTCCGACAATGTGCAGTCGGTCAGACTGCGGGCCGGTCCAGCAGCCGTCTCGGTGACCGAATGCGGTTGGTCTGGAGCCGGCGGTCGTCGGTCGGGAAAAAGCAGTGGGAGGAGTGGAGGCTAGCGACGGGCGGCGTCTGGGCACTCGGTCGAGGGTGCGGGGTCGAGCGAGTTGCGAGAAGAGTCGGGCTGAGAAAGCAGGACGTCCACGGAGGGACCCAATGTGGAGAGCGGAAACCAGTCGTCGGACCCGGCACGGGAAGGTGTCCTCGTACCGGTTCCACGTCCACTTCGGTGACTTTGGCGAGCTGAGGCGTTCGGAAGAAATGTACCGTTGGATGGGAGCGCACGTCGAGGAACGGGACGGAGTCAAAGGGACGCGGTTTGCCGTGTGG
>CAYSAG010000288.1:0-6761 GCA_964428935.1 uncultured Planctomycetaceae bacterium | reverse complement strand
CGTCACGAAGGTCGGAAACGTCTGCGAAACCGAACGGCACTGTCGCGCGCCGCGGCCTGCGCGACAGGCCCGAACGCCGGCGCGGCTGTCTCTCGCTGCCGTCCGCTCACTCGCCGTCCGCTCAGCGGAACAAGCCAATGTAGAAGCTGAAGACCTGAGTGTCGTCGCTGTCGGCTTTCGAGACGGGAATGGCCCAGTCGAGGGCAATGGGAGCGGGTCCCATGGCCGGAATGGTCAGTCGCAGCCCCGCTCCGACGCTGACTCGGAAGTCGTTGAAGCTGGGTGTTTCCGCCACCGTGCCGAAGTCACTGAAGACGACCACCGACACGACTTCGTCGGCCGTGACGGGGAACATGTACTCGACGCTGCCCAGCGTCAGCCACCGGCCGCCGATTCGGACGTCGGTGCCGGGCGGCACGGGTCCCACGCCGCGGTACTCAAAGCCTCGCAACGACTGGAACCCGCCGGCAAAGAAACGCTCGAACACCGGCGTGTCCACGTCCGACCAGCCGATTTGACCGGCCAGGCTCAACACGTGCCGGCCGCTTCCGTCCGGACGACTGAAAACGGTGAAGTACTGACGCCCTTCGACGTCGAACCGCGGGTAGACGTAGTCGCCGAAGGCCTGCTCGAAACTGGCCGCCACGTAGTGCCCTTCGGCCGGAAGGAACGGTGCGTCCCGCGTGTCGTGGGCGACGGTGAAGCGAGCGGAGTAGAAGGCGTTGTGACCAACCGCCTCTTGCAAAATGGCCGGCGTGGGTGAGTCGGGGTTCTTCAAGTTGATCGACTCCAGTCGCAAAGCCGCCGACACCGACCACTGCTCGTTCAACTGGTAGCCCAAGCTGACGCGGCCGCCCAGTCGGTCCTCGTCCCAGTCCGGGTAGAAACGGTTGAAGTAGAAACCGCTGACCCCGAAGCTGAAGTCCGTGTTCAAGAAGTACGGGTCGGAGAAGCTAATCAAGTAGCGGCTGACAATGTCGCCCGGCAACGCTTCCAAGCGGAACCGCTGACCGGCGCCCCGCCAGGCCGTGCCGTTCAGAATGTCCTCGAAGCTGCGCGGAGGACGGAACAGGTCGAAGTTGTTCTCTTCCAGCACAATGGACCCGACCAGCCCGGCGTCGCTGTTGACGCCGACGCCGAACATGAGACGGCCGGTCCGTGCCTCGGTGACGTAGTAGTCCAGGTCAATTTGCCCCGGCGGTTCGCTGAGCGCTCGAGCGAACGGGTCGCCGTACGGGTTGTTTTCCAGCAGCGGGTTTCCGGGTTGAGGCAAGGGCAGGGGAACGTTCTGGCCGCGCGTGGTCACCGACTGAGCCAACGAAGTTCGCGGCTCCGGCGTCACCTTCGACACCTCGACCCGCGGACCCGCGTTCGGTCCGCGTTCGAAAATGACTCCCTCCAACCGACGCTTGCTCCGTTGGATTCGTTTCGCACTGGCCAGGTCGCCGGGGTGAGTCAGAATGCGGTTCAGGACCACCGTCTCTTTCGTGTGCGGCATGGGGCCGAGAATGTGGACGTTCACCCGCCGAATCGTGTAGACGCGGTCCTCGTCAATCTTGTAGACCAGGTCCACCACGCCCGGCTCTTGGCGAAACCGCGGCACGGCCTCGACCACGGCGAACAGCCGGCCTCGCGAGTCGTACAGATCTTTCAGGTGCTGAATGTCTTGGTTCAGCAACCGGCGCGTGAAGTACTGGCCGCTGACCAGCTTCAGCCCGTCTCGCAGCTCTTCGTCCGTGAAAACCTTGTTCCCCTGAAAGACGACGTCGCCGACTTTGTAGCGCGGTCCTTCCTTAATGATGTACTCAATCGTGACGTTGCCTTCGCCCTTTCGCCACGGCAGCCACTTTTCCTCGGAAATGGAAACGCGGTAGTCGATTTGGACGTCGAAGTAGCCAATGTCGTGGTAGTACTGCTTCAGGGCTTCAATGTCGTCGGGAATGGTGTCTGGGTCGAACTTGCCCCCCAGCAACGTCACTCCACCCGGCAAGGCCTTCTTCGTTCGCAGCTTGGTCAGCAACAACCGATCGAAGGCCCACCGCGACTCGTTGCCGGTGAATTTAATCGACGTGACGACCAGCTTCTGTCCCTCGTCGATTTCGAAAATGACTTCGCGGTCGTCCCGCGAGCCGCCTTTGGCCAGAGTGACCTTGGCGTACGGGAACCCTTTCTTGTGGTACTCCTCTTCGATTCGTCGAGCCAGCCGCTGGTTGAGGCTGATGTCGAGCGGGTCGCCGGGCTTCAGGCCGGTCAGTTTCTCCAGCTTTTCCGTGCTGATGTGCTTGTTTCCGCGGTACTCAATCCGCTCAATCATTGGCCGTTCCACGACCTTGAAGACCAACACCAAGCCCTTCTCTGTGCGGCGGAAAATCGGCTCGACGCTGAAAAACCAGTGCGTGTTGTAAAGCCGCTTCAGGTCTTCCCGAATGGTCTCCTGTCGCGGAACGCGACCGATTTGCGTTTTGATTTTCTGCAGAATGAGCGGCGTCTTAATGACCCGGTTGCCTTCGACCAGAATGTCCACGATTGGCTCGTTCGGGGCCACTGCCGGCGACTCGGCCGTCGGCAGCGGCGCCACGTCCGGGTGGTCGGGCAGCAAGCCCGGCTCCGAAGGCGACTGCCCCCGAAACACCGGCCCGGGCGGCACGGTCTGACAGCCAACGGTCAGAGCGAGCAGGGCAGAAGCCACGAGACGAACCGTTCCAACTCGCCCCGCGCGCACCAACAGCAGGCCTCGTTTCCAGCGATTCCGTCCGCCAACCAATGAGGTCATTCTTGTCGCCTTCCAGGCCGAGGTTCGAGGAGCTCTCGAGCGAGTCAGACTAGGGCGGCAAGCGCGACGCGACAGCCCGGGGCAAGTTCCGGCATGCCTCCGCAACGACGCTAGCCCCACCGCCAGACACGGTCCGAACGGTCTTGCGACGACCACCGAACCAACGCCGAGCGGGACCTGACTGGCCAGTCCAAGACCGCTCGCCGTCCGCACGCTTGCCACGCCCCAGACAGGCCGGGAAATCAGAAGGGGAGCGTACATGTAACGGAAAGGCGACCTTGGGGCAAGACGAAATCGAAACGGACGTTCGACGGTTCGACGCTCGGTACTTGCTGACAGTCCCGCGCCGGAGAACTGGTCAGCGCGGCCCGCGTGTTCGGCCGCAGCCCAGCACAGGCCGCCCGAACGCTCGGCCGCAGCAAAAAAGGACCGTCGGGTCCAGCACACGGCCGGAGCAACCGGCTGGCCCGCCTGCCGACCGCGCAGCGTTGACCGAATCGCTTCGGTTTGGCACCATCGGAACCAGCCAGTGACTGTCCGCGGATTGGTCTTTCGGAGATTCGTCCGCTAAATAGAACCACGCGCGGACCGAAGCGCCTCGGGTGGCGAAACGACCGTCCTCGCTGAGGCTTCGGGTTAGTGTAGTGCTACGGTCGCAGTGAGGACCTGTTAGCTCGAAGGGCGAAGCGCGGCCTTTTAGGGGAGCACGAAACATGAGAAGGAACTGCGTCGGGTTGAGCGGGTTTCGGGTCCGGCTAGTGGGAAGTGCCGGGCTGGCTTTGCTGTTGGTGCTTTACGGCAGTGTGGACGCAGCCGGTCGGTCCAAAGCCGCGAGCTCGGCAAAGCAGACGGCGAAGCGGATTCTGCAGCAGACGGGAATTCAAGGAGGCTTCGTCGTTCACCTGGGCTGTGGCGACGGGCAATTGACGGCGGCTCTGCGACCGGACGCCCGTTTCACCGTCCACGGACTCGACTCGGACCCGAGCCACGTCGACGCGGCCCGCCGCTACCTTCGCTCGCTCGGCCTTTACGGCCCGGTCTCGGTCGAGCATTTCGACGGTTCGCGCCTGCCCTACGCCGACAACCTGATTGACCTGGTCGTGGTCAGCGAAGCCGGGGCGGTGCCGACGGAGGAAATTCTGCGTGTGCTTCGTCCGAACGGAGCGGCCTACTTTGTGAAAGACGGTCGGATTCTTCGGAAACCCTTCCCGGAAACAATCGACGAGTGGTCGCACTTCCTGCACGACGCGGGCAACAACGCGGTGGCCCAGGACACGGAGGTCGGCCCGCCGCGCAGTCTTCAGTGGGTCGCCCCGCCCCTGTGGCTGCGCAGCCACGAAACCCCGTCGGGCGTCGAAGCGGCGGTCTTTGCGAACGGTCGAATGTTTTACATTCAGGACGACGGACTGATTGGCATTACCGACCAGCGCATTCCCGACCGTTGGTCGTTGGTGTGTCGCGACGCCTTCAACGGAAAGCTTTTGTGGAAGAAGCCGCTGGGCGAGTGGGGGTGGAGAGCCTGGGCTCGAGAAAAGTGGGAAGGCAAGGACTGGACGAAAATGCGAGCGGCTCGGGTCAACGTCCCCGACGAAGCCCAACGCCGGCTGGTAGCCGACGGCGACCGGCTGTACGTCACGCTGGCCTTCCGAGCTCCGCTGTCCATTCTGGACGCCGCGACGGGCCGCGTCCTGAGGACGGTCGAACAGACCAAGGACGCTCGCGAAATTGTCGTCGCCGACGGCGTGGCCTTCGTGTACGTGGCTCGTCAAGACGCCTCCGCCGCCAGTCGTCGCGGTCAGGACACGTCGCAGGCTGGCCGGTTTGTGGCCGTCGACGGGCGCAGCGGACGGGTGCTGTGGCAAGAAACGGTCGGTGCCGTTCGCCCGCTGCTCTGGGGCGTGGACCAGGGACGCCTGGTCTACCTGTCTGGCAAGCGTCTGGCGGCCCTCGACGTGAAAGACGGTCGTCCCTTGTGGAGCGTGGAGCTGAAACAGCCCGGCGTGCGCACGTTGGTCGTGACGGAAGGGTTCGTCGTGCTGGCCGGCGGGAAGAACTTGGCCGCCTACGACGCCAGCGACGGACACCTGCTGTGGAAACAGCAGACGCCGGTGCCGGTCGGCATTGAGTCGGTGGACTTGTTTGTCGTCGACGGCGTGGTCTACCGGGGAGCGATTAGTGTCGACGAGCAGGGCAGGCCGTCGCGCAAGAGCCCTCACGTGCTCTTGCTGGGCTGGGACCTGCGGTCGGGCGAGCAACGCAAGCGAATTTTCGTCAGGAACCTGCGCAGTCCGGAGCACCACCACCGGTGCTACCGAAACCGGGCGACGCGGCGTTACGTCATTACGTCGTTGGAGGGGGCGGAGTTCATTGACCTGGTCAACGGGCAGCATTCGCAGAACAACTGGCTGCGTGGAGCCTGTCGCTACGGAATGACTCCGTCCTACGGTCTGCTGTACGTGCCGGCGGACCAGTGCTTTTGCGAGCCGGGCGCGAAGCTGTTGGGCAACGCGGCCGTGAAGGCGGCTCCGAAAAACCAGCCGGACGCCG
This sequence comes from uncultured Planctomycetaceae bacterium, assembly GCA_964428935.1. Taxonomy (GTDB): domain Bacteria; phylum Planctomycetota; class Planctomycetia; order Planctomycetales; family Planctomycetaceae; genus JAADHY01. The sequence goes on along the minus strand of CAYSAG010000288.1, from coordinate 1,441 downwards.
TTCCAGACAGCGAGCGGCTGGAGCGGGGACCGGCCTACGGACGCCCGGCCAAGGCAGTGCCGGCGACGTCCGACGACTGGCCCACTTTCCGCCACGACGCCGCTCGGCACGGAACCTCGCCCACCGAAGTGCCGGTCCAGGTGCGTCCCCGGTGGCGGGTGAAGCTGGGCACCACGCTGACGCAGCCGGTCGTCGTGGCCGACACCGTCTACGTCGCCGACTCCGACTCGCACACGTTGTTCGCGTTGGACCGCGCCAGCGGCCAGGAGCGGTGGCACTTCACGGCCGGCGGGCGCATTGACTCGCCGCCGACTTACTACCGTGGGCTACTTCTGTTCGGGTGTCACGACGGACGGGTTTACTGTCTGCGAGCCGACGACGGCTCCCTCGTCTGGCGGTTCCTGGCCGCTCCGTACGACCGCCGCGTCGGCTACTTCGACCAGGTCGAGTCGGCGTGGCCGGTGCACGGCAGCGTGCTGGTCGTGAACGACGTCGCCTACTTCGAAGCCGGACGCTCCACCTACCTGGACGGCGGAATCTACCTCTACGGCGTCGACCCGCAGACCGGGCGACTGCTTCACAAGGGCCGGCTGCACGGACCGTTTCCCAAGCCACCCGAGAAGCGGGACGTCAGCTTTTTCGTGCTCGGGGCCAACTCCGAGCTGCTCGTCAGCGAAGGCGGGTTCATTTACATGCGACAGAAAAAGCTGACGTTCGACTTGAAGGAAGTGCCGGTGCCGGTTCTGTCGAGCAAAGGAGCACAGGACGTGGGGCTTCACGTCTTCTCGACCGCCAGCCTGCTGGACGGCTCGTGGTACAACCGCACCTTCTGGATGTACTCCAAACGTTGGCCCGGCTTCCAGTTGGCCAACCAGGCACCGAAAAGCGGCCAAATTTTGGTGGTCGACGACAAGAAGACCTACGCGCTGAAGGTGTTCTACCGCCGGAACGTCCACAGCCCCATGTTTTTCCCGGAAACGAACGGCTACTTGGTGTTCGCGGATTGGAACACGACCGAGCCGCAGATTGTGGGCGAGCCGGGGTCGCGAACGCCCCTTCGCTGGCTGCCGCAGTCCGACTACTCGCGAGCTCGCGGAAAAGGCAAGAACGACATTCGCAAGCTGGAGAGCGAAGCTTTCGGCCTGGACAAAATGATTGGCTACACGCGGGCTGAACCGCCGGTGTGGACGACGTGGCTGAAGATTCGCGTGCGCGGAATGGTCAAGGCGGGCGACCGGCTGTACGTGGCTGGCCCGCCCGACGTGCTCGACCCAGACGACCCGTACGCCGCTTTCGAGGGCCGGAAAGGGGCCCGTCTGGCCGTGCTGGACGCCGAGGACGGTCGCGTGCTGAACGAGCAACCGTTGGACACGCCGCCGGTTTTCGACGGCCTCATTGCCGCCCGCGGCAGCCTCTTCCTCTCCCTCCGCGACGGTTCGCT
>CAYSAG010000287.1:0-6789 GCA_964428935.1 uncultured Planctomycetaceae bacterium | reverse complement strand
CCAAAGCCCGCTCGAAGTGGATGTTGTGCGATTTCTACGGCAACGTGCTGGTGGAACGGGACGGCGACGGAAACAACCAAATTGTGCACTACGGCGGGGACAGCGGCCAGAGGAGCTGGTACCGGCGGGGAACGTTGTTTTTCTACAACAACACGGTGGTGTCGCAGCGGAGCGGCACGACGGTGCTTTTCCGGTTGTCTACGGTCCTGGAAACCGTGGACTGCCGGAACAACATCTTCTTCACGACGGCGCCGGGAAACTACTTGGCGTTGCTCGAACGAACCGGGCGGGCCGTGCTGGGACGAAACTGGTTCAAGGAAGGTTGGAAGCTGAGCCACGAGCGGTTTGAAGGCCACGTCGTCGACAGCTCCGACCTGCTGCAGGGCGACAGCCCGGGCTTTGTGTCGCCTCCGACGCGAGACTTGCACTTGCGAGCCGACTCACCGTGCGTGGACGCGGGCGAGCCGCTGCCGGAAACCATTTGGACGGCTCACCCAGTGCGCTTCGAGTTCTCGCCGACCGGACGTCCGGTGCCGCGTCCCCACGACCAGCGGCTCGACCTGGGCGCCTTTGAGCGTCCGAAGTCGTAAGACGGGAAAACGCCGACCCCGTCGGACCAGGCCGGCAAAGACGCGCGGGCCGGCGCGTGTGGTCGGCGTGCGTGGGCTGGTGACCTCGCTTGCTCCGTCCCGTGTGGCCGCGTGACGGCGCTCGCCGCAGCAAGGACCGCCTGTCGGCGAGCCGACTTCAAGAAAACGGGTGACGCCCCGTCTGGAAAGGGCTTGGTCTCTGAAAACAGCGGGAAGACGCAGCATGAGCAGACAGGTGCTTGGCAAAGGGCGGCATTTGCAACTGGTTTGTGAAGACGGCTGGGAGTTCATTGAGCGGGTCGGCGTAAGTGGTGTGGTGGCCGTGTTGGCTGTCACAGACGAAGGCCGACTGGTCTTGACCGAGCAGTTCCGTAAGCCGGTGCGAGCCAGCGTGCTGGACCTGCCCGCAGGGCTGGCCGGCGACGAGACGGAAAAGGAGCCCGAGTCGCTGGCGAAGGCCGCGCAGCGCGAGCTGCTGGAGGAGACCGGCTACCGGGCGGCGGAGTTGCGCCAACTGGCGGCCGGTCCTTCCTCGGCCGGCCTCACCTCGGAAATCATTACGTTCTTTGAAGCCCTCGGTCTGGAAAAGGTGGGGGCCGGAGGGGGCGTGGCCGGCGAACGAATTACCGTCCACGAAGTTCCGCTGAAGGACCTGCAGTCTTGGTTAGAGGAACAGCGGCAAGCGAACAAGTTGGTCGACCCCAAAATCTACGCTGCGCTGTTTCTGGCCGGCTTGGCGGAAAACCGCCGTTGAACTGCTGGTGTCTCTGCCTTAACCTGAAGGGACCGGTGTTGCGAGAGCACGTCGGAAACGGCTGCGGGCCACGGCCGTGGCGGCTCTTTGTGTCTGCTTCCGAATCTTTTTCCCACTGCGAACGGCAACAGCGAAGGAAGTCTACCGGACGACCGTCTCTTCGACCGGCCAGCTGACTCCGTGGGGCTGCGACGAAGCGAGCGCTCAACGGGGGCGGCACGACGCGTCGCACCGGCCGCGTGTCGAGCTTGCTCCGGCTGCCCGCTGGGTTGTCTGTCGGTTCCGTCAGACCTTTCGACGGAGCTGGTCCGGCCCGCCGTTCTCGGGACACAGGTTCGAATCTTCTCGCCGACCCACAGCATGGCAACGACCACCGAACAAGCCGTCCGTTGGCTCGAACACCTGCGCGAGAAATGGCTGCAGACGTGGTCGGACGCGACTCGTCTGGAGCGTCTCTCGGCCGTGTTGGCTTCGCTCCTTCTGCACGGCCTTCTGCTGACAGCCTTGGCCATGATTCACTTCACTCTGCGGACGGAGCGGCCGGCGGCCGTGGTCGACACGACGTTCGAAGATCTGCCGATTCAGGACGACTTGGTGCAACGGCTCGACTTGAACCTGGAAGTGTCCGAGACGCCCAACGTGGTGCCGGGCGGCGCGGTCGTTTCGGAAGTCTCGTCTCTGCAACAGCCGACGGTCCGGGAAGAGAAACTGGCGACACCCGAGTCGGTGGTGGAGCCGGACGTGCCGTTCCGCTTCGACGAACTGCCCCCTCCGTCCGACGGAGTCTTGACACAAGACCTAGGCACCGAAGAAGTGGCGGGGGAAACCGGCGTGGCCGTCGAAGGGTACGGGCCGGCCATGAGCCGCCTGACGCGGGAACTGCTGCGCTTGATGCGAAAGGACAAGTTGCTGGTCGCCTGGCTGTTCGACGAATCGTACAGCATGAAGGCCGACCGCGAGACAATCGCCCGTCTGTTGGACAAGGTCTACGAAGAGTTGCGAATTCAGCAGCAACGGGACGAGCAACTGCGAATGCGCGACCAGGTCCTGCTGACGGTCGTCACCAGCTTCGGCATCCAAGTGCATTTGCTGCTGGAGTCTCCGACGGGCCAGCTGGACAAAATCCGCGCAGCCATTCGCGGTGTTCCAGTCGACGAGTCGGGCGAGGAACGAATGTGCGAGGCGGTGGTTCGCGTTGCCGATAAGTTCGGCCGAATGGCTTTGCGACAAGAACGACGGCTGGTGCTGATTGTCGTGACGGACGAGTCTCCCAGCGACCCGGAACGGTTGGAGGAGGCCGTGGCCCGAACCAAGAGGTTCGGCAGCCCGGTCTACATTCTCGGCCGCGAAGCCATGTTCGGCACCCGAACGGCCTACATTCACTGGACCGACCCGGAGTACCACGAGGACCACCGAGTGGAACTTTCGCGAGGTCCCGAAACGGCCTTTCCGGAATGCTTGCAGTTCGACGGAACGGGACTGCGAGAGCGGTCGTTTCCGTGCGGCTTCGGACCGTACGACCAAATGCGTCTGGCTCGCGAGTCGGGCGGCATTTTCTTCATCATGCCGTCGACGAACGAGCGGTTGGTGGGCTTCGAAAAAACTCCACCGCCGCACTTCGGCCCGTTTGCCATGAAAGAGTACCAGCCGCAGTTGGTGTCGCGAGAGCAGTACGTGGGGCTACGAGCGAGAAGCGCGTTTCGGTCGGCCGTGTGGAGCGTGGTTTCTAGACTGGACCCGCGAGCCGAGCCGGCCTTGAAACTCAACACATGGCGTTTCCCCATGAACCCAGACGCGTTCGCTCGCCAAGCCAAGACGCAATTCGCCCGTGCCCTGCACATTCTGGATTTGTTGAACCAATCGCTGGCCGTGCTGGAGAAAGTTCGGCCGCTTCGGGACGAGGAGCCACTCCGGCGCTGGCGGGCCAATTACGACCTGGTCCGAGCCCAATGCCTGGCTTACCGAATCTTGGTCTTCCAGTACGGACTGGCTCTCGACCGACACGCAGCCAACCGACCGCAGCCCCAAGACCCGAAAAGTAACGTGTGGCGGGTCGTTCGCTCCAAGAACCTCATTCGACCGGACGAGCGCCAGTTCGAGCGAATTCGACGCTTCTACCATGTCCGCGAAATTCGCGCAGAGTACCTGGAGCGGCTGGACCGAGAACTGCAAGCGGCCCGCGAAGCCCTGCAGTTCGTCATTCAGGAGCACCCGAACACGCCGTGGGCGTACCAGGCCGAAAGAGAATTGAGACGGGGCTACGGATTCGAGCTGAAGGAGGCGTACGCGGCTCCACGGCGGTGGTCCGAAAAACCCAAAGTCAAAATTCCGAAGTTCTAGAGGAGGGCCGCGAACCGGCCGGAACACGCCCGCTCCGCCGCGGTTTTCCGCGTCTGCTCCGCGCCGGACGGAGCGGACTGGCTCCGCCGAGGCCGAGCAGGCTCCGAAAAGACCTGCCTCCCTTCCCGCCACGCGTCGGCCAGCAGGGCGAGGGCGTGGGCCGGCTTGGCCACACGTGCGTGACCACACCGGCCCGCGTTTTCGCCTCGAGGCTTGTCACCGGTTGTTGACTGTGACGCCGGGCCAGTCGTCCGTTCGGAACGGAGTCACCGGCAGACGCTCACGACTGTAGAGGTTGCACACCGGGTTGTCGGCCCAAGCGTACCGAACGGCCACCGGGTCCGGCACCTCGTCGCTCCACACCTCCACCTTGTCTTTTCCAACAATCCTCGCCTTGGCCCAGACAAACTTGCGGTCTTTGCCGGCAATGGCAAACCCCTTCACTTCGTTCACGTCGACCGTCACCAGTCCGCCGCCCACATGGTCGAAGGTGACGACAATCTTGTTGCCCTTCTTTTCCATCGACTTGTAAAGCGGGCTCTGGTAGACGATCGACTTTCCGTAGACGCACGCCAGCGGCCACCGGACCAGCCGCCGAGCGACGTCCTGCTTGTTCTTAGGGTGAATGTTGTTCGCCTCGCCCAAATCGATGATGACGGCCTGTCCGGTGTTGGGTAGCTTGAGCATGGTCAGCGTTTGAGCCTCGCGCAGCTCGGCCCAATCGCTGTCGGCCGGCTCCGGCTGTTCGGCCCGGAAGTCCGCCAATTGCACCCAGTAGAACGGGAAGTCGCCAATGCCCCACTCGTCACGCCACGACTGAATCATGAGCGGAAACAGGTCTCGGTACTGGTACGCCCGGCTCGCATTCGTCTCGCCCTGGTACCAAATGACCCCGCGAATGCCGTACCCGATGATTGGCTTAAGGACGCCGTTGTAGAGGTTGCCCGGACGGTGTTGTCCTGTCAGCGGGTTGCCCGGGCGACGCGGCGGACGAGGAACCGGCTTTCCGGCCGCACGAGCCTTCTTCGCCCGCTCCTTCCACTGCTCCAGCTTCTTCTGGTACGCAGCCAACGCCTTCTCGTAGTCGAACGTCTGCTCGATTTGACGCCACCGGTCCAGCAGCGGTTTGTAGCGCTGGTCTTTCTCCAACAGGTCTCGGCGAATCCAAGCCTCACACGCCGAGCCGCCCCACGAGTTGTCAATCAGTCCGACGGGAACTCCCAGCGCTTCGTGCAGCAACCGGCCGTAGAAGTACCCGACGGCCGAGAAATCGCCCACGGTCTCGGGCGAGCAAACGACCCATTGGCCCTTGAAGTCGTACTGAGGCTCCTGCGTGCCCACTTGCGGGACCGTGATCAATCGGATCTGCGGGTAGTTGGCCATGAGAATTTCCAAGTCGGCGTCGCGGGCCGCGGAAACGGGCCATTGCATGTTTGATTGCCCGGAGCACAGCCAAACCTCGCCGACCAGAACGTCCTTAATGGTGACGGTGTTCTTACCCTTCACGACCAACGTGTGAGGGCCGCCGGCCGGGAGCGGGTCCAGCGTAACAGACCACCGGCCGTCGTCGCCTGCTTTCGTTCGCTTGGTCTGCTGAGCAATCTGGACCGTGACGTCCTCACCCGGCTCGGCCCAACCCCACACTCGGTCGGCCTGCTGCTGTTGAAGAACCATGTGGTCCGTAAAGATTGCGGGCAAGCGGACGTCGGCCCGCGCTCGAGTCAGTCCCCAGACGGCTGCCGTCGCCACAACGGCGACCACGACATTTCGAGCCAATTTCATTGCCGAATCCTCCACAAAGCTGCCGTTTCAACAAAACGCAACCAACTTCTCTTGTTCCCCAAGAGTTCTTGTTCTGCCTTCAGGAAACCGAGCGGGGCCGAGGCCGATGCACAAGCGACCGGCCCGAAAGCCGGTTCGAAGTCTCGAGCAGTCTGCCGGAACCGGGACACAAGTGCAAGGAAAACCGAGGACTCGGGCGCCGTCCCGGAGCGACCCCGTCGGCGCTCGAGAGCGGCTTCAAGCTGCGTTCCGGCCGAATGCGCGCAAGAAAAAACGGCGGTCCAACCGCCGTGTGGGATGGCTTTCTTTCGACGTCGGCGCGACCGCAGGTCCTGTGCGCTGGCCGAGCGTTCCTAGCGTCGAGGCGACAGGCGCGAGACTCGTTCGCGTCGCTGGACCGGTTCCGCGGGCGTCTTCTGCTGCCGCACCTTGGCCTGCAGCATGGCCACCAATTGCTGGGCTTTCAGCAGCTGGGCGGGAGCGAAGTAGGGCGTCGGCGGCAGCCCTCCCACGTGTTCCACCTTCTTGGCCGCCAGCTCCTGCCAACTCATCTTGTTCGCCAAGTGCCACGCGGCAGCCTGGGCCACGGCGGGGTCCAGCCGCGGGACCAGCGTCAGCAGCTCCTGCAGGACCGGGTCTTGAGTAAACCGGTCGGGTCGGACCACCCGGTACCGCATGCGCGGCGTCGGCTCTTTCTTTCCGTGCTCCAGGCACACCGACTTGTACGGCCGGACCACGACCTTGGCTGGCGGAATCGAGAACGCGGCGCCACCGACGTCTGCGCCGCCGCCAACGCCGCCTTCCACACCGCCCGCTGTGCCGCCGCCGACTGATTGCGCACCGTAGCCGCCGTAACCGCCATAGCCACCGTAGCCGCCGTAGCCACCGCCGTAACCCCCAATGTCAAACTGCTTCACCACTTGGACGCCGACAAACGCCGGTGGCATCTGTACCGTCAACGGCTTGTCCGTCTTGTTCGAAACCAGTAGGTTACCGCCCAAGGCGTTCTTAGGAATAATGACCGCGTCCAACGCGCCCTTTTCCAGGCCCTCGAACAAGCCGACTTTTTCGGCCGTTGGGTCCAATTTCGGGTGTCGAATGGGCCTCTCTCGGCGTGTCCCGCTGATTGCCGCCGCTCCCAAGCACAAAACACCCGCCAGCACCGAAAGGGCCACTGTGCGCCAACGCCCTGCCATGACTCACTTCCCCCACAAACGTGGTCGTTTTTCGCCTTCGTGTTTCACCGGACCGCCCTGCCACCGAGCGCAGTTCACCGTCCTTGCCTCTGGAGTGCCAACCGTACTCTATCCTACACCCAAATCG
>CAYSAG010000286.1:0-6803 GCA_964428935.1 uncultured Planctomycetaceae bacterium | reverse complement strand
GCTGCGCTGTGCGGCGTGGTGGTCGGGCTGTCGGTCGTCTCGGCCGTCGCGTTTGGGACCTCGCTGGCCTGGACCTGGTACCCGGTTGTCGGCAGCGGCGTCACCGTGGCGGCAGGCCTGGCAGCCGAAATGGCCTTTCGCCGGTCGGGTCGCTAGGATGTCCAAGCCGTCGAACCGGCGGCGTCGGAAAGAACCGAGCCGGGAAGACGCGAGAAGGCGAGAAAACAAGTCGCACCTTCAGGAAAAAAGCTGGCTGGCACGAATGAGCGGAACGTTGCCAGACGACGAAAACTTGAACGGCCCCGACGGACGCGGCAGCGGCGAGCCGACCGGATTTGGCGGCTGCTCGCGCGAACCGGTGAGTTTCCTCGACGGAGCAGCCGCCGAGTCCTGGACGGAGCTGTGTCGCTTGACGGACCGTGAGCTGTTGGCTCGGTGGGTTCGACGCCGCTCCGCCGCTCGCACCGGTCTGCCTCCGGCCGTCGGCTCCGCCGCACGTCGGGCCGTCAGCCGCGGCGACGGCGACGAGAGCGAGCTGGCTCTGCGCTGTGGCGACTGGTGGAAGCAGCGGCTCCGTCGTTTGGGGCGTCCGGCGCTGGAGCTGCCGACGGCCGTGTTGTGGTCGGCGGACCAGCCGTCGCAGTGGAGCCGCTCCGCCTGGCAGCTCTTGCAGACGTGGCAGCGAGTGGCTAGTCGAGCTCGACGGACGAACGCCCGCCCTGCCATTCACGCTCGCGCGGGCCGGTCGGCTCGCCCGAGCCACCCGTTTCGCGGTTTGGAAACAACGGCCCGGCAGTTTGCCGACTCGCTGCTTTCGCGCCCCGTCGAGCCGTTGGAAGTGCTGTTGGCGGCGAGTGTGGCCGTCGACGCGGTGAACGTGCTCTCGTCGCCCACGCTGTGGCGTTTGGGCCGAGTGCTCTTGCAGTGGCTGCTGCTTCAGCCGCGTCTGCCGGCAGGCGGTCGGCAACCGGTTGGACGGAGTAGACGGACGGCGTCCTTGCGGCACGGGTCGGACGGCGACCAAGGTGACAACGGCTGGCCTGTTTGGAGCGACCTGGTCGCCCGCGGCGAGCTGCCTTTGCTGGCGTCGGCTCTGTGGGAGGACCAGACGGTGCCGCCGGCGTCGCAGCTTCGGGCGGTCCGAGTGCTGCGTCGCGGACTGGCGTTGCTGGTCAGTCGCGACGGTGCTCCCCTGCCCGACACCCTTCCGGCCTTGACGCGCTGGGCCGCTCCGCTGGTCCGCTCGGCCGCGTGGTCCAAGTGGCTCCAGGTGGAGCTGTGGGACACGGAGTCGGCGGACCGGTTCCGCGGGTTTGTGCGAGTGACGGCGTCGCTGTGCTTGCCCGACGGACACATTGCCCTCACGTCCGGAGCGGCTCACCGGACGCTGTCCCTGTTGCAGACGGCCGCTCGGCTGGCCCAGCTTCCGCCCGCTTCGCTCGCTCGCCGCTACGTGGCCGGCTTGGCCAACGGCTCGGCCGCACAGTCCGGCCGGACGCGAAACGGTCGGAGCGTGGGTCGGTTGGACAAGGCCGCCGAGGCGGGCAGTGCGAGAACGACTCGCCGGTCTTGGCCGGGCGTGCAGTCCGACGACGCGAAGCTGGCGTGCCTGCGGGACGCGTGGTCCAGCGGGGCGAGTACGGTGGTTGTGGCTTACGACCAGCCGACGCTGCGCTTGCAGGTTTGGGCCGCTCGACGCACCCTGCTGCACGGCGACTGGACGTTGTCGGTTCGCGTCGACGGTCGTCCGGTTCGCATTCCGAGCCGGTGGGACTGCGTCTGCTGGCACTCGGACGAAGACGCCGACTACCTGGAGCTGCAACTGGAAGCGGACGGGTTGACACTGGAGCGGCAAGTGCTGCTGGCTCGGAAGGTCGGGCTGCTCCTGCTGGCCGACTCCGTCAAGCTGCCGCAGCGGTCTCGGTTGGAGTACGCCTCGTCTCTGCCGGTGGCCGAGGGCTTGTCTGTGGTTCGCTCTTCCGAAACGCGCGAGCGGACGCTGGTGCGCGGACGCGTCCGTGTGGCGCGGGTCTTTCCGCTCCTGTTGCCGGACGTGTGGACCGAAAGCGTCGCCGGAAAGTGGGAATGGGAGAACGGGCGGCTTGTGGTCACTCGCACGACCGAAGCCCAGGCGTTGTACGCGCCGGTGGTGTTGGACTGGGAGCCGCGTCACCGCAGCGGGCCCGTGGAGTGGCGTGGGCTGACGGTCAGTCAGGACGGGAAAGTGGTCAGTCCGGACGCGGCGGCTGCCTTCCGACTGCGCGTGGGCAACTACCAACTAGTCGTTTACCGGAGCTTGCAACACGACGGCTCGGCCCGGGCTTTCCTGGGACACCAAACCCGCTACGAGACAGTGGTCGGCCAGTTCGACTGCGACGGCGACGTGCTGCCGCTGCTCATGGTTGAGTAGTCCGGCGTGCGCAGCGGCGAGGCGACCGGTCCGGCGTTGCTGTGCCCCGAGTTGGACAAACGACACCACACAGCGACGAAGCGAAGCAAAGGGGCCGGTCCGAGTCGGCGTGCGTGCGGTGGCGGACCGAAGCGTCACGGCGTCCGTGCGGGCCGGGGAGCCAGACCGTTCTTGCGGGCCGAAGAGCCACGCCGTCAGTTCAGCTCCAACGCCTCCTCCCAGTGCTCGTAAAGCAGGTCCAGTTCGGCCCGAGTCTGTTCGTAGGCTTGCATGACCGACTTGATTCGCTCGGGGTCGCGGTGGACGTCCGGGTCGGCCATTTGCTGCTGCAGCTCTTCCAACAGTTTCTCTTTTTCCGCCACGTCGCGTTCAATGTCTTCCACCTTTCGGTAGGGGAATTTTCGTTTGCGCCGGGGTTTGCTGCGGCGACGGTCTCGAGCGGCTGTCGCGGTTTGCTTTTGTTCGGCGGCCGAGTCGGCAGGCCCGGACGCTTCCGCTCGCGTTTGCTGCACGAAGTGCTGGTAGTCGGAGTAGTTTCCTTCGAAGAAAGCCCAGCGCGGCGGGTCCAACACCAGGACCTTCGTGGCGACCTGGTCGACGAAGTAACGGTCGTGGCTGACGAACAACACCGTGCCCTCGAACTGTCTCAAAGCCTGCTCCAGTCCGGCCCGAGCCCAAAGGTCCAGGTGGTTGGTCGGCTCGTCCAGCACCAGCAGGTTCGCCTGCTGAGCGGCCAGCTTGGCCAAAGCGACCTTGGTTTTCTCGCCGCCACTCATGGTGCCCACCGGCTGCAAGACCACGTCGCCTGACAGGCCGAAGCGGGCCAGCAGACTGCGCAGGTCGCCAGGAGTCACCTCGGGCCGGTTCGGCGGCCGCGTGTTCTCCACAGCGTCCAACGTTGGGTCGAGGACGCGCAGTTGCTGGTCGCAGTAGCCGACGGTGACGCCGTGGCCGAGGCGGACGGAACCGTGGTCAGGGGCCAGCTCGCCAATGAGGACCCGCAGCAGCGTGGTCTTGCCTGAGCCGTTCGGGCCCAACACGGCGACTCGGTCGCCGCGGAAAATCTGCACGGTCAGGTCTTCGAACAGAGTGCGGTCGAAGGCTTTCGACACGTGGCGTGCGTCGACGACCCAGTCGCCGCTGCGTCTGCGAGCGCCGAAGGTCATGGGCGGCACGGGAATTTCGTGCGGCTTCTCGACTCGCTGCAACCGCTCCAACTTCTTCTTCCGGTCAGCCGCCTGAGCGTGTTTCTGGCCGTAGCGGTTGCGTCGAATGAACTCTTCCGTCTTGCGAATGAACTCCTGCTGCTTCTCGTACGTCCGAAGCAACGTTTCGTGACGCGCCGCTCGTTGCCGCCAGTACGCCGTGAAATTGCCCGTGTAAGCAGTCAGACGCCCGCGGTTCAGCTCGAAAATGCGACCGACCACGCGGTCCAAGAAGTAGCGGTCGTGGCTGACCAGCACCACGGCCTTCTTGACCCGCTGCAAGAACTGCTCCAACCACTCCGTGGCAGCTAGGTCCAAATGATTGGTCGGCTCGTCCAACAACAGCAGGTCGGGCGACTGAAGAAGCAGCTTGGCCAGCAGCACGCGGCTCTGTTGCCCGCCGCTGAAGGTGTGAACCGGCCGGTCGTAGTCGGCGGACGAGAAGCCGAGACCGTGAAGGACTTCGTCCACGCGGTGGTCCAGGTTGAAGGCGTCTAGACGGTCGAGCTCTTGCTGCAGAAAGTCGTAGCGTTTGTGTAAACGTTCTAACTGGTGCGAGTCGGTGGCGGAGGCCATTTGACGGCTGACCTGCGCCGCCTCTTCCTGCAAACGGTACAGGTGGGCCAGCCCCTGCCGAGCCTCTTCGAACAACGTGCGACCGCTGTCAAAATGTGGTTCTTGTTCCAGCAAACCGACCGAGCAGCCGGGCGCCCGCTCGACACGCCCGTCGTCCGGTTCGTCGTGACCGGCCAGAATTCGAAGCAGCGTCGTCTTTCCGCAGCCGTTCGGGCCCACAACGCCGATTTTCTCACCGGCTCGCACCTCAAACGACACGCGGTCCAACACCGGGTCCGCGTCGAATTGACGAACAAGCTCTTCAACCGAAAGCAGAATCATTGGAAACAAACGCTGGACGTCCAAAGACACGTGGCGACTCGGCGGGACGGCGCCGGGTGGTCGCTTGAGCCCCGAGGGGTCGCTCGAGTCGGACCGGCAGGTCCGACGCCCGCTCCCGGCGCCGAAAGCCATTGGCTGGCCAATCTTAGTTCATGTTTCTAACATGATTCAACGCACGCCGCCGACGGGTTCGAGCACGCCGCTGACGGCTCCGAGGCCGCCAAAACGGGCCACCAGACGTCGCCGCCGTTGGAGGGCGAGTCGTGCCGGCACGGCTCGGACGGACGTTTTCAGGACGCGTCGTCAATGTGCCAAGGCGACCGAAAGCTGCGAGGGCCAGCAGAGGAACTCAGCCAAGTCCTTCGACCGACACCAGGGCCAGCTCGTGGCCGCAGGAGGCTGCCGGGCCAGGCGGCTCCCACGTTGGCTCCCAGCCTGACCTGCGGGCGGGCGAAGCTCGAAAACGGCCGTCACCTCGCCAAATTGAAAAGCACATTCAGGAACGCAGCGAACCGGACCAGGAATGGAAAGCTCGGAACTCACGATCCACGTTGGACACAGCCCCGACCCGGACGACGCGTTCATGTTCCACGCGCTGGCCAATGGAAAGATTCAAACGGGTCGGTACCGTTTTGTTCACACACTGCAGGACATTGAAACCCTGAACCGACGGGCGCTGCGCGGCGAACTGGAGCTGACGGCCGTCAGCCTGCACGGCTACGCTTACGTGGCCGACCGGTACGCGCTGTGCTCGTGCGGGGCCAGCGTGGGTGACCAGTACGGGCCGATTGTCGTCGCACGACAGCCGGCCGACGTCGACTGGCTGAAAGGCCGCAAAATTGCTGTCCCGGGAACGTTGACCACCGCGTTCCTCACCCTCCGGCTTTTGCTCGGGTCGTCGTTCGAGCACGAAGTCTGCCCGTTCGACCGAATTCCGAGCCTAGTGGCTGACGGGCAGTTCGACGCGGGCCTGGTCATTCACGAAGGTCAGTTGACCTTCGCCGACCAAGGCCTGCACTGCGTCGTGGACCTGGGAAAGTGGTGGACGGACCACACCGGTCTCCCACTCCCGCTCGGCGCCAATGCGGTGCGACGCGACTTGGGCCAAGAGACAATGGAGGAAGTAACCGAGCTGCTCCGGCAGAGCATTCGCTACGGCTTGGAACACCGCGACGAAGCTTTGGAGTACGCCCTACAGTTCGGTCGCGACCTCGACGCCCAACGGGCCGACCGCTTCGTCTCCATGTACGTCAACGACTGGACTTTGGACTTTGGCCAGCGAGGGCGGGAGGCGGTTCGGCTGTTGCTGCGTCGGGGCTACGAGGCCGGCGTCATTCCTCGGCTGCTGGAGCCCGAATTCGTTTGAGCACGAGGCTTCCGCAAGCGGCGGGCCAGTCACCTCGTGTCGAGCGGCCTGGCCGCTGCCCCAAAACCGCGGCGGCTTTGGTTGGACGAGGCCCGACAAAGCCAGCACGCCGCCGCCCACTGCCCTGCTACGGACAACCGGCCCGCGCCTGTCGGGCTTTTAATCGAAGTCGCCTTTTTGAATTCGCGACTGTTACGCCCACGTGGTGACACACCGAGCAGCACGCGCCACATTACTTAAACCTTCGGGAACACTTTTGAGTAGCCAACAAGACAGATTTAAGGAGCGAGCCATGACTTTGCCAAAATCTGCCGAGTACCTTCACCAGTTGTTTGGTTTGGACGGGCTGAACGCGGTGGTTGTCGGCGGCGAGGGGGTCTTGGGCGGAGCCTTTTGCGAGGCTCTCGCTTCGGCTGGCGCCCACACCATCATTTGCGGAATCAACGAGCAGAACGGGAAAAAGTACGTCGAGCAGTTTACACAACAGGGCCTGAGCTCCGAGTTTTTCAAGCTCGACGCAACCAAACGCGAAGACTTTGAGTCCCTAGTTCGGTACCTGTCGGACAAAGACTGGGACCTGCACATTCTGATTAACGCGGCCGGGATCAATTCTCCGACGCCGTTTTTCGAGATTACCGATGAGGAATGGGAGCGCATTTTGAACGTCAACCTGCGCAGTGTGCGGTTGGCCTGCCAGGTGTTGGGGCGCTACATGATCGACCGAAACACGAAGGGGTCGATCATCAACATCGCCTCGGCCAGTGCGGAGATTCCTCTTTCTCGGGTCTTTACGTACTCGGTGTCGAAGGCCGGCGTACTGAATTTGACCCGGAATTTGGCTCGCGAGTGGGCCCCTCACGGGATTCGTGTGAACGCCTTGTCGCCGGGTTTTTTCCCGGCCGAGCAGAACCGGAAGGTGCTGAGT
>CAYSAG010000285.1:0-6857 GCA_964428935.1 uncultured Planctomycetaceae bacterium | reverse complement strand
GGGGCCTGTGCACGTGGACCGCGCCGAGCGTCCAGACGTAAAGACGCGGGGGGCTGCGGCCTGGAGGAGCGGCTCTTGAGTCCCCGGTCGCGTCTGGCCGACGCGTTGCAAACCTCGGCTTTCCACAGACCGCCAAGGAGCCGCGCTCGCACACGCCTTGACGGCCGACGCGCAGTTTCCCGCCTCTGGCTTCCGTCCCTTGCCACCGGCCCGGCTCCGGACGCACCACACTCTGACGGCAAAACCCTTCCTTTCGTCAAAACCCGTAAAGTTTGCCCAACCGGAACGCCGATGGAATGACAAGACGGCCGGACGCGGAAGCCGTGTAACTGGAAATTTTCCGTGTCGCTGCCAAGTGAGGAGCAAAATGAAAAGGCTGTGGATTCCGTCGGCACTGGTCCTTTTCGGTGTGCTAGCCAGCGGCTGCACGTACTACGCTGGACCCTACTACGACCCCTACACCGGAATGGTCTACAGTCCGGGGCCGTACATTTCGATTGGCAAGACGCCCAGTTGGCTGAAGGACCACCACGACAAGGACGACGACGATGACGACGAACACGAACACCACAAGGAGCGTCGTCGCGAGCCGCCGTCGCCGTGGCAACAGTTTCCGGGCTACTACGGTCAGCCGGTCGGAGCTTGGGGACCGGGCGGCGTGACTTACCCCGGCTACCCAATGCCCGCCGCGGTCTACCCGGGACCGGTGGTGGGTGCGGACTACGACTGCTCCGGCGCCGTCGTCGAGGACTGCCCCACTTGCCAGGGTGAGGTGGTCGAAGGTCCAGTTCTCCCGGCTCCCGAAGGAGCTTGGCCGTCCTCCGGGTCGTGCTCCAGTTGCGGCCAAGCGGTTGGTCCGGCGGAAGGCGCCAAGACGCCCGTTCCCTCTGGCAGCTCGGCTCCCCCGCCCGCCGGCACCGTGCCGGCTCCTGCACCGCCGGCCGAGACCTCCTGGAACTCCACCAGCGGTGGCTTCCTGCAGCCGCTGCGGTTGCCACCGATTCCGGCCGAGCAGGCCCAGCCCATTCGTCCCGCCAGCCACTCCAGCAGTCAGTGGGTTCGCACCTCGACCAGCAGCAGCCGCTAACGACGCTCAATTGGCCGCCGGCCGCCGGTTCCGCCTTGCTTGTTCCGAAAATGGCGACGCCAGTTCGTTGAGCCAAGAGGCAAGGCACCGTGCCGAGCGAGCTCCAGTCTAAACGACGGAGCGTTCGCCCGCGCCGATTCGCCGAACGAGGTCACTCCGGCAGGGAAGTCATCGGCAGAGCATTTTGTTGGACGAACTCCAGCAGTTCCGGCTCGGTGAACACGCCCGTCGTCGCACCGGTCACGCGGACGCAGCTGGCTCCCAACGCGCTGCCCAACCGAAGGCACTCCTGCTCGCTCTTCTGGTGCAGCAACCCGTAAATGTAGCCGGCCACGAACGCGTCGCCGCTTCCGGTTCCGTCGACGAAGTCCACCCGGTCCACGCCGGCTCGCAGACGGGCCTGTTCGGACAGCAGCACCGCCCCCTTCTCGCCGCAGGTAATGACCACCGTCCCGGCGCCGGCCTGACGAAAGGCTTCGGCTTGTTGGACGGGGTCGCTGAGGCCGGTCATGATTTCGGCTTCGTCGTCGTTGGGAACGAACACGTCTGTGTAAGGCAACACAGGACGAAGCCGAGCCCAGTAGTCGCCCGGACCGGGAATGACGACGTCCAAAACCGTGGTCACGCCGGCCGAACGAGCCTTCTGGAACAGGCGAGCGACGTTCTCGGCACTGGGGTTGTCCGCCAAACAGTAGCCGCCCAAGTAAAGCACCCGACACGACTGAATCTGCTGGTCGGTGACTTCGGCGCCGGTAAACTGCGAGTTGGCTCCGACAGCGTGAATGAACCGACGGTCCTCGCCGCGAACGTTAATGATGAGCGTTCCGCTGGTCTGGTGCGTCGGCGACTCGGCAATGAACCGGCAATCAATTCCATGCTGCTCCAGTGCCTCGCGCACGTAGCGGCCGAAAATGTCGCGACCCACAATTCCGGAAACAGCCACTTTGCTGCCCAGCTTCGCCAAGTCGACAGCCACGTTCGCTGCACAGCCGCCAATCGTCAGCTCCAACCGCTCGGTCGTCACCAACTCACCGGCAGCCGGCAAGTGGTCGATTGGCGCGCAGACGTGGTCCGCCACGATGATTCCCACACACAAGCAGTCGAACTCTCGCTCTGACATGAAACGCCCCTCTCTGCTGCAGACCGTTCGCCCTCTGGCAGTTCCTGACAGCCCCGCTCGGTGACGCCACTGCCCGGCGCGACGCTCCTGTCAACGCAGACGGTGCGACCGCGCCGTCGCGAACCGGCGTGCTCACCCGGTCCTTCCGAACGCCAAAGACGCAACCAGAATACAAGCCCGGTCCCCGTCCGCCAACAATGGCTGTTGGCATTTGCCGGACCGAGGGCGGCCAATGCGAGCGGCACCGCGCGTCGGTCGAGCCCGGCAGACGCAGCGTGTCGAGTCGCGTTCGGCGAACCAGCTACGCGGCGCCGGTCCGACTGGAAGACGTGGTGGAGCGGCTCGGTGACGCGACGTTCTCGCCTTCTCCCTCCTCGTCTTCCGCCTCCGCACGGACCACGTCAATCAGCCAGCGCACCAGCGGGTAGGTCAGCAGCCCGGCCACCGTGGCCGTAATGAGCGACCCGGCAATCAACGGAGCTCCAATTTCCACGAAGACGGCCGTCAGAACCGTCCACCACCCCTGTGCGTGCAAGCGTTCGAAGTAGTCCCACGTCAAACTCGACGGGTAAAACAAACAGCCGACCCGGTAATTCAGCCAGTAAATGGGAACGATTGTGACCGGGTTGGAAACGTAAACCATGACCAGCGCCGCAACACGGTTGAAATCGAACAGCGGGCTGGTCACAGCCGCAATCAGCAGCACAAGAATCATTTGCAGCCCGACTGTGGGCGTCATGGCAACGAACATTCCGATTGCGGCCCCCAGCGCAATTCGGTGCGGCGTGTCGTCCAGCATCAAAATGGTGCGCAGCACCAACCGCGGGCTGCTCCACCACCGAATGCGTTTCTTTGTCGACATGAACCGTTCTCTGGTCGATTGGCACAGCAAAAAACACGAGGCGGGCCATTGGCCACGCCTGCGACTCGAGCCCCACGTCTGCAAAAGAGCGGCGGAATTATAGGCTTTTCGACGTACAAGCAGAACAGAAACGGCACCGAGGTGCGCTCTGAACCGCTCCACAGCGGACCGCCACAGACGACGTTTTGGTCTCGCGGTTTGGAACTCCTTCCACACCCCGGTCGTCTTGGCAGGCCGTTTGCCGTGCGCTGCGCGGACACAGCGCGACACGAAACAGTCTCCAGTGGCCCTTTGCGGCCTCCACCGGCCTTCGAGCTTTCCGAAGCCTTCTTGACGCTCCGTTTCGGCTTACACTACAGTTCGGCGGCCGCAAGAGCGAGCGGGGCGGACGGCCGTCTCGGCTGTCGCCTTCGGCGGCTCGCCGAGCGGCGCGAGAAGGTGGCCGAGCTGCTTTGGCACTCGTCGTCCCGTCCGGCTACGCGGCGACGCTCACCAGACGCGACGACGGAAGCGGCTCTCGATTCGGCAACAGAGGCTGAGTCTCCAGAGGTCGGCCAGTCGGAAAGGCACGGAGGCGAGGAATGAAACCGTTTTACGTGGTGGGAGGCGTTCAAAAGGAAGGCGCGGTTCACCGCAAGGAATGGAGCTCCCACGAAAAAGCCATGATTGTTTGCATCGACCCCGACCGCGAACAGGGCCGGGTGTGCCTGGAGTACGTGAGCCCTCCTGAAGTCATTCCCGACTCCGAAGTCAACCACCTCTTCAAAGCCGCGACCTTCTTGGAAGACCGCTGCTACTTGTGCACCTCGACCGAAGTGCTGGAATTCTCGTTTCCCGGCTTTGAGCTGCGTCGCCGAATCAGTCACCCGTGCTTCAACGACCTTCACCACGTCCACTTGGCTGCCAACGGGCACTTGTTCGTGGCCAACACCGGTCTGGACATGGTCGTCGAAATGGACGGCGACGGCGAAATTCTTCGCATGTGGAACACGCTGGGAGACCCCAACCCGTGGGGACGCTTCTCACCGGACGTCGACTACCGCAAAGTGCCGACCACCAAGCCCCACCAGTCCCACCCGAACTTCGTTTTCACCGTCGACGACCAAGTCTGGGTGACTCGCTGTCACCAGAAGGACGCCATTTGCCTGACCCACCCCGACCGGCGAATTCCCGTCGACGTCGAACGGCCCCACGACGGCTTGGTCATTGACGACCGTGTCTACTTCACGACGGTCGACGGTCACGTGGTGGTCGCGAATTGGAAGACCTTGCGTGTGGAACACGTTTTCGACTTGAACAAAATGCAGACCTCGCTGCGGTGGCTCGGCTGGTGCCGCGGCCTGGCCGTGCTCGACGAAGACCACTTGCTGGTCGGCTTCACGCGTCTGCGTCCGACGAAATGGAAAGCGAACCTGGCGTGGCTGAAGCACGGCATTCGCGACCTGTACGCGCTCATGCACCAGCCAGCTCACGTGAGCCTGTTCGACGTCCGGCGGGGAGAAAAAGTGTGGGGATTCGCACTGGACCGGGTGGGCCTGTCGACCGTCTTTTCGATTCATTGGGCACCGGGCGAAGCAGCGAGCTTGCGTGAGGCCGCGTGAGCGAAAAGTCCGGCAACCGACAACTCAGCTCAGCGCAACCTGGCGTTCAGCTTTTGCCGGCACGCTTCGACAATTTGCTCTTGCAGCCGCTCCACCTCTTCGTTCGTCAACGTTCGGTCCGGGGCGCGGAACGACAGGTGCAGCAGGTAGGCCTTTTTGTCCGGTTCGAGCTGTTTGCCGCGGTACTCGCCGCCGAAGTCCACCTTCTCCAGCAATTCGCCGCCGGCGGACCGGACCACGTTCTCCAGTTGCTCCCACGTCAACTGCTCGTCGATTACGAAATTCAGGTCGCGCGGCACGGCGGGGAAACGAGGCAGCTCCCGGTAGGTCGGCACCAGTTGTGCGTGCTGTTCGAGCACGTCCATTCGCAGTTCGGCGACGGTCGGAACGTCGCGAAGGTCCAGCCGCTCGGCCACTCCTCGGTCCAGCTCGCCGACCCACCCCCACGGCGTTCCGTTCAAGAAGACTTCGGCACCGGCCCCGGCACGGAGCCCGCCAATCTGGGCCGGCCGCGCCGAGACGACGGCGTCGCGGTTGACGCTGCGTGCCAGCGCCTCCACCACACCTTTCATTTCGAGAAACGAACGGCCGCCGACGAACGCCACCATTTGCGGCTCGGCTTGCGCGTCTCCGGGACGAGCCGCCAGGTACACGTTGGCAATTTCGAACAGCTCGGCGTTGAAGTTGCCGTGGCGTTCGTTGGCCCGCCGAGCTTGCAGCAGGCTGGGGACCAGGCTCTGACGCAGCAAGTTCTCTTGTCGGCGCGACGGGTGGTCGACGGCGAGCGGTTCGACGTCCGGGTACGGACGGAACGTCTCCAGCAGCTCGCGGTCCACGAACGACATGCTGATGGTTTCGAAAAAGCCAGCGGCGACCAGCACGTCCCGCACCCGCTCCGTCACGCGCTCCCGCACCGACTTCTGACTCAGTTGCACCGGCACGACCGCGTCTTCGGGAATGCGGTCGTAGCCGTGAATGCGAGCGACCTCTTCAATCAAGTCGATTTCGCGAGTCAAGTCGCGTCGCCAGGAGGGAGCCACGAACGCAGCCTGCTCGGGCCCGGGCTCGCCGACTAGTTCCAGTCCCAACGCTTGCAGAATGCGAAGCACCTCGTCGCGAGGAACGTCGATGCCCAGAATGCGACGAATCTGCGCGAACCGAAGGGGAATCGGTTCCCGCCGCGACGAGACCGGCTGACCCGCGAAAATGGCTTCGTCCAGCAGTTCGCCGCCGGCCAAGTCAAGAATGAGCTCACAACACCGTCGGCTGGCCCAGTCCAGTTGTTCGGGGTCCACACCCCGCTCGAACCGGTACGACGAATCGCTGTGCAAGGCCAGGCGCCTGGCCGTGGTTCGAATCGAGACCGGGTGGAACTCGGCCGTTTCCAGCAGCACGTTCGTCGTGGTCTCGGTGATTTCCGTCTCCAGGCCACCCATGACGCCGCCAATGGCCACCGGACGCTCGGCGTCGGCAATGACGCACATTTCCGGCGACAGCTCGTACTCGCGCTGGTTGATGGCAACGATTTTCTCGCCGGGCCGAGCTCGCCGGACGACAATTTTCCGCCCGCGCAGCCGGTCGAAGTCGAACGCGTGGTGCGGCTGTCCACATTCCATCAGCACGTAGTTGGTAATGTCGACCACGTTGTTGATGGAGGGAATGCCCAAAGTGCGGAGCCGCCGAACCATCCAGTCCGGGCTGGGACCAATGCGGACTCCGCGAATGACCCGAGCAATGTACCGCGGACACAAGTCCGGGCACTCAATCGTCACCGACGTGACTTCGCTGGTACGGCAAGAAACCGTCCCCACTTCCGGCGACGGCACCTTCAGCTCGCGCTGGAACAGCACGGCCACTTCGCGAGCCACGCCAATGTGACCCAGACAATCCGGCCGGTTGCTGGTGACTTCCAGGTCGATGGCCGTGTCGCCGTCCACCGAGCTGACCGACTCCAGGTTCAACCCGGCCATGGTCAGCCGCGACGTCAGCTCGTCGACCGACATGTCCAGCCGGACGTAGTCAGACAACCAATCCCAACTGACAATCATTTTCTTCCCGCAGCCAGAACAACAAGCCGAGTCCGCTCGACGCACTGCCGCCACCACGTCGACAATCGAGCCGAATACTCTAAAGACCGGCCGGGCAAATGAAAAGTCGCCGCTCGCCGAGCCTATTGCAAACACCACC